>NZ_BPQL01000043.1 GCF_022179225.1 Methylobacterium goesingense
TCGACTTGCCCGAGCCGGAGGGACCGACGAGTCCCACGGCCTCCCCGGCCGCCACCGAGAGGGAGATCCCGCGCAGCACGTGCACGCGGGCGGCACCGCGTCCCAGGCTGAGGTCGATGTCGGAGAGCGCGATGGTCGGTGCCGTGGCCTTGTCGGAGTTCAACGGGTGACCGATCTGTGAGCGGGTGCGAACATGATGCGCCGAGGGTCGGAGTTGTGAGCGAATGGGTCTGTGTGAAGTGTCACACCGCGTCGATATGGTCCGCGCGGCCGGAAGGCGCCATCCGGGTTCCGGGATCGCCGCGCTGATGGTGCTCTTTGCCGCACTCACCCTCGGGGCGGTGCCGTCCCGCGCCGCGCCCGAAGCCGCCCCGATCAAGCTCGTGGCCTTCGGCGACAGCCTGACGGCGGGGTACCGCCTGCCCGCGACGGCCGCCTTTCCGACCGTATTGGAGCGCGCATTGACGGCCCGTGGGCGGCGCGTGACGATCGCCAATGCGGGCGTCTCCGGCGACACGACGACCGGCGGGCTCGACCGCCTGGACTGGTCGATTCCCGACGGCACCGACGGCGTCATCCTCGAACTCGGGGCCAACGACATGCTGCGGGGCACCGACCCGGCTGTCACCCGCAAGGCCCTGGAGGCGATGATCACGCGGCTCAAGGCACGCGGCATCCCCGTGCTGCTCACCGGGATGAAGGCCTCGCCCAACCTGGGTCCGGACTACATGGCGCGCTTCGACGCGATCTATCCGGATCTCGCCCGGAGCCACGACCTCGTCCTCTACCCGTTTTTCCTCGAGAGCATCCTCGGCGACCGCTCGGCGCATCTGGACGACGGGCTGCACCCGAACGCGAAGGGCGTCGAGACCATCGTGGCCGGCATTCTCCCCACCGTCGAGCGCTTCCTCGACCGCGTGAAACCCGGCCCCCGCTGAACCGATGCCGCGCCTGTTCACCGGACTTGAGATCCCGCAGCAGATCGGCGCGGCGCTGTCGCTGAAGCGCGGCGCCCTGCGCGGCAGCCGCTGGATCGACCCGTCCGACTACCACATCACCCTGCGCTTCCTCGGGGACGTGGAGGTCGAGGTCGCGGAGGCCCTGCACGAGGGGCTGGTCGCGGCGCGACCGCGCGCGCCGTTCTCCGTCACCCTCGACGGGCTGGCGAGCTTCGGCGGCGACCGGCCGCGCGCCATCCTCGCCACGGTGGTACCGAGCCCGGAGCTTCTCGATCTCCAAGCCGAGCAGGAGCGCCTCGCCCGCCAGGCCGGGGCGGAGCCGGAGCGGCGCAAGTTCACGCCCCACGTCACCCTGGCGCGCCTGCGTCGCGAGGCAGGCCCGGAGGATGTGGCCGCTTATCTCGGCAAAGGCGGCCTGTTCACGCCCCTCACCGTCCCGGTGGAGCGGGTGGCGCTGTTCTCGGCCCGCGAGTCGAAGGGCGGCGGCCCCTACGTGGTCGAGGCGGCCTATCCGCTGGGTTCGGATTGAGCCCCGATCCCGCGTGATCGAGCGCGGGAATACTGCCGGCCCCGACCCATGGTTTCCAACGATCACCGGCGCTGCTCGCAAGCGATCGTTCGTTGGCCGTCCAGCGATTTAGGCTCGGCGCGGGGAGCCGATTCTGACCTGCCGTCCCGCAGCGGCCGTACCGCTTCCGACCCCTCGCTGACCCAAGGCCGACTCTGGGAGCGTCGATTCTGTGCGAACGCCGCGTTGCGATTCCTACCCCGATAGGCTACCTACTACTTGGTAGACAGGGCATATGACGCTGCCTGTCGAAGGCCCGCGAGAGGGCCACATCCAAGGGAGATCGTCATGGAAAACTGGAACGGATACCGGGGCGAGTTGATGTCAACCCTAGGTCAGATGGGCCAGATCAGCCCGGCGCTCCTTCACGCGCACGATCAACTGGCATCCGCCAAGCCAAAGGAGCCGAAACTCGATGCCAAGACCCGTGAACTGATCGCGCTCGCCGTGGCGGTGACGACCCGCTGTGACGGCTGCATCGCTTTCCATACCGACGCCGCCCGCAAAGCGGGCGCATCGAAGGAGGAAATGGTCGAGGCGCTCGGTGTCGCCGTCGCGTTGAATGCCGGTGCGGCGCTGGTCTACAGCGCACGGGCCTTCGATGCCTTCACCAAGGCCGAAGGCTGAGCGACCATCTGCGTAGGCGCCCCCGTTCAGAAGCCAAGGCTTCTACACCGTAGCCAACCCTTGACCAGCAAATCTGTCTGCTTGTGGTGGGGGGCGGAGTGTCCGGTTCTGGCCGGAAAGACAAAGCCCGCTCACCACACGCAGCCAAAGCCGTCAGATCACCAATCGATGGCTGTATTCAGGAAATGCTGACGGTGGTCCTGGCTCCGACGAAGTAGAGTCGTGAGCGGGCGCGGCAGCGACGTCCGCTTCCATGAGTCGCCGCCCGAACGCCGCCCCGTGGACATCCACCCGCAGCGGCCATCCCGTACGGGCGACCCGAGCGCCTGCCGCCCATAGCGAACCTCAGAGCCGGCGCAGGGCCACGCTTTCGATGCGGTGGCTGGCGCCCTTGGCGAGGATCAGGCTCGCCCGCTGACGGGTGGGCAGGATGTTGTCGCGCAGGTTCGGGAGGTTGATCGTGGTCCAGAGCGTGTCGGCGATCTCGATGGCCTCGGCCTCCGTCACCTCCGCGTACTTGCGGAAGTAGGAGAGCGGATCGCGGAAGGCGGTCTGGCGCAGGCGCAGGAAGCGGTTGACGTACCAGCGGTGCAGGTCGTCCTCGTGCCCGTCGAGGTAGATCGAGAAGTCGAAGAAGTCGGACACGAACGGAATCGCGGTGCCGTCGCGCGGCAGGCGCGCGGGCTGGAGCACGTTGAGGCCCTCGACGATGAGGATGTCGGGCGACTCGATGACCCGCTCCTCCCCCGGCATGACGTCGTAGACGAGGTGCGAGTAGAGGGGTGCGGCGACCCGCTTCTTGCCGGCCTTGATGTCCGTGAGGAAGCGCAGGAGGGCCGCGGTGTCGTAGCTCTCCGGAAAACCCTTGCGCTCCATGGCGCCCATGCGGCGCAACTCGGCGTTGGGCAGGAGGAAGCCGTCCGTGGTGATGAGATCGACCTTCGGGGTGTTCGGCCAGCGCGCCAGCAGGGCCGCCAGGACGCGGGCGGAGGTGGACTTGCCCACCGCCACCGAGCCCGCCAACCCGATGATGTAGGGCACCTTGGTCTCGTGCTCGGCGAGCAGGAAGCGCTGGGTCGCCTTGAACAACCCTTGCGTCGCCGCGACGTAGAGCGACAGCAGGCGCGACAGCGGCAGGTAGATCGCCTCGACCTCCTCCACGGAGATCGGATCGTTGAGCGATTGCAGGCGCGCCACCTCTTCGGCCGCCAGGGTCAGCGGCGTGTCTGCGCGCAGCTGAGCCCATTCCTCGCGGGTGAAAAGGCGGTAAGGGGAGAGCCGCTCGGAGCCCTCCCCGGTGACCGGATCCTGCCCCTCCGCGGGCATGCGCGGCGTGGCGACCGGAACGGGCATCTCGGCGTTCACGCCGGCCCCCGCGCGGCTTTCTCGGCGATTCCGCTCTGGGCCGTGCGGCGCTCCAGCTCGGCCAGGACCTCGTCGAGGGGGATGCCGCCGCCGCGCAGCACCACGAGCAGGTGGTAGAGCACGTCCGCCGCCTCGCTCACCAGGCCGGCGCGGTCACCCTGCACGGCGGCGATGGCGGCCTCCACGGCCTCCTCGCCGAGCTTCTTGGCCGCCCGCCCCTGGCCGCCGGCAAGGAGCTTGGCCGTGTAGGAGGTCTCGGGGGACGCCGCGGCGCGGTCGGCCACCAGGGCTTCGAGGTCGTTGAGCGTGAAGTGGGTCATACAATCCTGGGTCCCGGCGAACCGGGCCTATCGTGCCGTCGGCGCGAGCGTGCGGCACGATGGATCATGACGCAAGGGCCGGCCGCCGCCGTGCTTACAGATCGAGGCGCATGGAAAGTCCGGCCGCCGCCATGTGGGCCTTGGCCTCGGATACGGTGTGCTGACCGAAGTGGAAGATCGAGGCCGCCAGCACGGCGCTGGCGCCGCCGTCGCGCACGCCAGCCACCAGATCGTCGAGGCTGCCGACGCCCCCCGAGGCGATGACCGGCACCGTGACGGCGTCCGCGATCGCCCGCGTCAGGCCGATGTCGTAGCCCGAGCGCATGCCGTCCCGATCCATGGAGGTCACCAGCAATTCACCGGCGCCGCGCGCGGTGACGGTGCGGGCGAAATCGATGGCGTCGAGGCCGGTCGCCTTACGTCCGCCATGGGTGAAGATCTGCCAGGCGGCAGGCTCGCCGGGGCCGGAGGTGCGCTTGGCGTCGATGGCGACGACGATGCACTGGCTGCCGAATTTCTCGGCCCCGCGCGCCACGAAATCGGGGTCGTTCACCGCCGCCGTGTTGATCGAGACCTTGTCGGCCCCGGCGAGCAGCAGGGTGCGGATATCCGCCACCGTGCGGATGCCGCCGCCCACGGTCAGCGGCATGAAGCAGGCTTCCGCCGTGCGGCTGACCACGTCGAGGAGCGTGCCCCGGTCCTCGTGGCTCGCGGTGATGTCGAGGAAGCAGAGTTCGTCCGCCCCGGCGGCGTCGTAGGCCTTGGCCGCCTCCACCGGATCGCCGGCATCGCGCAGTTCGAGGAACTGCACGCCCTTCACGACGCGCCCGTCCTTCACGTCGAGGCAGGGGATGATGCGGGTCTTCAACATGGGCGGGCCTCGAACGCGTCAGGCCGCCGGGTCGGCGGCGGCCGAGCCGGTGGCGCGCTTGATGGCGGCGAGGGCCTCGCGCGGATCGATTCGGCCGTCATAGAGGGCGCGGCCCGTAATGGCGCCGGCCAGGAGCGCGCAATCGGGCTCCAGGATGCGGTGGACGTCCTCGATGGAGGCGAGGCCGCCCGACGCGATCACGGGAATCGTCACCGCGCGGGCGAGCCCGAGGGTCATCTCGATGTTCAGGCCCTTCAGGATGCCGTCGCGGGCGATGTCGGTGTAGATGATGGCGGCAACCCCGGCATCCTCGAAGCGGCGGCCGAGTTCCTCCGCCGTCATGCTGGAGGTGGTGGCCCATCCCTCCACCGCGACGCGGCCGTCCTTGGCGTCGATGCCGACCGCGATCTTGCCGGGATAGAGCCGGGCGGCCTCGCGCACGAAGGCGGGGTCCCGCACGGCGGCGGTGCCGATGATGACGCGGCTGACGCCCTTGGCGATCCAGGCCTCGAGGGTGCGCATCTCGCGGATGCCGCCGCCGAGCTGCACCGGCAGCTTGGTCCGGGCCAGGATCGCGTCGACGGCGTCGGCGTTCATCGGCGCGCCCGCGAAGGCGCCGTCGAGATCGACCACGTGCAGCCAGGAGAAGCCCTGCTCCTCGAAGACCGCGGCCTGGGCGGCCGGGTCGTCGCTGAACACGATGGCCTGCGCCATGTCGCCCTGCACGAGGCGGACGCAGCGCCCTTCCTTGAGATCGATGGCCGGAAACAGGATCACGCGTCGGTTCGCTTTCGAGTGTGCGGTTCGGGATCGGCGCGGTTCTAAGGACGCCAGCGCAGGAAGTTGGCGAGGAGCGCGAGGCCGAGCCGCTGGCTCTTCTCCGGATGGAACTGGGTGCCGGCGACGTTGTCACGCGCCACCATGGCGGTGACGACGCCGCCGTAATCGCTGTGCGCCACGCGGTCGTCGGGCCGCTCCGGGCTCAGGGCGAAGCTGTGCACGAAGTAGGCATGCAGGCCGTCCGCCCCGGTCGGGATCTCGGCGAGCAGGGCGTGGTCGCGGTCCACCTCCAGGGTATTCCAGCCCATGTGGGGCACCTTGAGGGCCGGGTCGTGGGGCCGGATCGGACCGACATCGCCGGGAATCCAGCCGAGCCCCGGGGTGGTGTCGTATTCGAGGCCGCGCGTCGCCAGGAGCTGCATGCCGACGCAGATGCCGAGGAAGGGCCTCGCCCGCACTTTGGCGGCGTGAGTCATCGCCTCGACCATGCCGGGCACCGCGTCGAGGCCGCGGCGGCAATCCGCGTAGGCGCCGACGCCGGGCAGGACCACGCGGTCTGCCTTCGCCACGGTCTCGGCCTCGTCGGTGAGGACGATCCGGGTCGCATCGAGGCCGGCTTCCCGTGCCGCGCGCTCGAACGCCTTCGCGGCCGAATGCAGGTTGCCCGATCCGTAATCGATGATCGCGACGGTCTCGGCGCTCACCGGCGGCCCTCGCTGAAGGGGAACATGCCGATGGCCAGATCGCTCGGCGGCACCGCGAGACTCGCATGGCCTGCGGAAGCGGGCCGGGGCAGCGACCCTCCGCCGAGCCAGCGGAGCGCCGCCTTCATCTCGGCCTCTTCGGGGCTCGCCGCCATCACGGCGTCGCGCACGGGCCGGCCCGCCCGCGCATAGGTCCAGCGCCGCAGGGACGAGGCCTCGAGGCCGATCAGCACCATGGCCAGCAGCGCGACCACGAAACCCGCCACCGGTGTCAGCCCGAGGAAGCGGCCGGCCATCGCGAGGACCGCCAGCAGGACCAGCACCCCGAGCCCGGCCAGCCAGAGACGGTGGAAGAAGAACCACAGGGGGCCATAGGCGAAGGCAGTCCAGGAGAAGCCGTCCGGCACGAGGTACGCGCGCTCGAGGCCATGCGCCTGCCCGGCCAGGGCGTCCCGCTCCGGGTGCAGCGTGTAGGTCCGCATCACGTCTCGCCTCCTCTGCTCCGATCCGTCGAGCGGATCAGAGTGAACCCTTCGTCGAGGGAACGCGTCCGCCCTCGCGCGGATCGACGGTGACCGCCTGCCGCAAGGCGCGGGCCAATCCCTTGAAGCAGCTCTCCGCGATGTGGTGCGCGTTGTCGCCGTACAGGGTCTCGACATGCAGCGTCAGGCCGGCATTCATCGCGAAGGCCTGGAACCACTCACGCACCAGTTCGGTATCGAACTGGCCGATCTTCTCCACCCGGAACTGCGTGCGGAAGACCAGGAAGGGACGGCCCGAGATGTCGATGGCGACCCGGGTCAGGGTCTCGTCCATGGGCAGGTGGATGTCGGCGTAGCGGGTGATCCCGCGCTTGTCCGCCAGAGCCTGGGCGAAGGCCTGGCCCAGGGCGATGCCCGTATCCTCGACGGTGTGGTGGTGATCCACGTGGAGGTCGCCGGTGACCTCCACGTCGAGATCGAACAGACCGTGCCGGGCGAACAATTCCAGCATGTGATCGAAGAAGCCGACGCCGGTCGCGATCCTGGCCTTCCCGGTCCCGTCGAGGGCGAAGGACACGCGCACGTCGGTCTCCGCGGTCTTGCGGCTGATACTGGCGGCGCGCTGGGCCTCTGAGATCACGGTTCGGTTCCGGTTCTGACACGAACCCGCCTTCTAGTGCGAAGTCGGGGTCCCGTGAAGGGCGGCGGGGGCCAAATCCACCGCCGGCCGGTCAGGCCCCGATCACCCGCCCGGCGACGGCGTCGAGCTTGGCGAGGAGGGCGGCGTCACGCTGAGCGGGCGCCGTCATGATGGCGCCGTCGAGGGCGCGCTCGCTGCCCACCGGGCAGGCCTCGCGTTCGGCGGGGAAATCGCGGGCGAGGCGGGCGACGAGGCGCGCCGCCTTGTCGGCATTGGCCCGGGCCACCGCCACCACGGCGGCCACGTCCACGGCGTCGTGGGTCGGGTGCCAGCAATCGAAGTCGGTGACCATCGCGATGGTCGCGTAGGTGATCTCGGCTTCGCGGGCGAGCTTGGCCTCCGGCATGTTGGTCATGCCGATCACGTCGTAGCCCTGCGCCTTGTAGGTGGTGGACTCGGCGTAGGTGGAGAATTGCGGCCCCTCCATGCAGACATAGGTGCCGCCGCGCTGGACCGCGATGTCCTCGGCTTGCGCCGCCGCCGCGATCCGGGCCTGCAGGGCGGGGCCGATCGGGTGCGCCAGGGAGACGTGGGCGACGCAGCCGTTGCCGAAGAACGACGAGGCCCGCCCGACGGTGCGGTCGACGAACTGGTCGACGAGTACGAAGAGGCCGGGATGCAGTTCCGCCTTGAACGAGCCGCAGGCCGAGAGGGAGACGAGGTCGGTGACGCCCGCCCGCTTCAGGATGTCGATGTTCGCGCGGTAATTGATGCCGGTGGGCGAGAAGCGGTGGCCGCGCCCGTGGCGGGCCAGGAACACCACCCGGGTCTCACCGATGCGGCCGATACGCAGGGCGTCGGAGGGCTCGCCCCAGGGAGACTCGATCCGCTCCTCGCGGACATCCTCGAGACCGGGGAGGTCGTAGACCCCCGAACCGCCCATCACGCCGAGCACCGCTGCCGTCATCCTGGTCTCCATAAAGATCGCGCCGGTCGCCCCTCCTTGGGGCGCCGGCGCGGGGCATGTCAACGAAGGGAAAATCGAGAGCGGGCGACCCCGTGGGGACCGCCCGCTCTCGGATCAGCAGGTCACAGATCCGCAGGTCTCGGATCAGTAGGTCTTGTGCAGCTCGGGCTGGAGGCCGTGGACCTCGCCGCCGACCTTCGCCCAGATCTTCTTCTTCACGTAGTAGAGCAGACCCGAGAGGACGAGCAGGAACAGGATCACCCGCAGGCCGAGGGCCTTGCGCGCCATCATGTGGGGCTCGGCGGCCCAGGCCATGAACGCCGCGACGTCGTGGGAGTACTGCTCCGTCGTCTCGGGGACGACCGGCTCGCCCTTGTCGTTCTTGGCGTAGGTCACCTGCCCGTCGCTGATGGGCTTCGGCATCGCGATCAGGTGACCGGCATAGTACTTGTTGTAGTAGGTGCCGGTGGGGATCTCCTTGCCGGCCGGCGGGTCTTCGTACCCGTTCAAGAGCGCGTGGATGTAGTCCACGCCCTGCTCGGAATAGCCGACGAACGGCAGCGCATCGATCACGAACAGCGGGAAGCCGCGCTCGTAGGTCCGCGCCTTGGCCAACACCGAGAAGTCGGGCGGCGCCTTGCCGCCGTTGGCGGCGGCCGCCGCCTTCTCGTTCGGGAAGGGCGACGGGAAGGCGTCGGCGGCGCGGGCGGGACGGTCGACGTCCTCGCCGGCATCGTTCTGCTCCTTCACCTTGTACTGGGCGGCGAGCTCCTTGACCTGACCGGCGCTGAAGCCGGGGCCTCCGGCCTCGGCCAGGTTGCGGAAGCGCACGAGGCTCATGCCGTGACAGCTCGAGCAGACCTCCTTGTAGACCTGGAAGCCGCGCTGGAGCTGGGCCTGGTCGAAGCGGCCGAAGATGCCGGCGAAGCTCCACTTCTCGCGGGGCGGATGAGGGGTTCCCTCATCCGCCGACGCGACGGTGACGCTCATGACGGCCGCGAGCAGGGACGCGGCGAGGACGCGGGTCGTTTTCATGGTTCTCAAAAGTCCCCTGCCCTCAACCCTTGGACGATGGTGCGGCGGCGGCACCGATCGGCATCCCGGACCCGCTCACCTGCTTGCCCGGTCCCGTCACGGTCTCGAGGATCGATCCCGGAAGAGCCTTCGGCGTCTCGAACAGGCCGACGAGCGGCATCACGAGCAGGAAGTGCAGGAAGTAGTAGGCCGTGCAGATGCGGGCCGCGATGACGTAGCCACCCTCCGGCGGCTTGGCGCCGAGCCAGCCGAGCAGCACGCAGACCACCAGGAACAGCCAGAAGAACTGACGGTAGATCGGGCGGTAGTTGCAGGAGCGCACGCGGGAGGTGTCGAGCCAGGGAGCCAGCGCCAGGATCAGCACGGCGCTGAACATCAGGATGACGCCGCCGAGCTTGTCCGGCACCGCGCGCAGGATCGCGTAGAAGGGCAGGAAGTACCATTCCGGCACGATGTGCGCGGGCGTCACGGCCGGGTTGGCCGGCACGTAGTTGTCGGCGTGGCCGAGGTAGTTCGGCTGATAGAAGATCCAGTAGGCGAAGAAGGCGAAGAACACGACCGAGGCGAACACGTCCTTGACGGTCGCGTAGGGCGTGAAGGCCACCGCGTCCTTGCCGGACTTGATCGGGATGCCCGCCGGGTTGTTCTGGCCCGTCACGTGCAGCGCCCAGACGTGCAGGACGACGACGCCCGTGATCATGAACGGCAGCAGGTAATGCAGCGAGAAGAAGCGGTTCAGGGTCGGGCTGCCGACCGAGTAGCCGCCCCAGAGCAGGCTCTGGATGGTCTCACCCACCACCGGGATCGCGCCCAGGATGCTGGTGATGACGGTCGCACCCCAGAAGCTCATCTGGCCCCACGGCAGGGTGTAGCCCAGGAAGGCGGTGGCCATCATCAGGAGGTAGATGATCACGCCGAGGATGTAGAGCACCTCGCGCGGGGCCTTGTACGACCCGTAGTACAGCGCCCGGAAGATGTGCACGTAGACCGCCACGAAGAACATCGAGGCGCCGTTGGCGTGCATGTAGCGCAGCAGCCAGCCATAGTTCACGTCGCGCATGATGTGCTCGACGGAGTTGAAGGCGTTGGCGGCGGACGGATCGTAATGCATCGCCAGCCAGATGCCGGTGACGATCTGCGAGACCAGCATGGCGATCAGGATCGCGCCGAAGGTCCAGAAGTAGTTCAGGTTCCGCGGCACCGGGAAGGAGACGAAGGACGAATGCACCAGCCCGATTAGGGGCAGGCGCGATTCGAACCACTTCGCAAGGGCACTCTTGGGAACGTAGGTATTGCCGTGTGCGCTCATGGGGCGACCCGCTCCAATTCCTGTTTCACTGTGTCAGGCGACCGCCTTGCCACCCTCTTCGCCGATCCGGATCTTCGAATCCGACTCGAACACGTAGGGCGGGATAGGCAGGTTCGTCGGGGCGGGACCCCGGCGGACGCGGCCGGACGTATCGTAGAGCGAGCCGTGGCAGGGGCAGGACCAGCCCTCGTACTGCCCCTGGTGCCCGATCGGCACGCAACCGAGATGGGTGCAATTGCCGTAGACGACGAGCCACTTGGCGTGGCCCTGCTTGACGCGGGCCGAATCGGCCTGCGGGTCGATGAGGTCGGCCAACTTCACCTCGGAGGCCTCCTTGACCTCCTTCTCCGTCCGGTTCCGGACGAAGATGAGCTTGCCGCGCCAGAAGACGTTTACGATCTGACCTTCCTGGATTGGCGTCAGGTCGACTTCGAGGGGGGCACCGGCCGCGATGGTCTCCGCATCCGGCGCCATCGAGGCGACGAAGGGCCAAGCCAGGGCGCCCGCACCGACGGCGAGCCCGGCACCGGTCGCGAGGAACATGAAGTCGCGTCGCGTGCCGTCCGGCGCGCCGTGGGGGCTCTCGGGGTGGCCTGCCGTGTTCGCCAAGTGTCAAGCTCCAAGCATGAATGCGCCGGGTGACCGTCGTCCCACCTTGCGGCGATGGCCGGCAGGGACCTTAGAGGCTTTCAAAGGAATGTCAGCCCGGCGGGACGGAAGCACCATCCCACAGGATTGTGCAATGCGACCCCGCGTCACCGGAAGTCAAGGCGCGAAACCCGTCGGATCACGCCCTTTCCCGTCGTGCCGCGGACCCGTTGCGGAGAGGCCGCGGCGGCCCTCCGAGAGGCATGCGCCAGCGCGCCGGCCCCGAACGCTTCAGGGCCGAGCCATGCGCGGCGCGTCGGGTCGGGGCGCGGCTCTACACGTGAGCCCGGCCGATCCGCCGGATCGCGCCGCGTCCGGTCCGATGCTATCTGTCACCGCGCACGACACGGGCCCGTCCCGCCAGAAACTTCCGCTTGCCACGGGATGCCATTCTGGATTGAAGCGCTGGTGCACTGCATCGGCGCTTTGCCGCGTGTGCGAAGGTGCGGCGATCGGCTACCTCAGTCGAACCCGCTCGGCCGCCCGACCGGCACCGGTCTCGAAGGCTTCGATGGACATCAACGACCCGCAATTCCTCGTCGCGGTCCTTCAGATCGTCTGGATCGATCTGCTTCTCTCGGGCGACAACGCGATCGTCATCGCGCTGGCGTGCCGGGGCCTGCCCGAGGACCGTCGGCGCACCGGCATACTGCTCGGTGCCGCCACCGCGGTCGGCTTGCGCATTCTGTTCGCGCTGATCGTCTCGACACTCCTCGAAATTCCCCTCCTGCGCATTGCCGGCGGCCTGCTCCTCGTGACAATCGCGGTGAAGCTCGCGATGGGCGAGCCCGAGCCCGACCCCACCGTCGCCGCGAGCGGGACACTCTGGCGGGCCGTCCGCACCATCGCGATCGCCGACGCGGTGATGAGCCTCGACAACGTCGTGGCGGTGGCCGCCGCCGCGAAGGGACACACGGCGCTCTTCGTCTTCGGACTGGTCCTCTCGATCCCACTCATCATCATGGGCGCCTCGCTGATCACCGCGCTTCTGATCCGGTTTCCCGTGATCGTCTGGGCCGGCGCGGCACTGCTGGGCTGGATCGCCGGGGAGATGATCGCCACCGATCCGCTGGTCGCCGGCCGGCTTGCCCCGATGCCCCACCTCCCGGCCATCACCGGGGGCGCGGTCGCCCTCCTCGTCGTCGGCATCGCATTCCTGCTCACCCAGTGCCGAACCGCGATGCGGGAGCAGCCGCGTGGCTAGCCTGCCCATCTGGTGGCCGGCCTGGCGCGCTCCGGGCGCCGAGGGCGTCACGCCCGGCGCGAGCCCGACCCCCGCCGTTCTCATGGAGTCGATGACGGGGCTGAAGGAGGACGCGCGAGGCGTCGATCTCGCGCTCGTCACCGTGGTGCTGGCCCTAGCCGGTCTGGTGCTCATCGGTATCCGCATCGGGCGACGGCGGCGGCGGAACGCGCTCGCGCGGCGCAGCGCTCACGAAGCCCAGCTGCTCCTGCGCGACCTGTTCGAGGCCTCGGCGGACCGCCAATTCATCTTCCACGTCAGGCCGCCCGCCGATTTCCGCCTCGCGAACTGGAATCCGGCGGCCGCCGCCGCAGCGGGCCGGGGCGACGAGGTCCTGGGTCGGCCGATCGAGGCCGTCCTCTCCGCCATCCAGGCCGCGCAGATGCGTACCGCCCTGGCGCGCACCCTCGCCGACGGCAAGACCGTGCGCCTGGAGAACCACGCCGACGGGTCGTTCTTCGAGGCCGTCCACGTTCCGCTGCGCAATCCCGTCACGCAGGCGATCGATCGGATCTACGTGGGCATCCACGACATCAGTCACCTGAAGCTCGCCGAGGCCGAGGCGCGCGAGGCGAACCGGCTCCTGGTCCTGGCCGAGCAGGTCGCCCATGTGGGGCACTGGGATCTCCAGCTACAGGCGCGCCGCCTGACCTGGTCCGACGAGGTGTACCGCATCCACGGCCTCGACCCCGCGACCTTCAGGCCGACGATCCGCCGCAGCCTCGCCGCCTGCCATCCGGACGATCGCGCCTCCGCGCGGACGATCGTCACGCGCGCCATCCGGCGCCGGGAGGGCTTCGACATCGCGCTGCGGCTGGTGCGCCCCTCGGGGGAGGTCCGCGACGTCCTCGTGCGGGGTCTCTGCCAGTTCGAGCACGGGAGCGCGGGCGGGCACGGTTCGGTGCGCTCGATCTTCGGCGTCTTCGCGGATGTCACGGAGGTGAAACAGGCCGAGCGCGCGCTCGCCGACAAGTCGGCGCTGCTGGAGGCGACCCTCGAAAGCATGGATCAGGGCCTCCTGCTCATCGGCGCCGACGGCTCGGTCCCGGTCATCAACCGGCGCGCCGTCGAGATCCTGTCCCTGCCCCCTGCCCTGATGGCCCAGCGGCCCGACTACCGCGCCATCCGGCGCAGCCTGCGCGAGAGCGGCGCCTGGGGAACCTCGATCCAGGACCCCCGCCACTGGCTCCTCGACGAGAACCGCCGCACCACCGACCTGCGCTCGGAGCGGCGCCGCCAGGACGGCAGCGTGATCGAGGTCCGCTCGCTGCCGATGCACACGGGCGAGGGCTATGTGCAGACCCTGACGGACATCACGCACCGGCGCCGCTCCGACGAGCGCCTGCGCGAGAGCGAGGCCCGCTTCCGGCTCCTGGCGGACTACACCTCGGATCTCGTCGTCCTCGACGATGCGGCGGGCCGCCACCGCTACATCGCGCCCGCCGTGACGAGCATGCTCGGCTACTCCGCCGAGGAGGCGGACGCGATCGGCCTGCGCACGCTGGTCCACGCCGAGGACGTCGCCAAGCTCGATGCCACCCTCCGGGCCCTCGGGGCAGAGCACCCGACCGGATCGGTGATCTACCGGATGCGCCGGAAGGCCGGGACCTGGATCTGGGTCGAGGCGGCGTTCCGGCGGATCGAGGACGCCACCGGCATCCAGGTCATCCAGGCCATCCGCGACGTCTCGGAGCGCAAGACCCAGGAGGCCGATCTCAAGAGCGCCCGGGCCGCCGCCGAGGCCGCCGCGCGGGCCAAGGCCGAGTTCCTGGCCAACATGAGCCACGAACTCCGGACCCCACTGGCCGGAATCCTCGGCGTGCACGACCTCCTGCGGGAGGACGCGACGCTGACCCGGGACCAGGCCCGCTTCGTGGGTCTCGCCCGCGAATCGGGGCGCTCGCTCCTCACCATCGTCAACGACATCCTCGACTTCTCGAAGATCGAGGCGGGCCACCTGACGATCGAGGCCCTCCCCTTCAGCCTGCCGGCCCTGATCGAGGGCTGCCGCGAACTCAGTGCCGAGACGCTCCAGGATCGCCCGATCGCCTTCGGGATCGCGATCGCGCCGGACGTTCCCGAATGGGTCCTCGGCGATCCGACGCGCCTGCGCCAGGTCATCCTGAACCTCACCACGAACGCGATCAAATTCACGCCGGAGGGCAGCGTGACCCTGCGGGCCTCCTGGCTGCAGGATCCCGCCAAGCCCCGCCGCAGCCGCGCGCGGCTCCGGATCGAGCTCATCGATACCGGCATCGGCATCCTGCCCGAGACCCTTCCGCACCTGTTCGAGCGCTTCGCCCAGGCGGACGGCTCGACCTCCCGCCAATACGGCGGAACCGGGCTCGGCCTCACCATCTGCCGGCGCCTCGTGCAGCTCATGGGCGGCGAGATCGGGGTCGAGAGCGCGTTCGGCGCCGGGTCGACCTTCTGGTTCGAGGTGCCGCTGCGGCTGGCCGAGGCGGAGAGCGCGGCGGAGGATCGCCCGTCGCCGCTGCTCCAGGCCACCGCCGGGGCGGTTTGGCGGGTCCTGCTGGCCGAGGACAACGCGATCAACCAGGAGATCATCGGCACGGTTCTGCGTCAGAAGGGGCATGCGGTCACGGTGGTGGAGGACGGCGAGCGCGCCGTGGCGGCCGCCCTCGACCAGGGTCCCCTCGACCTCGTGCTGATGGACGTTCAGATGCCGGGCCAGGACGGACTCGCGGCGACCCGGGCCATCCGCGCCCGCGAGCAGGCGGAGGGGCGCAGCCGCCTCCCGATCATCGCCCTGACCGCCAACGCGATGAGCGAGGAGATCGAGCGCTGCCACGCCGCCGGCATGGACGCGCACGTCGCCAAGCCCGTCGACTGGTCCGTGCTTTTCGCGACCATGGAGCGCCTCGTACGGGAGACCGGCCCGGCGGCCGCGACGCGCTGAGCCCCGGGACCGACGCACGCCACGCGAAACGAAGCCCCGACAGCGAAACGCCCCGCCCCGGGGTGGGGCGAGGCGCTCGACGTCTCGGCGGTGGAAGGGCGGAAGGCTCAGTAGGCCGCCGGGTCCGGGCTGTCGCTCGGCGTGGCGAACTGCTTGGCCATCGCCTCGCTCATGGGCAGGTTCAGGTTGATGCCGCGCGGCGGGATCGGCTTCGTGAACCACTTGTCGTAGAGGGCCTTGCCCTCCGGGCTCTTGTAGAGCTTCGCGGTGGCCTCATCGACGACGGCCTTGAACGGGGCGTCGTCCTTGCGCAGCATGATGCCGTAGGGCTCGGGCTTCGACAGGGCTTCGCTGGAGATCGCGTAGGCACCGGGCTCCTTCGAGCTGGCGGCCAGGGAGGCGAGCAGCACGTCGTCCATCACGAAGGCCGCGGCGCGGCCGGTCTCGA
Source organism: Methylobacterium goesingense (assembly GCF_022179225.1). Classification (GTDB taxonomy): domain Bacteria; phylum Pseudomonadota; class Alphaproteobacteria; order Rhizobiales; family Beijerinckiaceae; genus Methylobacterium; species Methylobacterium goesingense. Next base: position 15,887 of record NZ_BPQL01000043.1, read on the forward strand.
CCATCAGGAAGGCCTCGGCGTGGTCCTTGGCCGGCAGGATCGTCAGGCCGAGGTTGCGCGCGGTGTTCGCCTCGTTGATCTGGCGGATGTTGGTGGTGCCGGAGGTCGAGACGACGGTCTTGCCCTTCAGGTCCTCGATCTTGTCGAGCTTGGCCGACTTCTTGGCGACGAAGCGCGTCGCGGTCAGGAAGTGGGTGTTGGTGAAGGTCGCCTGCTTCTGGCGGTCCGGGTTGTTGGTGGTGGAGCCGCATTCCAGATCGATCGTGCCGTTGGCGATCAGCGGGATGCGGGTGGCCGAGGTGACCGGGTTCAGCTTCACCTCGAGGTTGGGAAGCTTGAGGTTGGTCTTCACCGCCTCGGCGATCTTCTGGCAGATCTCGAAGGCGTAGCCGACCGGCTTCTGGTCGCCGTCGAGATACGAGAACGGCACGGAGGCGTCCCGGTAGCCGATGGTGATCGCGTTGGTTTCCTTGATCTTCTTCAGGGTCCCGGTGAGGTCTTGCGCCTGGGCGCTCCCGCCCGCGGACACGGCCACGGCAAGGCTGAGTGCCAGTGCGGAGAGGGTGGATCTCTGATGACTCGAACGCATCTGCAAGGATGACTCCTGAAGGCCGACCGCCCCATTGGCCGTCGCTGGACCATGACCGAAGGCAACGTAGCAGCGGTGTATACCACCGCAATCGTTGTTTTCGCACTTTCCAGGGTGGAAGTGCCCTCCCCCCAGGCAAGGGGTATGCCGCGCGGGTCCCGCGTCCGCCGAAGCGGTCGGGGCGATGGTCGCGGGGGCATGCGGGATGCGGCGCTGCCCCCGGCCGATCCCTCCCCCCGCGCGGCGGCGAGCCGACACGCAAAAAGGCCCGACTTTTCAGCCGGGCCAGTCCGCGTCTCTCGAAGAAATCGGGTTTTGAACGATCCGGGCTCGGAGGCGAGCCCGGATCGTTCGTGGTGATTGGCTTAGAAGTCGCGCTGAACGCGGGCGCGCAGCTGGAAGGTGTCCGAGGCGGTGACGGTGCGGAGGCTGGTGGCCTGGGCCGCCGTGAGAGCGTTCACCTGGGCCGCCGTCAGGGTGCCGTTGTTGAACTGGTCGATGACACGACCGTTCTGGACGCCGACCTTGGTGTAGAAGCCCTCGAGACCGATATCGAGGTCCTTCACGGGCGACCAGATGATGCTGCCGCCTGCGACGAACTGGTAGTTGTCGCGCAGGGCCGGGCTGAGAGCGAAAGCACGCGAGCCCGGCGCGCCGATGAACGCGGCGGAGTTCACGCCCGGCGCGAAGCCGGAGCCGGCATAGGCGGCGGCGTTGGCTTCACGCGCGCCACGAGCGAAGGACATCTCGCCGTAGCTGCCGAACACGGCCGAGCGCCACTCGGGAGCCCAGTAGTGCAGGAACGAACCGACCACCGTCCAGCTGGTGGAAAGGTCGATCTTACCCGTGATCGGGTTGAGGGAGGCATCCGCCATGTAGGGATCGAACGCAGCGCCGTTGATGGTGCTGGCCGAACGCGTGTAGCTGCCGTTGTACGAGGAGTAGCCGGTGTAGAGGGTCGCGCCTTCACCGTAGGCGCCCTGCAGGTACAGGGTGTCGCCGGGGGCGATGAAGGGCATGTTGATCTTCACGCCACCCTGGACGGCCCAACCGTACTCGCTGGAGACGCGAGCACCGGGACCGACGATACCGGGAGCGAAGAAGTTGTTCTGGAGGCCGACGATGCCGGCGACGTTGGCGCTGCCCGTGCCGATGACGTTGCTGGTGTTCAGCTCCTTGACGGCGGCGGAGAGCTGGGCCGAACCCCAGGCGGCGTCGTAGCGAAGCACGCCGACGAAGTCGGGCATACGGTTGCGCTGCGAGACTTCGATCTGCTGGAAGGTCGGAACGCCGAGGGCGTTCGTCGACAGCAGGACGCGGGAGAGAGCACCGGCAGCGGTGGATTCCTGCGAGTTGATCGTGTTGCGGCGGAAGGACGGATCTTCGAGCGAGACCGTGGCCGACAGGCCGCCGTCGCCGAGCTTGCTCGTGTAGGCGAGCAGGTTGGTCGACTGCAGATCCGAGTTGGCGGTGGCACCGGCGAACTCGAAGTCGTGAGCGTAGAAGTCGAAGAACGAGGAAGCGCGACCAGCGGTGAGGCCGGCGAACTGGATGAACGCCTTGTCGGTGTTCACGAACTGCTGCACGCGGCCGCCCTGGTCCTGGCCGATGGCGGCGAAGGCGCTGCCGATGCGCTCCTGGGTGCCGGAGCGGAGACCGCCGGTGGCACCGGTGCGCGAGGCGAACTGGAGACGCACGAAGGCGCGCAGGGTGCCGTAGCCGGTCTGGGTGCGGGCGTCGACGTTAATGCGGGCGAGGCCGATGTAGCCGGTGGTGTCGCCCTGCGAACCGTTGTTGGAGCGGGCGGAGGTCGGCTGGTAGCCAACGTCGAGGCGGGCGCGGCCCGAGAGACGAATGCAGGTATCCGTGCCGGGGATGTAGAAGAAGCCGGCGCCGTAGGCGGAGCAAACGCGGACGTATTCGATCGGCGCAGCCTTCTTGACCGGGAGGTCAGCTGCCTGTGCTCCGGCGACCGCAGCAAACCCTGCTGCGGAGGCGAGAAGCGAGCTCTTCAAGAGCTTCATTGATATCTCCAAAAGCTTCGAGACCCGAGGGAAGGCATACTGCGCCCGAGATCTTCGAGGACCTCGATATCGCGTCACCCTTTGTTTTTGAATGACCGAGCGTTGACCGCTGGAAATTGCACTTCTGCCCTGGCGTTGCCCCCAGTGCGAGAACACTCTGTGCGAGCGGGTTAACGGCGGCAACTCGGAATCGTGATCGGGGCGGCGGTTCCCCGATGCTGTTGCTGCCGTGCAACGTTGTGCAGGTGGCTAAGTGTCTGTCCGGGAACGCACGTTTCGTCGCCAAATGGCGGAATCAACCGGCCTCGGGCAGAGGCCAAGTTATCGCAAATACGAAATAATCCATGATTCACGCCACATCCCTGATAAACGCTCAGGGCATGACGCGCGCCGGTTCACGGCCGCCACGCCGACGACCGTGCCTTCGGCGCCTGGTATGCCAAACTGTGGAGAACCGGGTCGCCGACGCACCGATCGGGTCCGCCGAAGCACCCGGCGTATTCGAATCAGGGGACGGACTCGAATTCGCGCGGACGAGCTTAGCCGCTCAGTCTTGGAGCCCGATCACCTGGAAGTTGGTGTGCAGCTCGTCGGACATCGGCACGTTGAGGCGCAGGCCGCCGGGCAGGCGCTTGAGGAACCAGCGCTCGTAGATCCATCGCAGTTCGCGTGATTCGGCCAGGCGCTGGAAGGTGGCGGTGACAAGGCCCGCGAGTTGGGCATCGTCCTTGCGGAACATCAGGCCGTAGGGCTCGAAGGAAAGCTTGTCCTGCAGGACGGTGTAGGCCGCGCCGTCCGGCCCGGCCCCGGCGATCAGGCCGTAGAGCAGCACGTCGTCGAGGCCGAGGGCATCGGCTTTCCCGTCCCGGACCAGGGCGAAGGACTCGGCGTGATCCCGGCCCGTGACGATCGTCGCGGGGATCTTGAGGCGGGCGAAGAGTGCGCGCAGGACGGTCTCGTTGGTGGTCCCGGCCGTGACCGCGACCGTGCGCCCGGCCAGATCCCGGTAGGAGCCGATCGGTGCGCCGCGCTTCACGAGGAGCTTGGTCGCGCTGAAGAAGGTCACGGGCGAGAAGGCCACCACGCGGCGCCGCTCGGCATTGGCGGTGGTGGATCCGCATTCGAGGTCGATCCGGCCGGAGGTGACCGCTTCGATCCGGTTGTCGGATGTCACGGGCTCGTAGCGGACCTTGAGATCGCTGCGGCCGAGTTCCTTGCCGATGTCGTCGACGATCTCGAGGCAGAGGTCGAGGGCGTATCCGGCGGGCCGGCCGGCGCCGTCCGTGAAGGAGAACGGCAGGGAACTCTCGCGGTAGCCGAGCCGCACCGTACCGGTGTCGGCGATACCCTTCAGGGTTCCGGCCAGAACGTCGACGGCGCGGGAGGGCGCGGCCGAGGCGCAGAGGGCGAGGCCGGCGAGCAGCCCGGCCAACGGCGCGGCGAGAAGGGGATGGCGCGGCATGGTCACCACCGGCTCCCGGGCCGCTACTCGGCCGGTTCCGGCAAGGGACTGACGTCGCGGTCGAGCCGCTGGTCGGTCAGGGCGAGCTGCCCCTCCCACTTCGCCACCGCGACCGTGGCGACGCTGTTGCCCAGCACGTTGGTGGCGGAGCGCCCCATGTCCAGGAACTGGTCGATGCCGATGATGAGGAGGAGGCCGGCCTCCGGAATATGGAAGGTCGTCAGGGTGGCGGAGATCACCACCAGGGAGGCGCGCGGCACGCCGGCCATGCCCTTCGAAGTCACCATCAGGAGGAGCAGCATGGTGAGCTGCTGACCGAGAGTGAGGGGAATGTTGTAGGCCTGGGCGATGAACATGACCGCGAAGGTGCAGTACATCATCGAGCCGTCGAGGTTGAACGAGTAGCCCATCGGCAGCACGAACGAGGTGATCTTGTTCGGCACGCCGAAGCGCTCGAGGTTGGTCAGGGTCTTGGGATAGGCCGCCTCGCTGGAGGCGGTGGAGAAGGCGAGGAGGAAGGGCTCCTTGATCAGGTCGAGGAGGCGCTTCATCGCGGTGCCCACCAGGAGGAAGCCCGCGAAGGCGAGCAGGCACCAGAGGATCGCCAGGCTGAAGTAGAATTCCAGCATGAACTTGCCGTAGGTCACGAGCACGCCGATGCCCTGCGTGGTGATGGTCGCGGCGATGGCCGCGAAGACCGCGATGGGCGCGAAGCCCATGACGTAGCCGGTGATCTTCAGCATCACGTCGGCGAGGCCCTCGATGCCCTGCGCCAGCAGCTTGCCCTTCTCGCCGAGGGCTGCCAGCGCCACGCCGAAGAAGATCGAGAACACCACGATCTGCAGGATCTCGTTGTTGGCCATCGCCTCGACCGGGGATTTCGGCACGAGGTGCGTGACGAACTCCTTCAGGGAGAGCGACGCGGCCTTGAGGTTGGTGGTGGCGCCGGCATCGGGCAGCGGCAGGTTGAGGTTGTCGCCCGGCCGCAGAATATTGACCATCACGAGCCCGAGGAGCAGCGAGCACAGGGAGGCGCCCACGAACCAGAGCATCGCCTTGCCGCCGACCCGGCCGACCGAAGCCGTGTCGCCCATATGGGCGATGCCGACGACGAGGGTGGAGAACACCAGCGGCGCGATGATCATCTTGATCAGGCGCAGGAAGACATCGCTGATCAGCGCGATGTATCCAGAAATCTCTTTGGAAGTCTGCGGGTCCGGCCACGTGATGTTGCACAGGTATCCGACCGCGATACCGAGCAGCATGCCGATGAAGATGTATGTGGTGAGCCTGGACTGCATCGCCTATCCCCCACCCGGCGCGCCCGACGACGCTCCGTTCCGAGAGAACCAGGGCTCTGGTTCACCCGGAACGATCTTGCAGGAGGCATGCCAGGCTCGGGGTCGCGATCACGACCGAGAGGATTAATTCCTCGGCCGGAACGTGCCGGTCCGGGCGCTCCTGGGCCGGAGGCTAGCCCTTTTTCGGCCACAATCAAGCACGGCGTGGCCGGCGTAGTCCGAGGTCCGAGACCGGCTTCAGGCGGGCCGCAGGCGGCTTGCCGCCTCGGCCGCACGCCGGATCAGGGCCGCGTCCGGCGCGCCGGGCGGGACGACCCAGCTTCCGCCGACGCAGAGCACCGGCTTCAGGGCGAGCCAGTCCGGCGCCGTCGCCTCGGAGATGCCGCCGGTCGGGCAGAAACGGACCTGACCGAAGGGACCCGCCAGGGCCTTCAGTGCCTTGATGCCGCCGGCCGCCTCGGCCGGGAAGAACTTGAAGCGGTCGAGGCCGTGATCGAGGCCGCGCATGATGTCGGCGGCGTTGGCGACCCCCGGCAGGTAGGGGATGCCGCGCGCGATCGCCGCCTTGGTGAGCGGGTCGGTCAGGCCCGGGCTGACGATGAAGGTCGCTCCTGCCTCCATCGCGGCGTCGAGGTCTCGCTCGTTGAGTACAGTCCCAGCCCCCACCACCGCGCCCTCCACCCGCGCCATCGCACGGATGACGTCGAGGGCTGCCGGCGTGCGCAAGGTGACCTCCAGGGCCGTCAGCCCGCCCGCCACCAGGGCGGCGGCGATGGGCTCGGCCTGGGCGACGTCCTCGACCACGAGGACCGGAATGACGGGGACGGAGCGCATCAGCGCGTCGATGGAGGTCATGGGCGGTATCCTTCGGATCGGGGACGGGTGTCATACCAAATCCGTTTGATCCCTTCCGGCGATCCCTGCGGGATCGCGTTCGGGATGGCGGATCTGGGCTTCGCTCAAGTGCCGCGCAGGCTTGCCGACACGTCATCCGCTTCGATCAAGCGGATGACGTGTCAGAGACCGGCGGCGGCCAGCATGGCCGAGGCGCCCTGCTCCGCCCCGTCGGCCCCGTGCCGCATGAAGGCGAAGAGCTCACGGCCGGTGCCGAAGGCCGGGGGCGGAGCCGTGGCCTCGTCGCGGCGCGCCCACTCGGCCGCGTCGACCAGGGCCTCCAGGGTCCCGTCCTCAGCGCTGAGGCGGACGACGTCACCGTCGCGCAGCTTCGCCAGGGGGCCGCCGCCGAGGGCCTCGGGGCTGAGGTGGATGGCGGCCGGGACCTTGCCGGAAGCCCCCGACATGCGCCCGTCCGTGACGAGGGCGACGCGGAAGCCGCGATCCTGCAGCACGCCGAGTTGCGGCGTCAGCTTGTGGAGTTCCGGCATCCCGTTGGCCCGCGGCCCCTGGAAGCGCACCACAACCACGACGTCGCGCTCCAGTTCGCCCGCCTTGAAGGCCGCCATGACGTCGTCCTGGTCGTCGAAGACGCGGGCCGGCGCTTGAACCGTCCAGCGCGCGGGATCGACCGCGCTGGTCTTGAAGGTGGCCCGCCCGAGATTGCCCTTGACCAACCGCATGCCGCCATCGGGCTGGAAGGCGTTGGCGGGGCCGCGCAGGATGCTCTCGTCGTGCGAGCGCTCGGGGGCGTCCTCGAACACGAGCGCGTCGTCGATCAGCTTCGGGTCGCGCGCGTGGTCGCGCAGGCGCGTGCCCGCCACGGTGAGGATGTCGTCGTGGAGCAGGCCGGCGTCGATCAGGCTGGCGATGACGTAGGACATGCCGCCGGCCGCGTGGAAATGGTTCACGTCGCCCGAGCCGTTCGGGTAGACCTTCGCCACCTGGGGTACGACGGCCGAGAGCCGGTCGAAATCCGCCCAGTCGAGGACGATGCCGGCCGCCCGCGCGATGGCCGGCAGGTGGATGGCGTGGTTGGTGGAGCCGCCCGTGGCCAGGAGACCGACGACGGCGTTCACGATCGCCTTCTCGTCGACGCAGTGGCCCAGTGGCCGGTAGTCGTTGCCGTTGGCGCCGATCTCGGACAGGCGATGCACGGCCGCGCGGGTCACGGCCTGGCGCAACTTCGTGCCCGGATTGATGAAGGAGGCGCCGGGCATGTGCAGGCCCATCACGTCCATCATCATCTGGTTGGAGTTGGCGGTGCCGTAGAAGGTGCAGGTGCCGGCCCCGTGATAGGAGGCGGATTCCGATTCCAGAAGCTCGTCGCGCCCGACCTTGCCCTCTGCGTAGAGCTGGCGGATGCGCTGCTTCTCCTTGTTGGCCAGCCCCGAGGGCATCGGACCCGCCGGGATCAGGATCATCGGCAGGTGCCCGAAGCGCAGCGCGCCGATGAGCAGGCCCGGCACGATCTTGTCGCAGATGCCGAGGAGCGCCGCGCCGTCGAACATGCCGTGGCTGAGCGCCACCGCCGTGGAGAGCGCGATGGTGTCGCGCGAGAACAGCGACAATTCCATGCCGCGCTGGCCTTGCGTGACGCCGTCGCACATCGCCGGCACGCCGCCGGCCACCTGCGCGGTGGCGCCGACCTCGCGGGCGAACAGCTTCATCTGCTCGGGATAGCGGCCGTAGGGCTGGTGCGCCGAGAGCATGTCGTTGTAGGCGGTGACGATGGCCATGTTCATGGCCCGGCCGGACTTGATCACGGCCTTGTCCTCGCCGGACGCCGCGAAGCCGTGCGCGAGGTTTCCGCAATTCAGCATCGGACGGTGGACGCCGGATTCCTTCTCGCCGGCGATCAGGTCGAGATAGGCCTTTCGCGTCCGCGCCGAGCGCTCGACGATGCGAGCCGTGACGGCGGCGATCTCGGGGTGAAGCGCGCTCATGGCCAATCTCTCCTCACGTCGGCGCGGCGGCAGCCTGCCCCGATACGGGGCCAGCGCCGGCCGCGTCTGTCTTTACTAGCGCAGGCGCACGACGATTGCGCGCCCGAGCCCTGATCTCGGCCGGACACGCGGGCCGTCAATGGCCCCGCGCCCGCAACCCTGGCTCGCAGTCTTGCGGATCCCAGTCCTGCGGATCCCAGTCCTGCAGATCCCAGGCCAGCGGGTCGCGGGCCGGATCCGATCCCGCGCCGTGGCCCTAATGCCCGCCGGGCGCCAGGGCCATGCCGGGCTTCTGGTGCGTGCCCAGGCGTTCGACCATCGTGGCGGTGGCGGGGTTCATGCCCGTGATCTCCACCGGGACGCCGTGATGGCGGAACTTGAGCACCACCCGATCGAGGGCGTTCACCCCCGTGATGTCCCAGAAATGGGCCGCGTTCAGGTCGATCACGATGCCGGTCAGCCCGGCCTCGCGGAAATCGAAGGCGTCGTGGAAGGCTTGCCCCGTGGCGAAGAAGATCTGCCCCGTGATGCGGTAGGTTCGTAACGTACCGTCGCGCTGCGAGGCCACGGCGAAGAAGCGCGTCACCTTGTGGGCGAAGAACAGGCCGCTCAGGACAACGCCGAACAGCACGCCCTTGGCCAGATCGTGCGTGGCCACCACCACCGCCACCGTGCCGAGCATGACCACGCTCGAACTCTTCGGGTTCGTCAGCAGGGTGCGCACCGAATTCCACTGGAAGGTGTTGATCGAGACCATGATCATCACCGCCACCAGGGCCGCCATCGGGATCTGCGCCACGTAGGGCCCGAGCACGACGATGAGGAACAGCAGGAAGGCGCCCGCCCACAGGGTCGAGAGGCGTCCGCGCCCGCCGGAGGAGACGTTGATCACCGACTGGCCGATCATCGCGCAGCCGGCCATGCCGCCGAAGAGACCCGCGCCGATATTGGCGAGCCCCTGGCCGGCGCATTCGCGGTTCTTGTTCGAGCCGGTATCGGTCATCTCGTCGAGGATCGCCGCCGTCATCAGGCTCTCCAGGAGGCCGACCATGGTGAGCGTCAGCGCGTAGGGCAGGATGATCCGCAGGGTCTCGAGGGTGAAGGGCACCTGCGGCAGGGCGAAGGCCGGCAGTTCGGTGGGCAGCGCGCCCATGTCGCCGACCTTGTGGATCGGCAGGCCGAGCGCCATCGAGGCGCCCGTGAGAAGGACGATAGTGACGAGGGGCGACGGCACCGCCTTCGTCAGGTAGGGCAGCCCGTAGATCAGCGCGAGTCCGAGCGCCGTCATCCCGTAGACGATGCTCCCCTGCCCGATCAGTTCGGGCATCTGGGCGAGGAAGATGAGGATCGCGAGGGCGTTGACGAATCCGGTCACCACCGAGCGCGAAACGAAGCGCATGAGGTTGCCGAGACGCAGCACCCCGGCCACGATCTGGAACACGCCCGTCAGGAGGGTCGCGGCGAAGAGGTAGCCGAGCCCGTGCTCCTTGACCAAGCTGACCATGACGAGGGCCATCGCCCCCGTGGCGGCGGAGATCATCGCAGGCCGTCCGCCCGCGAAGGCGGTGATCACCGCGATGCAGAAGGAGGCGTAGAGGCCGACCTTCGGATCGACCCCCGCGATGAGCGAGAAGGCGATCGCCTCCGGGATGAGCGCCAGGGCGACCACGGTGCCGGCCAGGATTTCGCGCGTGATATCGGGAGCCCACTCGCTCCGCAGATTCGTGACTGTCATGGGATGTGTCGATCCAGTCGTCCCGGCGCGCGCGAAGCGCTGACGGGGACAGGAATAGGAAGCGGCGACCGCCGCATCGGCGGCACCGGAATCGGAACGGGAATGTCTTCTCGGAGAGCGACGGCTACGGCGGCGTCGGCCGTGCGTACAATCTGGCTCGATCCTTCAGCATGCCCCCTCTTAGCAGGATCGAACGGCCTTGCAACGTCAGGCCGTTCTCCGTCGGGCAATTCTCGGACAGGTCATCCCCGGCTTGGTCCGCAGCGGAGCTATGATGGGTTTCAGATCCGCAATTTGACGCAAAACAGGTCACGGACAGCGCGCTTTTACGATCTGAAAAGGATAGATTGCCTAAACGAGATCTGTCATCCGGCGAAGGGACCGATGTCTGATTCGAACGAAAGCCTGATCGAAGCGGCCCGGCGCAGACCCTGGTTTCGCCTGCGTCTTCCGGGTGCCCTCGAGGCCGCGTTCCGCGCCACCACCCGGGTCTCCCCCGGCGGCTACCTGCAATCCTGGCTGCTCGTCTTCATCGCCTTCAACGTCCTCTCCCTGAAGATGGACTTCGACGTGTTCGGGGCCGAACGCTTCGCGGTCCCGGCCTTCCTCACCCTCTGCGTGTTCACGCCGCTCACCGTGGCGGGAATCCTCGCCCTGCACGGCTCGCCCAGCACGGACCGGCAGGCGACGGTGGTGATCGGGACGGCGCTCATCGACATGACGGTGGTCCTGATCAGCGCGCAGATCGCGCCGGTCGGCCACGCGGATTCGTACCGGATCCTCGCGGTGGTGGTCCCCCTCGTCGTCGGAATGATCGCGCCCCTGTCGTTCCGGCACTGCCTGATCTTCTGCGGCTCCGCCTTCGCCCTCTACGTGGGCTACGTGACCGCCTTCGTCCTGCCGCATGATGCGCCGACGGGCCTGCCGCTGCTGATCGCCAGCCTCGTCCTCGTGCCGCTCAAACTCGCCTATTCACGGGAATGGACCATGAAGGAGGCTTTCCTCCTGACCATGGAGAAGGCACGCCGGGACAGGGACCTCGCCGAAGCGAACGCACGCCTGACCGTGCTGTCCGAGACCGACGCCCTCACGGGCCTGTCGAACCGGCGCTCCTTCACGGCAAACCTGCGCACGGACTGGCTCGGCGCTCTCGATGCCGGAGACTGGATCGCGGTGGCGCTGATCGACATCGACGCCTTCAAGCGCCTGAACGACACCGCAGGACACCTCGAAGGCGACCTCTGCCTGCAGCGGGTGGCCGGCGCCCTGCGGGAGACCGCCGAGGCCGAAGGCGTCCGCATCGCGCGCTATGGCGGGGAGGAATTCGGCGTTCAGATCCCATCGGCCGACCTGAGTCGGGCCCGCGTGATCGGTGAGCGCCTGCGCGCGGCCGTCGCCGCGCTGGCCTATCCGCATCCGGGCCTGGGCCGGAGCGGGCACGTGACGGTTAGCGTCGGCATCGCCGCGGCCCACGGAAGCATCGCGGCCTTCGGGATCAGCGAGAGAGACCTTCTCAAGGCCGCCGACGACGCCCTCTACCGGGCCAAGCGCGGCGGACGCGACCGCGTCGAGGGCGCCCTGCTCACCCTGGAATCCGCGAATTCCGATGGCGGACCCACACCCCAGCATCAGGACGCCGGCTGACCGCCGGCATCTCGGTACTCGCGCGGCGTCATCGCGTAACGGGCCCGGAAGCGACGCGCGAAATGGGCTGCGCTGGAAAAGCCGCAACCATACGCGAGGGTCGCGATCGTCAGGTGCCGGGTTCCGGGATCGGTCAGGCGTTCGGCGGCTACCTCCAGACGGCGCTGCCAGATCCAGTCGGCGATGTGACGCCCCTGATCGTGGAACAGTTCCTGAAGACGCCTGAGTGAGACGCCGACGCCTTCGGCGAGCCGTCGCGGGTCGAGGGTCGGATCTCCGAGATGAGCCTCGATGTAGGCCTTCGCCCGCTGGACCACGACCGTCCCATGGAGCGGGCTGGGAACCTCCCGGGCGAGGCGGTCGGCGATGCCCGCGATGATGAGGTCGGTTGCGATGGTGGCCATCCGGGCCGCGCTATCCGGATCGAGTTTCTCGCCCAAACGAACGAGATCCTGAATGAACGCCGTCGCCAACGCGGTCGCTGGCCGATTCCCCTCGATCGTCAAGGCCGTGAACAGCCGGCTCGATCCGAGCATCACCTCCAGCCGTTCCCGCGGGAGCTCCAGCACCAGCATCGCGTCCCTCCGGCCCGCGACGTGGACGTTCGGTCTGCTCCCCAGCACCATGATATCGCCGGTCCGCTGGATCGCCGCGCGATCCTCCTGCGCCGACATCGAAACGCCGGCCTCCTGAATCAGAATGAAGAGCGAACCGGGCTCGTCACGCCGGCGAAGGGTGGCGGGGGTGACGCGGCTCTGAACCGCGCTCTCCACGACCCGCGTCAACCGGAGCGGACCGATGTCGAGGGCCTCGACCAGTCCGTCGAAGGGATCTGCGCTGAGATGTGCCTGCTCGATCGGACCGACCCGATCCTGGACGAAGTCCTGCCAGAGGCGGAAGCGATCCTTCCCTTTGACGGCCGCGGTCGAAAAGATCGTCTGCACTTCTGGGCTGCCTCCTCGTGGCACACGCTCTGTCCAAGACGCCGATGACCATCAGTTGCAACACGGACACCACCGGAGCGGGAATGTCGGAAGCTGTTCAAGCTTAAGTCTCACCTCGCGCGCTCAGTCAACTGTTCGCGCGCCCATAGGCAAGACATGAGCATGGAGTCCGGAAGTGCAACGTGTATCATTTGCTTGTCCCCAAAAGGTGCATCCGGCACGATCAATCTTAGCAAGAGAACTGCTGTTGATATTTCGTAATTGCGAAATCCCGTCAAATAAATCTGACGTTTCAATTATCGAACGTCGCTGGCAATGATGACTTCCTCCCCGAACATACCGTTGCCCCGCCCCGGACAGACGGATCGAACGGCAGAATCGAACTTGCCGCAGAATGTCGGCGTGCGCGCAGAGAATTTGCCGATGGAGTTTTCGGTTCCGATCGATTTCGCGCAGGTGGTCCTCGGCTGCCATCTCCGGGCCGCCCGCGCGCTGCTCGATTGGCCCATGCAAACCCTGGCCGGATCCAGCGATCTCTCCCTATCGACGGTCAAGCGCTTGGAAGACCGCGAGGATCCCCATCTCAGCCGCTCCCGCCGGAAGGCCATCGTCGCCCTTCATCGCGCCGGAATCCGCTTCCTCGTGCTCAACGATGGCTCGGTGGCGGTGGCCAGGATTCCGGCGACCAAGATTCCGGCGACCAAGATCCCGGCCACCAAGATCCCGGCCTTCGGTTCGCGCTGAAGCCGATTCCGGGACCGATCGAGGCGCAGGAGCGAAGGTTGGGGAGCGCGTTGGTGCGGACGGCGGGACTCGAACCCGCACAGCCAAAGGCCGCAAGATTTTAAGTCTCGTGCGTCTACCAGTTTCGCCACGTCCGCTTACCCCGACCAGCGGTAGCGGGACGGGCCAAGGAGATCAAGGCGTCCAGCCGTACAGCCAGGCGTAGCGGCGATTCATGCCGTCCGGCCCGAGGCGGCGCATCACGGCGTTGCGCACACGGCCGACGAGGGCGCCCGCGTGATAGGTGCGCCCGTTGGCGCGGGCGGCCGCGCGAACACGGGCGACGCGGGCGGTCCGGGCACGGCGATAGGCGTCCAGCGACGCGGGCAGATCGCGGGTGGAGCCCGCCGGCCCGAGGGCCATCGCCAGGACGGCGCTGTCCTCGATGGCGAGGGCCGCGCCCTGGGCCAGGAAGGGCAGGATCGGGTGGGCGGCATCGCCCAGGAGGGCGAGGCGCCCGCGCGCCATCACGCGCGCGGCCGGGCGGTCCTCGAGCGACCAGACGAGCCAGGAATCCGGCACCGCGAGCAGGCCCGCGAGGGGGGCGGCGGCATCCCGGAAACGGGCGCGCAGCACGGCGGGCTCGCCGAGCTGACCCCAGCCCTCGCTCCCCGTGCGCTCCGGAACGACCGCCACGACGTTGACGTGCTGGCCGCCGCGCAAGGGGTAGTGCACCACATGGCGCCCCGGGCCGAGCCAAAGTCCGGTGGCCTCCGCATCGAGGTCCGGCGGCATGGCCTCGCGGGGGACGATGGCCCGCCACGCCGCCGCGCGACAGGAGCGCAGCGCCTGTCCGTCGAGATGGGCGCGCAGGCGCGAACGGACGCCGTCCGCCCCGACCACGAGGTCGGCCGCGAAGGTCTCGGGCTTCCCACCGCTGGTGCTCTCCAGAGTCAGGTCGGCGCCGTCCGCCCGTTCGGCGTAGCCGGTCACGTCGCGACCGACGAGGAGGCGGATGTTGGGGCGCCCACGCACGGCGTCGAGGAGCAGGGTCTGAAGGTCCGCCCGGTGGATCACGTAGTAGGGCGCGCCGAAGGTGTCGCGGTGGCTCTGTCCCAGCGCCACGCCGCCGATCGCCTGGCCGCCGCGCAACGACCGGACCACCACGCGCGGCGGTTCGCTCGCCGCCCGCCGCAGGGCCGCTCCGAGGCCGAGCCCGATGAGGACCCGACTGGCGTTCGGCGAAACCTGGATGCCGGCCCCGACCTCGCTGAAGCCGGTGCGCCGCTCGATCAGCGTGACCGCGTGGCCGGCCCCGTCGAGGGCGAGCGCGGCCGTGAGACCGCCGATCCCGGCGCCCACGATGGCGATGTTCAGCCCCGGCACGGGGACGGTCCGTTCCAAGACGTCAGGCGGCGGCCGAGGCCTGGTTGTCCCAGACGCAGATCGCCGGGTCCGCCGTCCCGGCCGCGAGGTTCGGCCGGTAGCGGAACAGCGTCGAGCAATACTGGCAGATGGTCTCGTCGTCGGTGCCCATGTCGAGGAAGATGTGCGGGTGATCGAAGGGCGGCTTCGCGCCGATGCACATGAACTCCTTCGAGCCGACATGGATCACGGCCACGCCGGGGTCGTTGTGGAAATGCGGCACCGCCTTGTCAGCCATCGCCTCGTCCTGCCTGCCGGCCCGGGGGACATGCCGTCCGCGCGGGCTCCGTGTGAAGGGTCTGCCGATCCCGTCTCTAGCGGCTCGCACGGCGCACGCCTAGTGCATCGCGGGAAGGCCGGCAGCAGGGTTGGCCTCATGCCCGCGCCACCGTACATAGGGATCGACCCGCTCCGGCACCCGCACGAAATCCGCCATGACCCAGACCGATCAGGCCGTCTCCGAGAGCGGCCGCCGCACGCCCCAGCCGCCGATCCACGGCCCGGAGGCTTTCGAGGGCATGCGCAAGGCGGGCCGGCTCACCGCCGAAGCCCTCGACGTCCTGATGGAGGCCACCGCCCCCGGCGTCACCACCGAGCACCTCGACAAGCTCGCCTACACCTTCGCCATGGATCACGGCGCCTACCCGGCCTCGCTGCTCTACCGCGGCTACCCGAAGTCGATCTGCACCTCGATCAACCACGTGGTCTGCCACGGCATTCCCAACGACAAGCCCCTGCGCGAGGGCGACATCGTCAACCTCGACATCTGCCTCATCGTCGACGGCTGGCACGGGGATTCGAGTCGCATGGCCTATGTGGGCGACGTGCCGCGCAAGGCCCAGCGCCTCTGCGAGATCACCCACGAGTGCCTGATGCGCGGCATCGCGGCGATCAAGCCCGGAGGCTCCACCACGGATATCGGCCGGGCGATCCAGGCCTATGCGGAGGCGGAGCGCTGCTCGGTAGTGCGCGACTTCTGCGGCCACGGCCTCGGGCGCAGCTATCACGACGCGCCGACCATCCTGCACTACGTCGAGCCGAGCTACGACGTGCGGTTCCAGCCCGGCCAGTTCTTCACCGTGGAGCCGATGATCAACCTCGGCCGACCGGCGGTGAAGGTGCTCTCCGACGGCTGGACGGCGGTGACGCGGGACCGCTCGCTTTCCGCCCAGTTCGAGCACACCGTAGCGGTGACGGAGACGGGGGCCGAGATCTTCACCCTCTCGCCCAAGGGGCTGCATCAGCCAATTCCCACGGCCGGCTGACGTCGCGCGCCCTGTGAGCGTCCCGCCCCCGCCCCGTCCCGACCCCCTCGACGGCGCGAAGGAGGCCGAGCCGCATTATCTCGGCCATCGCGACCGCCTGCGGGCCCGCTTCGCGCAGGCCGGTGCCGACGCCCTGCCGGACTACGAACTCCTCGAACTCGCGCTGTTCCGTGCGATTCCGCGCCGGGACGTGAAGCCGCTCGCCAAGGCCCTGATCCGGCGCTTCGGCAGCTTTGCCGAGGTGCTGAGCGCCGAACCCGCCCGACTTGCTGAAATTGAAGGCATCGGCGCCGGGGTCATCGCCGACTTGAAGCTCATCGAAGCGGCAGGTCACCGCCTGGCGCGGGGTGCCATCGCCGAGCGGCCCCTGCTCTCCTCCTGGAGCGCGGTGCTGGAATACTGCCGGGCCACCATGGCCTTCGCGCCCCGCGAGCAGTTCCGCGTGCTGTTCCTCGACCGGCGCAACCATCTCATCGCCGACGAGATCCAGGGACGCGGGACCGTGGACCACACGCCCGTCTATCCGCGCGAGGTGGCGCGCCGGGCCCTCGAACTCTCCGCGACCGCGATCCTGCTCGCCCACAACCACCCGTCGGGCGATCCGACCCCCTCGGCGGCCGATATCCGGATGACCCGCGAGATCATCGGGGTGCTCGATCCCCTCGGGATCATCGTCCACGATCACATCATCCTGGGGCGTGAAGGACATGCCAGCTTCAAGGGCTTGAAGTTGATCTGATCGTGCTACGGTGCGCGTCAGGGCGGTAGGGTTGTGACCGCGGGGCTCGACCGCTGGCGCGCCTCTTGCCTGGATCGTGGCGTTTCAAGGGGGAGGCGCGAATGGCGCTCGCTGCATTCGACGAGATGACCGGCCTGCCCGATGGGGCGCTGAGCGACCCCGCCGTGCGCGAAGCCTATAACAGCCTCAAGACCTGGCTCGACACGACGCCGCCCGAGCACTTCAACACCCGTCGAAGTCAGGCCGAGATGCTGTTCCGGCGCATCGGCATCACCTTCGCGGTCTACGGGGCGAACGAATCGACCGAGCGTCTGATCCCGTTCGACATCATCCCCCGGGTCATCACCAAGCCGGAATGGGGCTTCCTGGAGCGGGGCCTGAAGCAGCGCGTCACCGCGATCAACGCCTTCCTGAAGGACATCTACGGCGCCCAGGAATGCATCAAGGCCGGGGTGATCCCCGCCGACCTCGTCTATCGCAACCCGCATTACCGCATGGAGATGCGCGCGTTCCGGGTGCCGCACGACCTCTACGTGCACATCGCCGGCATCGACATCGTGCGCACCGGCGAGAACGACTTCTTCGTGCTGGAGGACAATGCCCGCACGCCGTCGGGCGTTTCCTACATGCTTGAGAACCGGGAGGTGATGCTGCGTCTCTTCCCCGAGCTGTTCTCGCGCCATCGCGTGGCCCCCGTGGAGAACTACCCGGACGCCCTGCTGGCGACCTTGCGGTCGCTCGCGCCCTCGACCGCCACCCGCGACCCCACCGTGGCGCTGCTCACCCCAGGCCGCTACAACTCGGCCTTCTACGAGCACTCGTTCCTGGCGGACAAACTCGGGGTCGACCTCGTCGAGGCCTCCGATCTCTTCACCAAGGACGACGTGGTCTACATGCGGACCACGGAGGGGCCGCGCCGGGTCGACGTGCTCTACCGCCGCCTCGACGACGACTTCCTCGACCCCCTGGTTTTCCGGCCCGATTCGGTGCTCGGCGTGCCCGGCATCATGAACGCCTACGAGCGCGGGACGGTGACCCTCGCCAACGCCGTTGGGACCGGCATCGCCGACGACAAGGCGGTCTACAGCTACATGCCCGAGATCGTGCGGTTCTTCACCGGCGAGGAGCCGATCCTGCACAACGTGCCGACCTACCGCTGCCGCGAGAAGGACGCCTTCGCCTACGTCATGGATAACCTCGGCGACCTCGTGGTGAAGGAAGTCAACGGCTCCGGCGGCTACGGCATGCTGGTGGGCCCCCACGCCACCAAGCGCGAGATCGAGGAGTTCGGGCGCAAGCTCAGGCACGCTCCGGACGGCTTCATCGCCCAACCGACCCTGGCGCTCTCCACCTGTCCGACCTTCGTCGCCTCCGGGGTCGCGCCCCGGCACGTGGACCTGCGGCCCTTCGTGCTCTGCGGCTCGGACGAGATCCGCATCGTACCCGGCGGCCTCACCCGGGTCGCCCTCAAGGAAGGGTCCCTGGTCGTCAATTCGAGCCAGGGCGGCGGCACCAAGGACACCTGGGTCCTCGACGCCTGAGACAATGCCGGGTCTCCGCCGCACGGATCCGCGCCGGGGACCTTCCCAATCGATTGCCGCCCACGGCATAGTCCCTTCAGCCCAGCGGCCGGCGCTTCCAAGCCCGGCCGGCGTCTCAACGGAACCCCATGCTGTCCCGGACCGCCGACAACCTGTACTGGCTCTCGCGCTACGCCGAGCGGGCGGAGTTCGTCGCCCGCATTCTCGATGCGGCGCTGCGCCTGGCCGCCCTGCCATCCAGCTACGGCGGCGGCGAGACCAACGAGTGGGCCTCCGCCCTGGCCTCGGCGGGCGACCCGGAGGTGTTCAAGCCGCTCTACGACAGCGTGACGGAGGCCACCGTCTGCGACTTCCTGGCCTTCAGCCCGCACAACCCCTCCTCGATCCGCTCGTGCATCGAGACCGCCCGCGAGAACGCCCGTAGCGTGCGCACGGCGCTGACCACCGAGATGTGGGACGCGATCAACGGCGCCTGGCTCGAACTGCGGAACTACGAGGGGCGCGAACTCAACCGCGACGAGTTCACCCGCTTCCTCGACTGGGTGAAGGGTGTCTCGCTGGCCTTCGACGGGTCGGCCTACCGGACCATGCTGCGCAACGACGCGTACTGGTTCACGCGCCTCGGCACCGCCATCGAGCGGGCGGACAACACCGCCCGCATCCTCGACGTGAAGTACCGCATCCTGCTCCCCGCGACCGAGAAGGTCGGGGGCAGCCTCGACTACTTCCAGTGGACGACGATCCTGCGCGAGGTCTCGGCCTTCAACGCCTATCACTGGGTCTACCGGGAGAGCGTGAAGCCCCTGCTGGTGGCCGACCTCCTCATCCTGAACCGGCAGATGCCGCGCTCCTTCACCAACTGCTACGGCATGCTGGTGGAACACCTCGACCTCATCGCCGACGCCTACGGTCGGCGCGGTGCGAGCCAGCGCCTGGCCAGCAACACCCTGGCCCGGCTGGAGGGCGAGAACATCAACCGCATCTTCGCCTCCGGCCTGCATGAGTTCGTGACGGAGTTCATCGTCGAGAACAATCGCCTCGGCGCAGCGGTGATCGAGCAATATCTGGTATAGGGCCGACCCCAGCCCGACGCCGCGCAAAGGCCGCCGCATGCGAATCCGCGTCTTCCACGAGACCAACTACACCTACGAGCAGCCCGCCCGCGGCCTGATCCAGGTCCTGCGCCTGCGCCCGCGCGACCATGACGGCCAATATGTCCGGCGCTGGCGCATCGAGCCCTCGGTGGACGGGCGCGTGAGCGAGCGCGAGGACGGCTTCGGCAACGTGGTGCACTGGTTCACCGCCGACGAGCCGGCCGAGGCGCTCTCCATCCGCGTCACCGGCGAGGTCGACACGATCGAGATGCACGGCATCGTGCGCGGGACCATCGAGCGCCTGCCCGAGGTCTTCTACCTGCGCGATTCCGACCTCGCCCTGGCCAACGACGCGATCCAGGTCTTCGCCCGGGAGGTCGCGGCGGCAGGGGATCCGGCTCCCCTGCCCTGCCTGCACCGGCTCCTGGCGGCGGTGCACGCGCGGGTCGCCTTCGTGCCGGGGCCGGCCAGCGCCAGCACCAACGCGGCCCAGGCCTTCGCGCAGGAGAAGGGGGTCTGCCAGGACCTGACCCACCTGTTCATCGCGGCCGCACGGCACCTCGAGATCCCGACCCGCTACGTCTCGGGCTACTTCCATCACTCCGATGGCGAAACGGACCAGGGAGCCGGCCACGCCTGGGCGGAATCCCTCGTGCCGGGCCTCGGCTGGGTTGGCTTCGACGCCGCCAACGGGATCGCCACCACGGAGGCGCATATCCGCGTGGCGGTCGCCCTCGACTACCTCGGCGCGGCGCCGATTCGCGGCAGCCGCATGGGCGGCGGAACAGAGACGCTCGACGTGACGCTGCGCGTCGAGCAGGCACAGGCTACCGTCCAGTCCTGATCGCGGACGGACGCGGGAAAGACGAAGTCATGACTTATTGCGTCGGCGTCCTCGTGGAAGAGGGCCTGGTGATGATCGCCGACACCCGGACGAATGCCGGGCTCGACGATATCTCGACCTATCGCAAGCTCCACCATTTCAACGTTCCGGGCGAGCGGGTGATGATGCTGGCCTCGGCCGGCAATCTCTCCATCACCCAATCGGTCCTCAGCCTCCTGGCCGAGGGTGTCGAGGGCGATGCCGGCGAGCCCAAGATGAAGCTCGTCGAGGCGCCGACGATGTTCCAGGCGGCGCAGCTCGTGGGCCGCGCCATCCGCCGGGTGCGCGAGATCGAGAAGGCGGGCTTCGAGGCCGCCAATCTGCGCTTCTCGGTCTCGCTGCTGTTCGGCGGGCAGATCGGCGCCGAGCCGATGAAGCTCTACCTGATCTATTCGGCCGGCAACTTCATCGAGTGCAGCGGCGACGCGCCCTTCCTGCAGATCGGCGAGCACAAGTACGGCAAGCCGATCCTCGACCGGGCGGTGAAGTACGAGACCGACCTCTACGATGCCCTCAAGGTCGGCCTCGTCTCGATGGATTCGACTATGCGCTCGAACCTCGGCGTCGGTCTGCCCATCGACATCGCGCTTGCCCGCCGCAACGCCCTCGACCTCGAAGTGAACCATCGGATCGAGGCCGGCGAGAGCTACTTCCACGATCTGCGCGAGCGCTGGTCTGCCGCCCTGCGGGCCGCCCACCGGGCGATACCACGGCCGCCCTACGGACCGCCGCCGGCCGCGAAGTAGTCAGGGCTGCCCGCGTCCGAGGAGCGCGAGCGCGTCCTCGGCGAGGCGGCGCGTCAGCGCACCGGCTTCCTCCTCGCGGGCCAGGGCGACGGCCTGACCCGACCAGAGCGGCGAGAAGTCGCCCGATCCCTGCCGTTCGGCCGCGACCCGCAGGGGCTGCAGGCCGATCGCGGCGCCGGGGAAGGCCGGCACCCCGACATGCAGCGGTCCGATCTCCCGGATGACCCGGTTGACGATGCCGCGTGCCGGCTTGCCGGTGAGCACGTTCGTGATCGCGGTGTCCTCGTCCCGGGCGGCGCGCAGCGCGTCGCGATGGATCGTCGAGAGTCCGGCCTCGGGGCTTTTGAGGTAGGCGGTCCCGATCTGGACGGCGGAGGCGCCGAGCATGAAGGCCGCCGCGATCCCGCGCGCATCCGCGATACCCCCGGCAGCGATGACCGGCACGTCCACGGCATCGACCACCTGCGGTACCAGGGCCATCGTCCCGACCTGACGGGCGGGATCGTCGCCCAGGACATGATCTTTCAGGAACAGGCCGCGATGCCCTCCGGCCTCGGCACCCTGCGCGATGATGGCGTCGACGCCCCGCTCGGCCAGCCAGCGCGCCTCGCGCACGGTCGTCGCGGTGGAGACGATCCGACATCCGGCCCTGCGCAGGCGGTCGAGCATCCGTGCGGCCGGAAGGCCGAAATGGAAGCTGACGATGGCGGGCCGGAGATCCTCGACGACCGCGAGCATCGCGCCATCGAACGGCGCGCGCTGAGCCATCGCGACGGGCGCCGCCGGATCGAGGCCGAACTCGGCGTAGTAGGGGGCGAGGCGATCGCGCCATGCCGCATCGCGTCCGGCATCCGGCGGTTCGGGGACGTGGCTGAAGAAGTTCAGGTTCAGGGGCCGGTCGGTCCGTGCCCGGATGGCCGCCACCTCGGTGCGTACGCCGTCCGGCGTCAGGGCGGCACAGGCGAGGGAACCGAGGCCACCCGCCTCGGCGACCGCGACGGTAAGCGACGATTTCGGCCCGATCATTGGGGCCTGCACGATCGGATGCGCGACTGCGACGAGGTCCAGAAAGCGGTTCCTACCCCACATTGGCCGTTCCTCTTCTGCTCAATCCGGATGTGATGCCGCGTCCAGGCGGGCGAGGTAGCGTCGCGCCTGCGATGCGGGATCGGCGCTGCGCATCAGCGTGCCCATCACGGCGATACCCGCCGCCCCGGCACGCATGCAATCGGCGACGCGATCCGGCGTGATGCCCCCCAACGCGATCACGGGACAGCCGAACGCGGTCGCGCAGCGCAAGGCAGCCGGACCGAGGGCCGGACCGTAACCGGGCTTACTCGCCGTCAGGAAGATCGGGCTCAGGGTGACGTAGTCGGCGCCGGCGGCAGCGGCGGCGCGCACCTCATCGATCGCGTGTGCCGAGACGCCGAGCAGTCCCTGCGACAGCAGGAGGCGCGCGCGCCGGATCGCGGCGGACGAGGTGCCACCCGGCAGATGCACGCCGTCGGCGCCCAGTTCAGCCGCGAGGGCGGGATCCCCGCCGACGGTGAGGGTCCCGCGATGCGCGCGCACGCGCTCGGCCACCGCCCGACCGAGGGTCCGACGCGACTCGGATGCGAGGTCCCGCTCGCGGAACCAGACCCAGCGGATGCCAGCCCCCAGGAGGCGATCGAGGGTCCCCAAGAGGGCTTCCCCCGATCCGGTCGCGTCATCGGAAGGTCGGTCCGTCACGGCGAGCAGGGGCGCCGGCAGCCCGCTCATCCGCGCGCCGCCGGCGCACAGCGAAGACGCGGCCTCACGAGCCCACGAGGCCGAGTTGCGGGCTCGACGGTTCGGCGCGCCCCCGCTTCGGAATGCGTCCGGCGCAGTGCGCGTCGCGGCCCGCCTGGACCGCGGACCGCATGGCCCGGGCCATGCGCTCGGGATCGTCCGCCTTGGCCACGGCGGTGTTGAGGAGGCAGCCGGCGGCACCGAGTTCCATGGCGATCACCGCGTCCGAAGCGGTGCCGATGCCCGCATCGACGATCACGGGCACCGGAGAGCGCCGGCAGATCAGTTCGAGGTTGGCCGGGTTCGCGACCCCCATGCCGGAGCCGATCAGCGAGCCCATCGGCATTACGGCCGCGCATCCGAGATCGGCGAGGCGCTGGCAGACGACGGGATCGTCGTTGCAATAGGGCAGCACCGTGAAGCCGTCGTCCACGAGATGCCGGCAGGCTTCCAGCAGTTCGGCCACATCCGGATAGAGCGTCTCGCGGTCGCCGATGACTTCGACCTTGATCCAGGTCGTGTCGAGGGCCTCGCGGGCCAGCTCCGCCGTCATGATCGCGTCGCGGGCGGTCTCGCAGCCGGCGGTGTTCGGCAGGAACCGGTGCCCCTTCAGCCGCCGTAAGGTGTCGGAGCCGTGGCCCTGGAGGGAAACCCGCCGGATCGAGGCCGTGACGACCTCGGCGCCGGAGGCCGCGACCGCGTCGAACAGGATGCTCTGGGTCGGATATCCGGCCGTGCCGATGAAGAGGCGCGAGCGTAACGGAATGCCGGCGATGACGAGGGCATCGCCCGGGATCTCGGTCTGGGTCTCGGTCATGCCTTCAGCCTCCCTGCATGGCGCGGACGATCTCGACGCGGTCGCCCTCCCCGAGGGGCGTCGCCGCCCAGTCCCGGCGGCGGACGACCGAACCGTTGAGCGCGATGGCGATGCCCTGCGGGCTCTCGATGCCGGTCTCCTCGGCCTCGGCGCGGAACAGCGCGTCGAGATCGGCGGCCGCGCTCTCGCGGGCCTCTCCGTTGACGGTGAGCTTCATGCGGAGGCCCTCCGCTCGGCGGCCTGCCCGAACCGGGCGAGACCGAAGGCCCGGGCATAGCCGGGCAACGCCCCCGCCCCGACCAGGTCGGCCACGGCGTCGGCGGTGGCGGGCGCCAGCAGGTAACCGTTGCGATGGTGCCCCGTGGCCACGACGAGCCCGGGCGCCAGGGTGTCGATGATCGGCGCGTCGTCGTCGGATGTCGGGCGGAAACCGCTCCAGAGGGCTTCGACCGCCATCTCCTCGATGCCCGGCAGGACGCGGCGCGCGCCTTCGAGCAGGGCGTAGAGCCCTCCGGCGGTGACGCCGGGAACGTAGCCGCAATCCTCCACCGTGGCCCCGACGATGAGGTGGCCGTCGCCCTTGGGCGCCATGTGGACCTGCTCGGTCCAGACCATGTGGCTCAGCGTGCCGGTCCGCGCCGTGGTGCGCAGGGCGAGCGACTGGCCGCGCAGCGGCCGCACCGGAAGGGCGAGCGATTCGGGCAGAAGGCCGCCCTGCCCGCTCCAGGCCCCGGAGGCGAGAAGTACGACGTCCGCCCGCACGGCACCCCGGGCGGTCCGGACGCCGGTGACGCGTCCCCCGCTCCAGTCCAGGGCCTCGACGGGGCAGGCCTCCACGATGGTAATCCCGGCGCCGAGACAGGCCCGCACGAGGGCGGCCATCACGAGGCTCGGATCGACCTGATGATCGTGCGCGCAGTGTAGGCCGGCGCTGATCCCGGGGCGCAGGCCCGGCTCGCGGGCACGCACCTCCGGGCCGGAGAGCCAGCGGGCTTCGAGGCCGGAGCGCGTCTGGAGATCGTGGCGAAAGCGCAGGCGCTCGACCTCGTCGCGGCCGATGGCGAGCACCAGGGTGCCCTCCTCGCGATAGTCGATGTCGAGGCCGGATGCGGCCTGGAGGTCATCGCGAAAGCCCGGCCAGCGCGCGAGGCTCTCCAGCGCCAGCGGCAGGAGCGGATCGGAACCGGGCTCGTGCTCGGCGGCGGGTGCCAGCATACCAGTGGCGGCCAGGCTCGCGCCGGCGCCGACGGTCTCGCGTTCCAGCACGGTCACGGTCCGGCCACCCTGCGCGAGGCGCCACGCGGCCGACAATCCGATGAGACCGGCGCCGACCACGACCACGTCGCTGCGCGCCGGCACAGTCGCGGCGGTGAGCGCATCGCCGCGCGTGCGGCGCAGGTTCAGGGGGGAATTCGGGGGCACGTCCAACACAATCTCCGCGAGCGGCGCCGAGATTGGTGGGCTGCAGCTTCATCGTGCGAAGCGTGCCGGGCTCGTGACGGAAACCCGCGGTCCAATCCCTACGCCGGTATGAACCGGGTCAGGTTCGAAGGATTTCCGCGCCGCCATCCGCGAACGGACGACCATCGGTTTCTCAGCCCCTTGCCGGGGATCTCCCTGGAACGCTCCTGATGTGGGCCGCCGGCTCGCTCCGGTCAATCCCCGTCGCGAAGTTCAGGCCGTGGCGGGCGGCCGCCCGGGCCGGTAGACGCCCATCGGCTCCGCGAAACCGTCGAGGACGTGGTCGCCGAGCGGTTCGGGCATGTCCCAGAGAAAATCCACGAAGGGCTTCGACATCAGGATGGGCTCGCCGAGCGTCCGGTTCAGGCGGGCGACGCGGCTCGCGAGATTGACGTCGCGGCCGATCACCGTGAAGTCGAGCCGCGCGCCGGAGCCGACATTGCCGTAGGCCGCCTCACCGTGATGCAGGGCGATACCGGCCGCCACCGGATTGGCGAATCGCCCCAGGGCATTGGCCTCGGCGAGCGCCGCCATGGCGCTCTGAGCGGCGGTCAGGGCCCCCTTGGCGGCACCTCCGAGATCGTCCCCCGGCTCACGGAAGATGGCCAGCAAGCCGTCACCGAGATACTTCAGGACCTCGCCGCCCTCGCGCTCGATCGCCGGCACGAGGCAGTCGAAGAAGATGTTCAGGAGGTCGACGGCCTCCTCCGGTGTCATGTCGGCGGAGATGCGGGTGTAGTCCCGCATGTCGGCGAACAGGATGGCCGAGCGGATGCGCTGGACGTGACCGCGTCGGATGGAGCCCCCGAGGATCGCCTTGTGGGGTTCGTCGCCGACATAGATCCGCAGCACGTGGTCGAGCTGCTTGTTGACGCTGCGCATCTCCATGACGGCCGCGAGCGTCGGCATGACGAAGCGCAGGATCGCCACGTCCTCGTCGCGAAACCCGGTCTCGGCGCGGGTGGCGAACGAGATCCCGTTGCGTGTGCCGTTGGTGAAGAACAGCGGCGCCACGATGTAGTGCCGGTAGCCCTCCGCCTTGAGGTCGGGGATCACCGCGAAAGCGTCGTCGGGGGTCTCGGGAAGATCGAGGAACAGCCATTCGCCAGTCTCGTGGACCCGGCAGAACGGGCTCTCGCGATAGGCCTTCTCGGAGACTTCGCCGTGCGGGAACAGCCGCACGGTGGAGCCCGCCTCGCGGGTCCAGAACCGGCCGACGCCCGAATATTCGGAGTGGAGCGCATCGATGGCGGTGGTGGCGCGATCCACCGGCACGTCGAGGGCGATCAGGCGTTCGGCGAGGCCGGAGAGCAGTTCCTCTGCCTTGGGCATCCGCGCGCCCTCGCTGAGCAGCCAGTCCCGCAGGGCGACGCATTGCTGAAGAGCGCCGAAGGGGACATCGGCCGCCTCCGAGCCGTCGGCTTCGGCGGTGGGCGGTGGCTGGGGCGGACCTCGATCGAGCATATGGCCTAGGTGGCTTTCGTCCATGACCGCGGCAATGGCAGCCAGTCAAATCCGTACGGTATTGCGACTTCGATTGCGGTGACACACTCGCGGAGGATGCCGGAACCCGTTCATCCGCCGAGATGTCTCACGTCAGGATAAACGTGCAGAACATACCGACTGAGCGCATGATCTTGGCCGAGACCCATCGTGGCCTCCGCCTCGCCATGTGCACGCTGCCATTCTTCTACCGTCAATGGTCCGCTCATCTCGGTATCCGAGAGGAAATTCATCAACACCACGTAGGCGTCGACGCCGTGCCGTCGCAGAAAATGGAGATGCGCGAGGCGATTCGCCGATTGATAGTACGCTTCGGTCCAAGCCCGAGGAGCAGTCGCAGCGCAGGCATGCGCCGTCGCCAGCAAGGCGGTCTCGATCCGTTGCCTGGACGCGAGGGATGCCTGACATCCTCCGGAACGCAATTCGCCCGCATGGGCCTTCGCTTCGAACAGCAGAACCTGGCCCGCATCGGTCCTGGCCAATCCGTCCCATTGCGGCCCCCGGCTCGGCCAGAAGGCTTTCAGTGCCGGGCGGAGGGAGGAATGACCGATCCGGTCCAGGAAGGTCCCGTCGCGATACTCGGCGAAGTCATCATCGCGGCGCGGAGACAACCAATCGAGCCGCGACGCAGCCCGTAGCTTCGCAATGATGGCCTGTTCCGTCGCGGGCGCCGCACCCGCGGCGACCCGCTGAAGCCATTTCAGGCTTCCACGGGTACCGAGGGGCTGAGGCACCCGCACGGTGGCTCAGTTGTCGAGGAAGCTGCGCAGCTTGCGCGACCGGCTCGGGTGCTTGAGCTTGCGCAGGGCCTTCGCCTCGATCTGACGGATACGCTCGCGCGTCACCGAAAACTGCTGGCCGACCTCTTCCAGGGTGTGGTCGGTGTTCATGCCGATACCGAAGCGCATGCGCAGCACGCGCTCCTCGCGGGGCGTGAGCGAGGCGAGCACGCGCGTGGTGGTCTCGCGCAGGTTCGACTGGATCGCCGCGTCGATGGGCAGGACGACGTTCTTGTCCTCGATGAAGTCGCCGAGATGGCTGTCCTCCTCGTCGCCGATGGGCGTCTCGAGGGAAATCGGCTCCTTGGCGATCTTCAGAACTTTTCGAACTTTCTCCAGCGGCATGGCCAATTTCTCGGCCAGTTCCTCGGGCGTGGGTTCCCGTCCGATCTCATGGAGCATCTGACGCGACGTACGAACAATCTTGTTGATCGTCTCGATCATGTGCACCGGAATGCGGATGGTGCGGGCCTGATCGGCGATCGAGCGGGTGATCGCCTGACGGATCCACCAAGTGGCGTAGGTCGAGAACTTGTAGCCGCGCCGGTACTCGAACTTGTCCACCGCCTTCATCAGGCCGATGTTGCCCTCCTGGATCAGGTCCAGGAACTGCAGGCCGCGGTTGGTGTACTTCTTGGCGATCGAGATCACGAGGCGCAGGTTGGCCTCGATCATCTCCTTCTTGGCCTGACGGGCTTCGCGTTCGCCCTTCTGGACCATGTTGACGATCTTGCGGTACTCGCCGATCTCCAGGCCGGTCTCCGAGGCCAGGGTCAGGATCTGCTCGCGCAGACGGGCGACCTCGCCCGAGCCCTTCTCGACGAGGTTCTTCCAGCCGCGGCCGCCAAGGCTGCCGACGCGCTCCATCCAGTTCGGATCGAGCTCCCAGCCCTGGTAGTGGCGCAGGAACTCGTCGCGGGCGACGCCATGGCTCTCGGCGTAGCGCATCAGGCGGCCCTCATGCGAGATGAGGCGCTTGTTGATGTCGTAGAGCTGCTCGACCAGGGCTTCGATGCGGTTGGCATTAAGCGAGAGCGACTTCACGTCGGTGACGACGGCGTCTTTCAGCTCGTCTTGCTTGCGCTCCTGGGCATCCGTGCGGGTGCCGCCCGAAGCCTTCAGCTCGGCATGGTCGATCTGCAGCTTGCGCAGCTTGCGGTAATTGTTGGCGATGTTGTCGAACGTCTCGAGGACGCGCGGCTTGATCTCCGTCTCCATGGCCGCCAGGGAGACGTTGTTCTCCATGTCGTCCTCGTCGTCGCCCTCGGGCGGCGCCGGTGCCTCGGACTCGGCTTCCTCGCCCTCCTCGGCGCCTTCCGCGATCTGCATCGCGTTCTTGGCGTCGGGGCCCGCGTAGGTGGCCTCCAGATCGATGATCTCGCGCAGGAGCACCCGGCCGTCGACGAGTTCGTCGCGCCAGATGATGATCGCCTGGAAGGTCAGGGGGCTCTCGCAGAGCCCCGCGATCATCGCCTCGCGACCGGCCTCGATGCGCTTGGCGATGGCGATCTCGCCCTCGCGGGACAGAAGCTCCACCGAGCCCATCTCGCGCAGGTACATGCGCACGGGATCGTCCGTGCGGTCGGTAGGCTCCTTGGCCGTCGTCTCGCGGACGGCCAGGGGCTTGGCCGGCGCGATCTCGGCGACCTCGGTGCCCTCGGCGCCGTCCTCGTCGTCGGCCTCGCCGCTGGCCTTGGCCTCCGTCGTCTCCTCGGTCTCCTCGGCCTCGACGACGTTGATGCCCATCTCCGAGAGCTGCGACAGCACGTCCTCGATCTGGTCGGGGTCGGACTGGCCGTCGGGCAGAACCTCGTTGATCTCTTCGTATGTGATGTAGCCGCGCTTCTTGGCGAGCTTCACCATCCGCTTGACGGAGGCATCCGTCAGATCGAGGAGCGGCCCGTCGGTCTGTTGCTCCGGCGCAGCATCCGTCTCGTCCCGTTCCGTTGCCTTCGTCGCCATGGTCCGCCTATGGTTGTCGTGTCAGTGTCGCGCGGGAGCGTGTCGCTCACTCCGCGTCGTCGACGCCGAAATTCATGTGATGTGCGGACCGTCGAGATGACAGCCGCGTCGATGTCAGATCCCGGTATGCAAGCGAGACGCTTGACCGATTGTTAACCATGAGCCGCCGATGGCGGCCGAATTCATTCCGGGCGCACGCTTCAGGGTGTCGATGCCTCATCCGCATCGGGCACCACCTCGTCCGCCTCCGCGCCTGCGATCACCGCCATACGGGCCTTCACGTCGCACAGCCAAGCGAAGTTCGCCTCCGTCTCGTCCTCGACCAGGGCCCGCTCAGCCATACGGAGTTCGCTATTTAGCGCTCCAGCCTTGCGGTGCAAGATCACGGCCTGACGCAATGCGTCTTCGAGACGCACAGGATCGGCATGCGCGTCAAGGGTCCAGCGGTCCCCCGGGCGCACATGGCTGGCCAATCGGGCCGCCGCTTCGGTGAGCCCGGCCCGCTTCAGACGGCTCTCCAGAACCTCAACGCCGGGCAGATCCGCATCGGCGTGGCTGTCGAGCAACAGGGAGCGCAGGGCCTGCGCGTCCGGGTCGCCGAGTTCGAGTTCGGCGAGGTCCTCCGCCTCGATCCCGAGGAGTTCGGGGTGGACGAGAAGGCTGCAGACGATCATCGCCTCCCGGTCGCGGTAGGCCACCGGGCCCGATGCGCTGGTCTCGCCGGCATAGAGCGGGTTGAACTTGGTGGTGATTCGCGGCGAGGGCGGCGGATCGCCCGGACGGGGCTGGCGCTGGAAGGCCGGCCGCTGACCACCACCGCCACCTCCCCCACCACGTGGCTCCCAGGCGCGGCGGCCCTGGCTCGCCTGGGGCGACAGCGCCCTTAGCCGCCCCTCGATCTCATCGCGATAAAAGCCGCGCACCGTCTCGTCGCGGATGGAGGCGACCATCTCGCGCAGGGACTTGGCGAGGCCGGCCCGGCGCTCGGGGGTGTCGAGGGGGGCCCCGTCGGTGGCGCGCGACCACAGCACCTCGACGAGGGGGCGCGCCGCGTCGAGCACGCGGTCGACGGCCGCCTTGCCCTCGGCGCGCAGGAGATCGTCGGGATCCTGCCCCTCGGGCAGCATGGCGAAGCGCAGGGACTTGCCCGGCGTCAGGCCGGGCAGCGCCACGTCGAGGGCCTTGAAGGCCGCGCGCTGACCGGCGCCGTCGCCGTCGAAGCACAGGATCGGCTCGTCGGCGTTGCGCCAGAGCAGGCCGATCTGCTCCTCGGTGAGCGCCGTGCCGAGGCCCGCCACCGCGTTGGGATGGCCCGCCAGGGTCATGGCGATGACGTCGACATAGCCCTCCACCGCGATGATGACGCCCCGGTCATGGGCGGGCTTGCGGGCCTGGTGGAGGTTGTAGAGCAGCTGCCCCTTGTGGAAGAGCGGCGTCTCCGGCGAGTTCATGTACTTCGCCTTGGCGTCCTTCTGCATCGCCCGGCCGCCGAAGGCGATCACGCGCCCGCGCGAATCGCAAATTGGAAACATCACCCGGTCGCGGAACTTGTCGTAGGGCACCCGGATGTCCTCGCCGGCCACGAGCAGGCCGAGCTCGATCATCAGGTCGCGGTCGACATCCTTGGCGGCGAGGTGGTCGCGCAGGGCGTAGCGGTCGCCCGGTGCGTAGCCGAGGCGGAAGCGGGTCCGGGTCTCCGGGCCGAGCTGGCGCCGGTCGAGATAGGCGCGGGCTTCCGTACCGGCGCGGCCGCGCAGCTGCTCCTCGAAGAAGGCGGCGGCCATCTCCATGACCTCGAAGGCCCCGGCGCGCTTGGTCTCCTGCTCGCGGGCATCGGCGCTCGGCGCCGGCAGGGACACGCCGGCCTCCGCCGCCAGGCGCTCCACGGCCTCCGGAAAGCTCAGGCCCTCCGTCTCCATCAGGAAGGTGAAGACGTCGCCGTGCTTGCCCGAGGAGAAGCAATGATAGAACTGCTTCTGGTCGTTCACGTAGAAGGACGGCGACTTCTCGGCATTGAACGGCGACAGGCCGCGCCACTCGCGGCCCGCTTTCTTCAGCCGGACGCGCCGCCCGACGATGTCGGAGGCGGGCAGGCGCGCGCGGATCTCTTCGAGAATGTGGGGCGGGTAACGCACGGCTGGAACCGGACCTCTGCGGCCGTCGAGACTAGCAGCCCGGGCTTAAGGAGTCCCCAACGCCGACGCGCGGCGCCGGGACGCCCTCAGGCCTTGGCGTTCAGCGCGTCCTTCACGAGGCCGCTCGCCTTGGCGAAGTCCATCCGGCCGGCATAGGCCCCTTTCAGCGCGGCGATGACCTTGCCCATGTCCTTGGGGCCGGCCGCGCCCGTCTCCTCCACGGCCTTGTCGATCGCCGCCCGGGTCTCGGCCTCGTCCATCTGCTGGGGCAGGAAGCCCTGGATGATCGCGACCTCGTTGCGCTCGTTCTCGGCGAGTTCGGGCCGACCGCCCTGGTCGTACACGGCAGCCGATTCGTTGCGCTGCTTGATCATCTTCTGGAGGAGCGCGAGGATGTCCTCCTCGGAGGCCGGTTCCTTGCCGAGGCCGCGCGCCTCGATGTCCTTGTCCTTCAAGGCGGCCTGAATCATCCGGACGGTGGCGAGCTTCGCCTTGTCGCCGGCCTTCATGGCTTCCTTCATCTCGGTGGTGAGACGGGCGCGCAGCATGGTGTGACTCCTGAAAAAGCGGGACCCCGGAGGGCGGATCGACGGCGTGGTCTGCGAATTGCTGCGCGAACCGGGGTTCTTGAGACGCGCCGACGCCGGGGCCACATTGACCCTGACGCGGCGCGCTCGCTATGAGCGCCGCACGACAAGCCGCCCGCACGCGCCGCTGAACGGCGCCGGGATCGGCCGGACATAAGCGAGATCACGCCGATGCTGCAAGATGAAGGCGTCCACACGCCTGCCGTGCCCGCGCCCCCGGCTCCCTGGGCCGAGCCCCTCGTGACCGCCCTCCTCGTCCTGGCGGACGGAACCGTGCTGGAGGGATTCGGCATCGGCCAGACCGGTGTCGCCGACGGCGAGGTCTGCTTCAACACCGCGATGACGGGCTATCAGGAGATCCTGACCGACCCATCCTATGCCGGCCAGATCGTCACCTTCACCTTCCCGCACATCGGCAACACCGGCACCAACGACGAGGATCTCGAGAGCCTCGACGCGGCCCCGGCCTCGGGCGTGCGCGGCACCGTGATCGCCTCGGCCGTCACCAATCCGTCGAACTGGCGCTCGTCGAGCCACCTCGATGCCTGGCTCAAGGCCCGCGGCATCGTGGGCATCACCGGGGTGGACACCCGGGCGCTGACGGCGCTGATCCGCGACCACGGCATGCCGAACGCGGTCATCGCCAACGATCCGGAGGGCCGCTTCGACCGCGAGGCCCTGAAGGCCCGCGCCGCCGCGCTGGCACCGATGGAGGGCCTCGATCTCGTGCCGCCGGTGACGAGCCGCGCGCGCTCGGAATGGTCGCAGACCACCTGGGGCGTGAAGACCGGCTACGGCGACCGCAAGCCCGGCACCGGCCTCAAGGTCGTGGCGATCGACTACGGCGTGAAGCGCAACATCCTGCGCCTGCTGGCGGAAGCCGGCTGCGACGTCACCGTGGTGCCCGCCACCACGAGCGCCGAGGAGATCATGGCCATGAAGCCGGACGGCGTGTTCCTGTCGAACGGCCCCGGCGATCCGGCCGCCACCGGAGAATACGCCGTGCCGGTGATCCGGGCGCTTCTCGCGGAGAAAGTCCCGACCTTCGGCATCTGCCTCGGGCACCAGCTCATGGGCCTGGCGCTCGGCGGTCGCACCGTGAAGATGGCCCAGGGGCATCACGGCGCGAATCACCCCGTGAAGGACAAGACAACCGGCAAGGTCGAGATCGTCTCGATGAACCACGGCTTCGCGGTGGACCCGGCGAGCCTGCCCGAGACCGCTCTGGAGACCCACGTCTCGCTGTTCGACGGCTCGAATTGCGGGCTCACCCTCACCGACCGGCCGGCCTTCTCGGTGCAGCACCACCCCGAGGCCTCGCCGGGCCCGCGCGACAGCCACTACCTGTTCGAGCGCTTCGTCGCCCTGATGAAGGCCGGCAAGCCCGAGACCCTGGTCGCCAGCGCCGACTGATCCCGCGAACGCCGGGCGGGACCGTATCGCCGCCCGGCGTGACTTCGGATGCAGGCCTGCCCTGCATTCCGGAAATGCCAACCGCGAAATGGTTCCCGCGCGGTCACAAAAAATCCGGCATTCCCCGGCATCCCCGTCCCCGTCAACGACCCGTTCACCACGACCTCCGAGGATCGTGGCGGGTTCGCATCCGGATTCAGGCGGGGATTTCCACATGACGTTCGACGACGCGCGCGACGACTTCTCACGCCTGCATCGCCTCTTCACGTTCCATCTCGGGGTGGCCGTCGGCCTTGCCTGGATGACCGCCCTGTTCTCGGCCTGCTACGCCCCCTGGGTCCGCAACATCCGGGCGCTGATCGACCCCGCAACCGGCCTCGACCGCGTCGAGAGCACCTGGTCCTTCCTGTTCGCGATGCCGGTGGTGATGACGCTCGCCTGGATCGGCCTGTATTTCGGACGCGAGATGCTGCGCCGGAGCCAGACCCTCTCGAACGCGGCCCTCGAATTCGCCGCCGCCGCGCTCGTCGCCTTCGGGGTGTTCTACCTGTCCATCGACCGCGCGGTCTCGGCCCTCTATCTCGGCGTCTGAGCCCCGTCGGCACTCCACCGTCGGCCCACGCCCTTCCAATGGAAGCGGGCTGCGTGTAAGTGCCAGGATCAACGACAATCCACGCCGCTAGCGCCCCCAGGCCCGTGCCGCTCCGGCACAGTGCCCGGTCGGGCGCGCGTGCTTGCAGCCAAGGCGCCCGATGCCGAAACGCACCGATATCTCCTCGATCCTGATCATCGGTGCGGGGCCGATCGTCATCGGTCAGGCCTGCGAGTTCGATTATTCCGGGACCCAGGCCTGCAAGGCCCTCCGCGAGGAGGGCTACCGGATCGTGCTGGTGAATTCGAATCCGGCCACGATCATGACCGACCCGGACATGGCCGATGCCACCTATGTGGAGCCGATCACGCCCGAGATCGTGGCCAAGATCATCGAGAAGGAGCGCTACGCCGTTCCGGGCGGGTTCGCCCTGCTGCCCACCATGGGCGGCCAGACCGCGCTGAACTGCGCCCTCTCCCTCAAGAAGATGGGCGTGCTCGAGAAGTTCGACGTCCAGATGATCGGCGCCACCACCGAGGCGATCGACAAGGCGGAGGACCGCCACCTCTTCCGCGACGCGATGACGAAGATCGGCCTGGAGACGCCGAAATCGGCGCTCGCCAACGCCTCCGCCGCCAAGAAGGCCGACCGCGCGAAGTACCTCGCCGAGATCGCCCGCATCGAAGCCGCCAACGAGGGCGAGGCCCGGACGGCCGCCCTCGCCGCCTTCGAGAAGACCTGGCACCGGGGTGAATCCGAGCGGCGCAAGCGCTACGGCGAGCACGCCATCGGACAGGCGCTGATCGCGCTGGCCGAGGTCGGTCTGCCGGCGATCATCCGCCCCTCCTTCACGATGGGCGGCACCGGCGGCGGCATCGCCTACAACCGCGAGGAATTCCTGGACATCGTCGAGCGCGGCATCGACGCCTCGCCGACCAACGAGGTCCTGATCGAGGAGTCTGTCCTCGGCTGGAAGGAATACGAGATGGAGGTCGTTCGCGATAAGAACGACAACTGCATCATCGTCTGCTCCATCGAGAACATCGACCCGATGGGCGTCCACACAGGCGATTCCATCACGGTCGCGCCGGCGCTCACGCTGACCGACAAGGAATACCAGGTGATGCGCGACGCGTCGCTCGCTGTGCTCCGCGAGATCGGCGTCGAGACCGGCGGCTCGAACGTGCAGTTCGCCATCGACCCGGCCACGGGCCGGATGATCGTCATCGAGATGAACCCGCGCGTCTCGCGCTCCTCCGCCTTGGCCTCGAAGGCCACCGGCTTCCCCATCGCCAAGGTCGCGGCCAAGCTGGCCGTGGGCTACACCCTCGATGAGATCGCCAACGACATCACGGGCGGCGCGACCCCAGCCTCGTTCGAGCCGTCCATCGACTACGTCGTCACCAAGATCCCCCGGTTCGCCTTCGAGAAGTTCCCCGGCGCCGAGCCGACCCTGACCACCGCCATGAAGTCGGTGGGCGAGGCCATGGCGATCGGCCGCTGTTTTGCCGAATCGCTCCAGAAGGCCCTGCGCTCCCTGGAGACCGGTCTCACCGGCCTCGACGAGATCGAGATTGAGGGTCTCGGCAAGGGCGACGACCACAATGCGATCAAGGCGGCCCTTGGCACGCCGACGCCCGACCGCCTGCTCAAGGTCGGTCAGGCCCTGCGCCTGGGCGTCAGCCACGAGGAGGTCCATGCCTCCTGCAAGATCGATCCGTGGTTCCTGGAGCAGCTCCAGGCGATCATCGACCTCGAGAACCGGGTCAAGGCGCACGGCATCCCGAACACCCCCGGGGCTCTGCGCCAGCTGAAGGCCGCCGGCTTCTCCGACGCGCGCCTCGCCGTGCTCGCCAAGACCGACGAGGACAGCGTGCGGGCCGCCCGGCGGGCGCTCGGCGTTCGCCCCGTGTTCAAGCGCATCGACACCTGCGCGGCCGAGTTCCAGGCCCCCACCGCCTACATGTACTCGACCTACGTGGCGCCCTTCGCCGGGACCGTGGTGGACGAGGCCCGGCCCACCGACGCCAAGAAGGTCATCATCCTCGGCGGCGGCCCGAACCGGATCGGCCAGGGCATCGAGTTCGACTATTGCTGCTGCCACGCCTGCTTCGCGCTCACCGAGGCTGGCTATGAGACCGTCATGGTCAACTGCAACCCGGAGACGGTCTCGACCGACTACGACACCTCCGACCGTCTCTATTTCGAGCCGCTGACCGAGGAGGACGTCCTCGAGATCATCGAGACTGAGCGGCAGGCCGGCACGCTCCACGGCGTCATCGTGCAGTTCGGCGGCCAGACCCCGCTGAAGCTCGCCCGCGCCCTGGAGGCCGCCGGCGTGCCGATCCTCGGCACCTCGCCGGATGCCATCGACCTCGCCGAGGACCGCGACCAGTTCAAGCGCCTCCTCGACAAGCTCGGGATGAAGCAGCCGAAGAACGGCATCGCCTACTCGGTGGAGCAGAGCCGCCTCATCGCCTCCGATCTCGGCCTGCCCTTCGTGGTGCGCCCGAGCTACGTGCTCGGCGGCCGCGCCATGGCGATCATCCGCGACGAGGCCCAGTTCGCCGACTACCTCCTCGACACCCTGCCGAGCCTGATCCCCTCCGACGTCAAGGCGCGCTACCCCAACGACAAGACGGGGCAGATCAACACGGTGCTGGGCAAGAACCCGCTGCTGTTCGACCGCTACCTCTCGGACGCCACCGAGATCGACGTCGATGCGATCTGCGACGGCACCGACGTGTTCATCGCCGGCATCATGGAGCACATCGAGGAAGCGGGCATCCACTCGGGCGATTCCGCCTGCTCGCTGCCCTCGCGCTCGCTCTCGCCCGAGATCATCTCGGAATTGGAGCGGCAGACGAAGGCCATGGCCCTGGCGCTCAAGGTCGGCGGCCTGATGAACGTGCAGTACGCGATCAAGGACGGCACGATTTATGTGCTGGAGGTGAACCCCCGCGCCTCGCGCACGGTGCCGTTCGTGGCGAAGGTCATCGGCGAGCCCATCGCCAAGATCGCCGCCCGCGTCATGGCCGGCGAGCCCCTCGCGAGCTTCGGCCTCAAGGCGAAGGACCTCGATCACATCGCCGTCAAGGAGGCGGTGTTCCCCTTCGCGCGCTTCCCCGGCGTCGACGTCCTGCTCGGACCGGAGATGCGCTCCACCGGCGAGGTCATCGGCCTCGATTCGAGCTTCGGCGTCGCCTTCGCCAAGAGCCAGCTCGGCTCCGGCACCCTGGTGCCGAAGGGCGGCGCGGTCTTCGTCTCGGTGCGCGATGCCGACAAGGAGCGCATCCTGCCGGCCATCCGGCTGCTCTCGGAGCTCGGCTTCACCATCGTGGCCACCAGCGGCACCCAGCGCTACCTGGCGGATCAGGGGGTCGCGACGGAGCGGGTGAACAAGGTGCTGGAGGGCCGTCCGCACGTCGTCGACTCGATCAAGAACGGCGACATCCAGCTGGTGTTCAACACCACCGAGGGGGCGGGCGCCCTCTCGGACTCGCGTTCACTCCGGCGTGCTGCCCTCTTGCATAAAGTGCCGTACTACACCACTCTTGCCGGGGCGATGGCGGCGGCCGAAGGGATCAAGGCCTATCTCGGGGGCGATCTCAAGGTCCGCGCCTTGCAGGAATACTTCGCGGCCTGAATTTTGGCGCGGCTTCCGACTTGATCGGAGGCCGTGCTGTCTGCGGTTCAGGAGTTTCTTACTCTGGCCCGGAGGGAGCACAGTGCTCCTGGCCGGGCCTATTCATTGTGGCGCGAGACGATGACGATAGACAAGGTTCCGATGACGGTGCGCGGTTACGCAGCGCTGGAAGAGGAGTTGAAGCACCGCCAGCAGGTGGAGCGCCAGCGGATCATCCAGGCCATCGCCGAGGCCCGCGCCCTTGGCGACCTGTCGGAGAATGCCGAGTACCATGCCGCCAAGGAGGCGCAGTCCCACAACGAGGGCCGCGTCCTCGAACTGGAGAGCATGATCTCGCGCGCCGAGGTGATCGACGTCTCGAAGCTCTCGGGCACGAAGATCAAGTTCGGCGCCACCGTGAAGCTCCTCGACGAGGACACCGAGGAAGAGAAGACCTACCAGCTCGTGGGCGAGCCGGAGGCGGATGTCCGCTCGGGCCTGGTCTCGATCACGTCGCCCATCGCCCGCGCGCTGATCGGCAAGGGCGTCGGCGACACCGTCGAGGTGACGACGCCGGGCGGCGGCAAGTCCTACGAGGTGGTTGCCGTCCAGTACGGCGGCTGATCCGCCGATGCGGCCGGTGACGCGGCGCGCGGCCGGGGCGACGCTCGGGCTCGCGGTCCTGCTCTGGACCGGCGCCCCGGGACCGGCGCGGGCCGAACCGCCCGCCGGTTTCGCGGCCGCCGGGCTCTCCGGCATCCGCGTCGACGTCCAGCCGTTGCTCGCCCAGGGCGGCGGTGCGCAGGCCCTGGCCCTGCGCGACGACCTGACGGCGGCCCTGCGCACGGAATTCGCCGACCGGCTCGGCGGCGCCGGACCCGTGCTGGTGGTGCGGATCAAGGGCCTTACGATCAACCCGTACGCGGGTGGCGAGGGCGGGCGCGGACGATTCGGCGGGGGCGGACAGACGGACTATCTCGACGGGGACGCCCTCCTCGTCGGGCGGCGTGGCGAGGTGTTGGCGCGCCATCCCCAGCTCTCCGCGACCCCCGCCAGTTCCGGCGGCGCCTGGTACGACCCCGAATCGGAGCGGCGGCGCGTCGCCGCCATCGCCGGGCACTACGCGGGATGGCTGCGCCGGGCGCTCGCGCGCGATTGAGCGTTCACCGAGCGACCACCGGGTGGTCGGATTTTCCTGGAGCGATCCTCCTGGTGGATTGACCGCTCCTAAAGGATTGACCTGGATCGTTCGATGTCGGCAGCGTCCGCAATGACCTCCGCTTCCGGCGCGGCAGCGCCGAACTCCCTCCCCGACCTCGCCCGGGCCCGAACCTGGATCATCACCGACGGCAAGGCCGGCGACGAGAACCAGTGCGTCGCCATCGCGGAAACCCTCGGCGTCGCCTTCGAGCGGCGGCGCGTGACGCCTCGCCCGCCCTTCGGATGGATGGCGCCCTGGGGGCCGATCGACCCGCGCGATCAGCCGGGCGGGCGCAAGGGCGCCCTCGCGGGTCCGCTGCCCGACCTGCTGATCGCCTCGGGCCGGCGCGCGGTGCCGTATCTTCGGGCCGTCCGGCAGGCCTCCGGCGGGCGCACCTTCACGGCCTTCCTCAAGGATCCGCGCACCGGGCACGATACGGCCAATTTCGTCTGGGTGCCCGATTACGACGATTTGCGCGGTCCCAACGTCTTCACCACCCTCACCCCCCCGCATCCGGTCTCGGCCGCCCGGATCGAGGCCGCGCGCAATGCGCCCGATCCGCGGCTCGTCGACCTGCCCTGGCCCCGCATCGCCGTGCTCGTGGGGGGCGACAGCCGGCACCTCAGCTACCGCGCCGCCGACATGCGCCGCCTGCTGGCCGAACTGACGAAGCTCGCGGATGGCGGCTGCTCGCTGATGGTGACGGTGTCCCGGCGCACGCCGGAGAACCTGCGCAAGGCGTTGCGCGACCTCGTGGCGGCCAAGGGCGGCTTCTTCTGGGACGGAACCGGCGGCAACCCCTATGTGGGGATGCTGGCCTTCGCCGAGCAGATCGTGGTCACCTCCGATTCGGCCAACATGGTCGGCGAGGCCGTGAGCACGGGGGCGCCCGTCCTCCTGTTCAACCTGCCGAAGACCTATATCCGGCACAGACGGCTCTTCGCGGGGCTCGCGATGGCGGGCGCCCTGAAGCCCTTCATCGGCCGCCTTGAGGAAATGCACTACCCGCCCATGGATGCGACACCCGCCATCGCCGACGCGATGGCCAAGGCCTACGCGGATCACCGCGCGAACTGGGCCTGAAGGAGGACGGACACGATGGCCCATACGCATTCCAAACTCATCATCATCGGCTCCGGTCCCGCCGGCTACACCGCGGCGATCTACGCGGCCCGCGCCATGGTGGAGCCGCTGATGATTTCGGGCTTCCAGCCCGGCGGCCAGCTCATGATCACGACCGACGTCGAGAACTATCCGGGCTTCGCAGAGGCAATCCAGGGGCCCTGGCTGATGGAGCAGATGCGCGCCCAGGCCGAGCATGTCGGCACGAAGATCGTGTCCGAGTACATCACCAAGGTCGATTTCCAGGTCCGGCCGTTCCGGCTCGAGGCCGATTCTGGCGAGACCTACTCGGCCGACGCGGTCATCATCGCCACCGGCGCCCAGGCGAAGTGGCTGGGCCTGCCGTCGGAGGCCCGGTTCCAGGGCTTCGGCGTCTCGGCCTGCGCCACCTGCGACGGGTTCTTCTTCCGGGGCAAGGAAGTCGTCGTGGTGGGCGGCGGCAACACCGCCGTGGAGGAGGCGCTCTACCTTGCCAATCTCGCCGCCAAGGTGATCGTCGTCCACCGCCGGGGCGAGTTCCGGGCCGAGCGGATCCTGCAGGAGCGCCTGTTCAAGCATCCCAACGTCGAGGTGGTCTGGCACCACGCCGTCGAGGAGATCTGCGGCGGTGAGAAGCCCCCGTCGGTGACCCATGTCCGCCTCAAGGACACCCGCACCGGCGAGATCACCGAGCGCAAGACCGACGGCGTCTTCATCGCCATCGGGCACCAGCCCGCCACCGCGATCTTCGAGGGCCAGCTCGCCATGCGCGACGGCGGCTACATCGAGACCGCGCCGGGCACGACCCACACGGCGATCCCGGGCGTCTACGCGGCGGGCGACGTCACCGACGACGTCTATCGGCAGGCGATCACCGCCGCCGGCATGGGGTGCATGGCGGCCCTCGACGCGGAGAAGTACCTGGCCGCCCTCGAAGTCGGCGAAACGCCGCAGCAAGCGGCCGCCGAATAGC
The DNA here is from genome assembly GCF_022179225.1 of Methylobacterium goesingense. GTDB lineage: Bacteria > Pseudomonadota > Alphaproteobacteria > Rhizobiales > Beijerinckiaceae > Methylobacterium > Methylobacterium goesingense. The sequence goes on from NZ_BPQL01000043.1 coordinate 56,761, forward strand.
GAGAATACGGTGGATGCAAGAATCCGGCGGATGCGAGAATCCTGCGGATGCAAGAATCCTGCGGATGCAAGAATCCGGCGGATGAACGCGGCCTGCGCCTTGCGCGGGACGTCAAGACAATCGCAAGGTCCTTCCTCTAACCTAAGCGCTGGCGGCATGAGCCGTCGGCGCTTGCCGCATGACTCATCCTCCGATTTCCCACCGATGCGCGGGTGACCGGAGCCGGGTCCGCCGGGACCTGGCCGCGACGTTCATGGTGCGGGGCCGATCGGCGTCGGGTTGCGTACGGGAGTGGTCGCCTTGGACTGGGACAAGATCCGCATCTTCCTCAACGTCGCGGAGGCCGGCAGCTTCACCCGCGCCGGCGACGACATCGGCCTGAGCCAGTCGGCGGTGAGCCGGCAGATCAGTGCCCTCGAGCGCGAGTTGAAGGCGCCGCTGTTCCACCGCCATGCCCGCGGCCTGATCCTGACCGAGCAGGGCGACCTCCTGTTCCGCGCGGCGCGCGACATGAAGCTGCGGCTGGAGAACACCAAGGCGCGCCTCGTCGAAACCAGCGAGCGGCCGACCGGCGACCTCAAGGTGACGACCACGGTGGGTCTCGGCACCGCCTGGCTCGCCCAGCGCATCGCCGAATTCCTCGACCTCTACCCGGATGTCCGCGTCGAGCTCATCCTCACCAACGAGGAGCTCGATCTCGCCATGCGCGAGGCGGACGTGGCCATTCGGATGCGGCGCCCGGCCCAGCCGGACCTGATCCAGCGGCGCCTGTTCACGGTGCACTATCACGCCTTCGCGTCGCAGGATTACGTGAAGCGCTTCGGCGTGCCGAAAACGATCGCCGACCTCGACAACCACCGCCTCGTCTCGTTCGGCGGCAACGAGCCGTCCTACCTGCTGGCCACCCACTGGCTCTCGACGGTGGGCCGCGAGGGTCAGGAGCGTCGGACGATCCATTTCACGGTCAACAACATCACCGCCCTGCAGCAGGCCATCGACACCGGCGCCGGCATCGGCATCCTGCCGGACTACGCGGCGGAGGGTCAGACCGGGCTCGTGCAGGTGATGCGCGAGACCGAGATGCCCCACATGGAGAGCTATCTCGTCTACGCCGAGGAAATGCGCACCGTCGCCCGCGTGCAGGCGTTCCGCGACTTCCTCGTCGCCAAGGCCCAGCGCTGGACCTACTGAGGCCAGGGAACGGGGCGGTGGTCCGCCGCCCCGCCCTCCCCGTCCGTGTCCGTCAGACGAACAGGCGCTCTTTCTCCAGACCCTTGTAGAGGCCGGCGACCTGCTCGCCGTAGCCGTTGTAGATCAGCGTCGGCACGCGCTGGTCGGTGCCGAGCACCCGCTCCGTCGCCTGGCTCCAGCGCGGATGCGACACCGCCGGGTTGACGTTGGCCCAGAAGCCGTACTCGGCGGCCTGCAGCCCTTCCCAGAACGTCTTCGGCCGCTCGGCCACGAACGAGATCTTGGTGATCGATTTCACCGACTTGAAGCCATACTTCCACGGCACCACGAGGCGGATCGGCGCGCCGAACTGGTTGGCGAGCGGCTTGCCGTAGACGCCGGTGGCGACGAAGGCGAGGTCGTTGGCCGCCTCCTCCAGGGTGAGGCCCTCCGTGTAGGGCCAGGGATACAAGAACGACTTCTGCCCCGGCGCCATCGCGCGGTCGAGGAAGGTCTGCATCTGGATGTACTTCGCGCCCGCGGCAGGCTTGGCCAACGCCACGAGCTTGGAGAGCGGGAAGCCGGTCCAGGGCACCGACATCGACCAGGCCTCGACGCAGCGGTGCCGGTAGAGGCGCTCCTCCAGGGGCATCTTGCGGATGAGGTCGTCGATCCCGAGGGTCATCGGCTTCTCGACGAGACCGTCGATCGCCACCGTCCAGGGCCGCGTCTTCAGGGCGTTGGCGGCCGGAAGGACCGACTTCGAGGTGCCGTACTCGTAGAAGTTGTTGTAGTCGGCGCTGAACTTCTCCGGCGTCAGCGGGCGGTCGAGGGTGTAGGCCTCGTTGCGCTTGGCCGGGTAGAGGTCGGCGGTGGGGTCGGAGGCCGCCTGCGCGCCCTCAATCCCGATGAGGGAGGCCGCCGCCAAGCCGGCCGCGCCGCCGAGCAGGCGCCGCCGGTCGAGGAAGACGCTCTCCGGCGTCGCGAGATGTTCCGGCATCTCCCATGCCCGGTTTCGCCTGATATGCATGTCGATCCCTCCCTGCGGCGCGGATCGCTGCGCGCCGGCCTGTTGCCAGGACATTCCGCTGTATGACATCGGCCGGACGCGGCAGGCGCGCAAGCCGTCGCGATGTCACCCTTCGCCGGCGGGCCGCCGAAGGTTACACGCCCGCGGACCTCAGGGAGGGGGCGGATCGTCGCGCAGCGCCCGGCGCAGCACCTTGCCGACATTGGTCTTGGGCAGGGCGTCGTGGAAGACGACCCGGCGCGGGACCTTGTATCCGGTAAGCTGCGAGCGCGCGAAGGTCCGCAGCGCGTCGGTGGTCATCGCCTCGTCCTTGCGCACCACGTGCGCCACGACCATCTCGCCGGTCTCGTCGTTAACGGCTCCCACCACGGCGCATTCGAGCACGCCCGGATGGCTGGCGAGCACGTCCTCGATCTCGTTCGGATAGACGTTGAACCCCGAGACCAGGATCATGTCCTTCATCCGGTCGACGATGCGGACCTGCCCGTCGGGGTTCAGCACCGCCACGTCGCCGGTGCGGAAGTAGCCGTCCGCCGTCGTGGCCCGGGCGGTCTCGTCCGAACGCTTCCAGTAACCGGCCATGACCTGGGGCCCGCGCACGCAGAGTTCGCCGGACTCGCCGATCCCGACCTCCTGCCCGTCGATCCCGCGGACCGAGACGTCCGTCGAGGGCACGGGATAGCCGATGGTCCCGCTCCATTCGGCGAGGTCCGGCGGGTTGACGCAGACCACCGGCGAGGTCTCCGACAGACCGTAGCCTTCCACGATGGCGGAGCCGGTGATCGCCTTCCAGCGCTCGGCGACGGTGGCCTGCACCGCCATGCCCCCCGCGATGACGAAGTCGAGGTTCGAGAAATCGACCTCGTGGATCTTGGGATGGTTGATGAGCAGGTTGAACAGCGTGTTCACCCCGGAGAAATGGGTGAAGCGCGTGCCCTTCAACGTCTTGATGAAGCCGTCCGCGTCGCGCGGGTTGGCGATCAGCAGGCAACAGCCGCCGACCTTCATGAAGAAGAAGAAGCAGCAGGTCAGCGCGAAGATGTGGTAGAGCGGCAGCGCCGTGACCATGACGCGCATCCGGCCGTCGTCGGCCGAGACGCGGAACCAGACCCGGCTCTGCTCGACATTGGCCATGATGTTGCGGTGGGTGAGCATCGCCGCCTTGGCGACCCCCGTCGTACCACCGGTATATTGCAGGAACGCGAGGTCGTCCTGGCCCACGGGCACGCGGACCTTGGGCTTGCCGGTGCCCGAGCGGATCACCGCGTCGAAGCGGACGGCGAGCCCGTCCGGAAAGCGATAGGGCGGCACCGCCTTCTTGAGATGGCGCGAGGCCAGGGTGATCAGCCGCCCCTTCAGGCCGAGGCCGTCGCCGGGTCCGGCCAGGACGATGCGGTCGAGGGCGAGGTCCGGCAGGGCCTGCATCACCGTATGGGCGAAATTCTCGAGGACGAAGAGGATGCGCGCCCCCGAATCGTTCAGCTGCGCCGTCAGCTCGCGCGGGGTGTAGAGCGGATTGACGTTGACCACGGTGCAGCCGGCCAGCAGCACGCCGAAGATGGTCGCCGGATAGGCCGCCACGTTCGGCATCATGATCGCGACGCGGTCGCCCTTGGTGAGGCCCTGGGCGGCGAGCCAGGCAGCGACGGCTTCGGCGGATGCGCCGAGGGACGCGTAGGAAACCGGGATGCCGAAACACTCCAGAGCGGGACGTTGCGCCGAGCGCGCCATGCAGTCGTCGAACAGGTCGACCAGCGTGCCCAGGCGGTCGATGTCGAGGTCCGCCGGAATGCCCGGCGGATAAGCGGACAGCCAGGGGCGCGCGGCGCTCCGGGTTTCGGCCATGTCGATCCTCCCTGTGATGTGACCCGGCGGCTTCCTGCCCCCTTAGTTCACATCTAAACCATCCTCGGCCATCCCGGCGGCCGGATCAAGCGGCGGCGTGGAAGCGGCGGGAACGATCTCGCCGCGTCGTCAGTCCGGTGCAGGCCAGGTGTGGCAGAAAGGCGATGCCCGCCAGGGCCAGGGCCAACAAGGCGTCGCCCGCCGTCATCGACCGGCGCGGCCAGATCCCGAAGCCCGCCGCATGCGCGAGGCCGAGGACCGCGAGGGCGAACCAGAGGGCGAGGGTGCGGACCAGCGCCTCGCCGAGCGCGCGCAACCAGCGCCGGGGACGCTGCGCCGTCCGGTTGCCGATCAGCAAGGCGCCGACGCCGAGCGCCGCGGCGAATACCAGGGCGGCCAGCGCCGAGCCGAGGGCATAGGCCGCCGGCATCGCCTGCTGCGTGAGGAAGGCCGTGCCGCCGCTGGCGAAGGCGAGGCGCAGGGTCACGCCGCCGAAGGTGGGATAGAGGCAGACCGCGAGAAACAGCGCGAGGGCGACCGCCCCACCGACGAGGCGACGGGGCCAGCCGGCCGGTCCCGGCCGAACGATGCGCAGACCGAGACAGGCGACTCCGTAGACGATCGCGATCGCGAAAAGCGGATAGCGATCGAGGAAGAAGCCGTAGAACCGGGCATCCAGTTCCGGCGGCAGGGTCCACCGCTGGTCGAAGCCCGTGGCGAACGCGAGGGCGACCGCCAGGATCGCGGCCGCGAGGGGAATCACGGCCGCCGGCATGCGGCTCAGGCCTCGTAGTGATCGCGCACCAGGCGGTCGAGCATCCGCACGCCCCAGCCCGCGCCCCAGCTCCGGTTGATCTCGCTCGCAGAGGAGGACATCGCGACGCCTGCGATGTCGAGATGGGCCCAGGGCACGTCGTTGACGTAGCGCTTGAGGAAGGAGGCCGCGGTGGCGGCACCGCCGTGCCGGCCGCCGGTGTTCTTCATGTCGGCGAACTTCGAATCGATCGCCTTGTCGTAGGCCGGGATCAGCGGCATCCGCCACACGGCCTCGCCCGTGGCCTCGCCGGCCGCCGTGATCTTGGCCGAGAGGGCGTCGTCGTTGGAGAACATGCCGGCGATGTCCTGGCCCAGGGCCACGATGATCGCGCCCGTCAGGGTGGCCAGATCGATCATGAACTTCGGCTTGTAGGCGCTCTGGATGTGCCAGAGCACGTCGGCAAGGACGAGGCGGCCTTCCGCATCGGTGTTGATGATCTCGATGGTCTGGCCCGACATCGAGGTGACGATGTCGCTCGGGCGCATGGCGTTGCCGTCCGGCATGTTCTCGACGATGCCGATGGCGCCCACCACGTTGACCTTCGCCTTGCGGCTGGCCAGCGCGTGCAGCGTGCCGACGACGCAGGCCGCGCCGCCCATGTCGCCCTTCATGTCCTCCATGCCGCCGGCCGACTTGATCGAGATGCCGCCGGAATCGAAGCACACGCCCTTGCCGATGAAGGCGATGGGCGCCTCGTTCGGATCGGTGGCGCCGTTCCAGCGCATCACCACGACGCGGGCCTCGCGCGTCGAGCCCTGGGCTACGGCCAGCAGCGCGCCCATGCCCAGCGCCTCGAGCTTGCCCGGGCCGAGCACCTCGACCTCGACGCCAAGCGCCGTCAGCGCCTCGGCGCGACGCGCGAACTCCTCCGGATAGAGGACGTTCGGCGGCTCGTTGATGAGTTCGCGGGCGAGGATGACGCCGTCGGCGACGGCCTCGGACACCTTCGCGGCGGCCTCGGCGGCGGCGACGTCGGCCACCATCAGGGTCAGGGCAGTGCCCTTGGCGTCCTCGCCCTCGGGCTTCTTCTTGGTCTTGTAGCGGTCGAAGCTGTAGTGGCGCAGGCGGGCGCCGAGGGCGAAGTCGGCCGCGTTCGCGGCGGTGACGTCGAGGCCGGCGGCGATCAGCGCCACTCCGGCGCTACGCCCCGAGACCTTGCCGGCGGTGAAGCCGCCGAGGGCCGGCCAGTCGATCTTGGCGCGGTCCTTCTCCGAGCCGAGACCGATGACGAGGAGACGGTCGGCCTCCAGGCCGGCCGGGGCGGGCAGCGCCAGGGCCGACAGGGACTTGCCCTTGAAGCGCTCGCTGGCCGCCGCGCGGGCCACGAGATCGGCCACCCCGCCGCCGATGGCCTGGGCGACCGCCGGGGCCAGCGCGAGATCGTCGCCGACGAAGAGGACGACGTCGCCCCGGCCCACAGGCCCCAGGGGCCCGAACGCGATCGTGATTCCGTCCGCCATGACGCTGCTTTCCGAGAATTTCGCTCGAACGATGGAGTCCGTTCGATCGCTGGTGCGCGAGAAACCGTGTGCGGAGCGGCACGCGCTGGGATGCGCCGCTCCGAGGGCTTCTGTGTACCCGTTGAGGCAGAGAACGCAACGCGATCACGATGCCGCGAAACCGCCCGAATTGGCGCGCCCCGGTCGGAGTCGACCGCCGGGGGGTGGGCGGCTAGAAAGACGGATGGGGCGTCGACGCGCCCTGGCCGATGCGGGGGGCAATTCCGCACGACGCCGATCCACGAGAACCGATGACGCAGATCGAGCGCTACATCTTCAGAATCGCGCTCGGGGCGTTCCTGGCCTGCCTGGTCGGCCTGACCGGCACGATCTGGGTGACACAGGCCCTGCGCGAACTCGACCTGATCACCGCCAAGGGCCAGACCCTGGTGATCTTCTTCCTGATCACGGGCCTGTCGCTGCCGACCCTGATCACCGTGATCGCGCCCGTGGCGCTGTTCATCGCGGTGGTCTACGCGCTCAACAAGCTCAACGGCGATTCCGAGCTCATCGTGATGTCGGCCGCCGGCATGCGGCCCCGGCAGATCCTGCGCCCCTTCCTCAGCCTCGGCCTCGCCGTCAGCCTCGCGGTGGCGTTCCTGACGATCCAGGTCATGCCGTCCTCGTTCCAGGAATTGCGGGACGTGCTCACCCGCGTGCGGGGCGACTTCATCGCCAACGTGGTCAAGGAAGGCCAGTTCACCAGCCTCGACAGCGGCATCACCTTCCACTTCCGCGAGCGCGGGCCCGGCGGGGCCCTGCTCGGCCTTTTCATCCAGGACAAGCGCGAGGCGGGAAAGTCGGTGGTCTACCTCGCCGAGCGGGGCCAGGCGATGGAGTATGGTGGCCAGAGCTACCTCGCCCTGCAGAAGGGCAGCATCCACCGGCAGCAGAAAGGCTCGCGCGACGCCTCGATCATCACCTTCGAGCGCTACACCGTCGATCTGGCCGCCTTCACGCCGCCGGATGCCGAGCTCGTCTACAAGCCGCGCGAGCGTGCCACGATGCAGCTCCTGTTCCCCGACACCAGCGAGACCTACTACCGGCAGCAGAAGGGCCGCTTCCGGGCGGAGCTGCACGACCGGCTCTCGTCCTGGCTCTATCCCCTCGCCCTCACCTTCATCGCCTTCGCGGCGCTGGGCGATCCGCGCACCACGCGCCAGGGGCGCGGCCTCGCGGTGGCGGGCGCCGTGCTCGCCGTGGTGGTGGTGCGCATCGGGGGCTTCGCCGCCTCGAGTGCGGCCGCCCGCAGCGCGGGCGCGGTGGTGGCGGTCTACGCCGTGCCCCTCCTGGCGATCCTGATCTCGGCGGTGATGATCTTCAACGGCGCGGCGGTGCGGTCCTGGAACGCGCGCGTGGCCCGGGCGATGAGCGGGCTCGCGGGCCGCCTCGGCCGGCGCCCGCGCCTCGGCGTGCAGTGAGGCGGAGCGCGCGGCCATGCTGATCGGCGCCACCCTCGGCCGCTACTTCGCCATGCGCTTCGTGCGCACGATCCTCGGCGTGTTCCTCACGGTGTTCACCCTCGTCTACACCCTCGATTTCGTCGAGCTCCTGCGCCGCGCGGGGGATGCCGAGGGTGCGTCCACAGGTTTGATGGCGCAGCTCTCGCTCTACCGCACCCCGGCTGTGGCCGAGGGCGTGCTGCCCTTCGCGATCCTGTTCGGCTCGATGGCCACCCTGCTGCAGTTGTCGCGCAAGCTCGAACTCGTGGTGGCGCGTGCCGCCGGCATCTCGGCCTGGCAGTTCCTGCAACCGGGCGCGTTCGTGGCGCTCGCCATCGGCGCCTTCACGGTGGGCGTCTACAATCCGGTCTCGGCGCTGATGAAGCAGCGCTCCACCGAGATCGAGGCCAAGATCTTTTCTCGGTCCACGAAAGCCAATTCCGGCAAGGACCTGTGGATCCGCCAGCGTAGCCTCGACGGGCAGGCGATCCTGCGGGCCGACACCGCCATCGAGGGCACGACCACCCTGGCGGGCGTCTCGGTCTTCACCTTCGACGACGCGGGCACCTTCACGGCGCAGATCGAGGCGGCGCGGGCGACCCTGCACGACGGCTATTGGGCGTTGTCGCAGGCGCGCGTGATGGCGCTGGGCCAGCCGGCGGAGAGCTACGACACTTACCTCATCGCCTCGACCCTGGTGCCCTCGCAGGTCCGGCAGCGCTTCACGCCGCCGGATTCCGTGCCTTTCTGGCAACTCCCCGAGACGATCTCGCGGTTCGAGCGGGCCGGCCTCGATGCCACCCGGTACCGGCTCCAGTACGACGTGCTGCTCGCCCGGCCGGTGCTGTTCCTCGCCATGGTGCTGGTGGCGGCCAGCGTTTCCTTAAGGTTCTTCCGCTTTGGTGGGGTGGGCAAGCTGGTGCTGGGCGGCGTGGCGGCGGGGTTCGTGCTGTATGTCGCCCGACAGGTGCTGGAAGGCCTCGGTGCCTCGGGAATCGTGACGCCGACGGTGGCGGCGTGGTTCCCGGCCGTGGTAGGGAGTCTCCTCGGTACGCTCACGCTTCTCTATCAGGAGGATGGCTGATGCCGGACTCCACGGTGGGGACGGAGCGGGAACCTTGGCAGGAGTTGGGACTGGCGTTGCGTAGGGTCGCCGACATCGCGTTCGCCACGGGCTTCGTGGCTCTGGTCACGGTCGCCGCTCCCGCGGCGCTCGGCGGCGGAGCACTGGCCCAGGGTGCGCCCAAAGCCGGCCCCGGCCAGAAGGCCGGCGCGGCCCAGAAGCCGGCCGAGCGCCTCCTCGTGGAGGCCGCCGAGCTCGTCTACGACAACGACCGCAACACGGTGACGGCGCGGGGCAACGCGGAGCTGCATTACGGCGCCCGCACCCTGCAGGCCGACCGGGTGACCTACGACCGCAACGCGAGCCGCGTCTTCGCGGAGGGCAACGTGCGGCTCACCGAGGCCACGGGCGCCGTGCTCACCGGCGAGAAGATGGAGCTCACCGACGACTTCCGGAGCGGCTTCATCGATGCCCTGCGGGTGCAGCAGACGGTGGAGCTGAACGGCCAGCCCGTGCGCACCCGGTTCTCGGCCCCCCGCGCCGAGCGGATCGAGGGCGACACCACGAGCTTCGAGTACGGCACCTACACGGCCTGCGAGCCGTGCAAGAACAACCCGGAGACGCCGCCCCTCTGGCAGATCCGCGCCACCAAGATCGTCCACAACAACGAGACCCACACCGTCTCGTTCGAGGAATCGACCCTCGAGATCGCCGGCATCCCGGTCGCCTATCTGCCGTATTTCGAGACGGCCGACCCGACGGTGAAGCGCAAGACCGGCTTCCTGACGCCGCGCTTCCTCACCTCGACGGCGCTGGGCTCGGGAATCGCGACGCCGTTCTTCGTGAACCTGGCGCCGAACTACGACCTCACCCTGTCGCCGGCCTTCCTGAGCAACCAGGGCGTCCTCGGGCAGGCCGAGTTCCGGCACCGCCTCGAGACCGGCTCCTACAACCTGCGTGTGTCGGGCATCTTCCAGACCACGCCGAGCGCCTTCCTGCCCGGCCCTCTCGGGGCGGGCGATCGCGACTTTCGCGGCGCGATCGAGTCGAAGGGCCAGTTCTACATCAACGACCGCTGGCGCACCGGCTGGGACGTGGTCGGGGTGACCGACAAGTGGTTCCTCGACAATTACCGCATCCGCAACCAGAGCATCACCACGGATTATTTCCGTGAGGCGGTCTCGACGGCCTACCTGATCGGCCAGGGCGACCGCTCGTGGTTCGAGGCCCGGGGCTACTACTTCAAGGGTCTGTCGAGCTTCGACTGGCAGAAGGAGCAGCCCTTCGTCGCGCCGGTGATCGACTACGACAAGCGGATCAACGGCCCGGCGCCCCTGGGCGGCGAGGTCCGGTTCGAGGCGAACATCACCAGCCTCACCCGGCAGGCCACCGATTTCCAGGCGGTCCAGAGCCCCACGGGCTACCTGCTCCAGCCCACGATCAACGGCCGCACCTACAACCTCTACGAGACCTGCACGGTCTTCGAACGGGGCCGCTGCGTCGTGCGCGGGCTGGCCGGCACCAATACGCGCGCCTCGGCGCAGCTCTCCTGGCGGCGGTCCTTCATCGACGATGCGGGCCAGGTCTTCACGCCCTTCGCCTACCTGCGCACGGACGCGTTCTTCGTGGACCCGCGCAATTCCGGCTACCAGAACGCCCTGGTCCAGAACATCGCCCGGCAGGACGCCGACTTCTCCGGCCGCGTGCTGCCGGCGGTGGGCATCGACTACCGCTATCCCTTCGTCAGCAATTTCGGGCCCTTGGGTGTCCACACGATCGAGCCGATCGCGCAGGTCATCGCGCGCCCGAGCGAGACCCGTATCGGCCGCCTGCCGAACGAGGACGCGCAGAGCCTGATCTTCGACGACACCTCGCTGTTCGAGTGGGACAAGTTCTCGGGCTACGACCGGGTCGAGGGCGGCGTTCGCACCAACCTCGGCGCGCAGTACTCCGTGGTGACGCCGGCCGGCTGGTACGCGAACGCCATGTTCGGCGAGTCGATCCAGATTGCGGGCGTGAACTCGTTCCGTCGCGGCGACATCGCCAATGTGGGCCTCGATTCGGGCTTGGAGAACCGCCGGTCGGACTTCGTCGGTCGGGTCCAGGTCTCGCCGAACCAGAACATCACCTTCATCACGCGCGGCCGTTTCGACCAGGCGGATCTCGGGGTGAACCGGGTCGAGACCGGCGTGATCGCGCGGCTCTCGCCCTTCGCGCCGATCGACCTCTCGGCCTTCTATTCCTACTACAAGGCGCAGCCGGCCCTCGGCTTCGCCAACCGCCGCGAGGGCCTGACCGCCTCGGCGACCTACCACGTCACGCCGAACTGGTTCGTCACGGGCTCAGCCCTCATCGACATGTCGCACTACCTCGACGTGCGCGACAATTTCAAAACCGCCTACGCCTCCTACCTCGCCAACCCGGTCGGCGACGCGCCGGTCTATTCCAACCCCGGGCGCTTCTACCTCTCCGGCATGAGCATCGGCGGCGGCTACCAGGACGAGTGCACCACGGTGTCGGTGAACTACATCGTCTCTCCCACCGCCGCCGCGCTCGGCACCAGCGAGCGCAACCGCACCGTGCTGCTTCGGCTCGAACTGAAGACCCTCGGCGAAGCCGACTTCCGCCAGAACCTCGGAACCGCGGTCACGGCCGACGGCATCTCGACCGTCCGTTGAGGCGCCTCCGCGTTCCGGGACGGAGAGACCGGCGATGACCCGACGACTGGCGCCGATCGCCCTCACCCTCGGCGATCCCGCCGGAATCGGCCCGGAACTCGCCCTGATGGCGTGGCTCCGGCGCGATACCGGGCCCGGCCTCCCGACCTTCTTCCTCATCGGCGATCCGGACTTCATCGAGCGCCGCGCCAGCGCCATGAACCTGCAGGTCCCGGTCGCCGATGTCGGCCCGGACCTCGCCGAGGAGGTCTTCCCCCGCGCGCTGCCGGTGATGCCGCTGCCCAGCGGCATGCGGGTCGACGCCGAGCCCGGCCGGCCGGACTCGGCCTCCGCCGGGGCGATCCTCGAATCGATCACCGCCGGGGTGGACCTCGTCACGCGCGGCATCGCCGCCGCTTTGGTGACCAACCCGATCGCCAAGTACGTCCTGACCCAGGTGGGCTTCGCCCATCCGGGCCACACCGAGTTCCTCGCCGCCCTCGCGGTGGCACCCGGTGAGACACCGCCGCTCCCCGTGATGCTGCTGTGGAGCGAGACCTTGTCGGTGGTGCCGGTGACCATCCACGTGGCGTTGCGCCGTGTGCCCGAACTCCTGACCCAGGACCTCGTGGTGCGAACGGCCCGCATCGTCGCCCACGATCTGCGCCATCGCTTCGGCCTGGAGCGCCCCCGCCTCGTCCTGTCCGGGCTCAACCCGCACGCGGGCGAGAACGGCACGATGGGCAGCGAGGACCGCGACGTGCTGGAGCCGGCGGTGATGCAGTTGCAGGGGGAAGGCATCGACATCCGGGGGCCGCTGCCCGCCGATACCCTGTTCCACGAACGCGCCCGCGCGACCTACGACGTGGCCCTGACGCCGACGCACGACCAGGCGCTGATCCCCATCAAGACCATCGCGTTCGACGACGGCGTCAACGTCACCCTGGGCCTGCCCTTCATCCGGACTTCGCCCGACCATGGCACCGCCTTCGATATCGCCGGCCGGGGCCTCGCCCGCCCCGACAGCCTGATGGCCGCCCTGCGGCTCGCTGCCCGCCTCGCCAAGGGGACCCACCTCGCCAAGGGCACCCACCTCGCCAAGGGCACCCACCTGCGCGAAGAGGCCGGCGCGTGAGCGAGGAAACCGGCCTCAGCTCCGACGGCCTGCCGCCCCTGCGCGAGGTGGTGCGTCGGCACGGCCTCGAGCCCAGGAAGACCCTTGGCCAAAACTTCCTGTTCGACCTCAACCTGACCGGCCGGATTGCCCGCTCGGCCGGCCCCCTCGACGGCGTCACCGTGGTGGAGATCGGCCCCGGCCCCGGCGGCCTGACCCGGGCGCTGCTGGCCGAGGGCGCGGCACGGGTCGTCGCCATCGAGCGCGATCCCCGGGCCCTGCCCGCGCTGGCCGAAATCGCCGCGCATTATCCGGGACGCCTGGAGGTGGTCGATGCCGATGCCCTGCGCTTCGATCCCACCCCGCTGATCGGGTCCGGGCCGGTTCGGATCGTGGCCAACCTGCCCTACAACATCGGCACCCCGCTCCTCGTCGGCTGGCTCGCCGGCACGGCCTGGCCGCCGTGGTGGGATTCCCTGACGCTGATGTTCCAGCGCGAGGTCGCCGAGCGCATCGTCGCCGACGAGACCGACCGGGCCAATTACGGGCGCCTCGGCGTCCTCTGTGGCTGGCGCACGCAGGCCGACATCCTGTTCGACGTGGCCCCCTCGGCTTTCGTGCCGCCCCCGAAGGTCACCTCCTCCGTCGTCCGCCTGACGCCGCGCCGTGACCCCCTGCCCTGCTCGGTGCAGGCCCTGGAGTCCATCACCCGCGCGGCCTTCGGGCAGCGCCGCAAGATGTTGCGCCAGAGCCTGAAGGCCGCAGTTCCGGACCCGGCCCGGCTCCTCGACGCCGCCGGCATCCCCGAGACCGCGCGGGCCGAGGAAGTCCCGGTCTCGGCCTTCGTGGCGATGGCGCAAGCGCTGAAGGCCGTCTGATACGGTTTCCGGCTGAATCGTTCGGGTTCCGGCGCGGCTCCCCTCTCCGTTCAGAAGAAAGAGTGCGTCGCGCACAGGCTGACCGAAGCCATCAACCGGACAGCGCCTGAAACGAAAAAGGGGCCGCGCGGATCTGTCCGCGCGGCCCCTCTCGTTCGATCTTTGGTGAACCCTGGCGCTCAGCGTCCCTGCTGGATGGCCGAGAGGATCCAGCGGCCGCCGCGCTCGCGCACGAAGGTCCAGAGCTCCACGGCCTCCGGCTCGCCGGTCTCAATCACGCGGTCGGTGCGGCGGTCGATGGTCACGTCCTTGATGGCGTAGCGCATCGCCACGGTGGCGTATTCCGCATTGCCCTCGCCCCAGGCCTCCGACAGGTCGCCCTGGAGGAGCTTCACGTCCGAGATCCGGTTGACGAGGCCGCGCGCCTGATTGGCCTGCAGTTCCTCGATGAAGTAGCCGGCCATCTCGGGGGTCGCGAAGTTGCGGAGCGCCGCGGCGTCCTCACGGCCATAGGCCGCCTGGATGTCGTTGAGGGCGATCTCGAAGCTCTGGAAGTCGCCGGGTCCGATCTGGACCGGACGCGCCGCCGGAGGCTGCACGGGGGCCGGACCGCGCTGGGCGTTTCCGCCGAGGGGAGCGCCACCCATCGGGCCACCCGAGGGACCGTTGACCGGACCGTTCATGGGCCCACCCATCGGGCCCGGCGCATCGAGGTTCGAACGCGCGTGACCGGCCGCGGCCGGCGCGCCCTGACGACGGCGGAACCAGCGCACCGCGAAGGCCACCAGCATGACGACGAGGCCGACCTGAAGGATCAGGCCCAGGAAGGACATGATGCCGCCGAGGCCGCCGAAGAAGCCGCCGCCGAGCAGAGCGCCGAGCAGGCCGGCGCCGAGGAGACCCGCCATGAAGCCGCCGCCGAAGCGACGACCGGGCTGGGCGGCCTGGGTCATGCCGGGATTGCCCATGGCCGGGCCGGGCTGAGTCTGCGTCCGCTGGATCGGCGCGGCCGCACCGGGGGCCGTCGTGGTGGCGGAGGGCGCCGAGTCGGTGCGGGAACCGCGCGAGCCCATGCCACCGCTGCTGCCGCTTCCGGGACGCGCCTCGACGACGGGCGCGGCGAGGGCCAACGCCGCGGCGAGCGCGAGGATGGACGCCGCGCGCTTGCGACGAGTGGTGGAGGTGAGCATGAAGACGCCTCTGGTGACGAATGGGACGGTCCAAGGACCTGACAACGGGCTCGGCGCGAACGCCGCTCCTGTATATGGTGACGTTCCAGCCCGGGTTTTAGTCCGTCCGCATTATGCAATCGCGCGTCCGGCGGCCCGCCCTCAGACCACCGCCGGGAAGACGAGGCGAACCACGGCGCCCTCCCCGGGCTTCGAATCGATCGAGACCGTGCCGTTCTGGCGCTTCATCAGCCCGTGCACGATGGCGAGCCCCGTGCCTCGCCCGGCCTCGCGGCTGGTGATGAACGGCGCGAGAGCCCGCGCCGCCATCTCGGGTGACATGCCCGGGCCCTCGTCCGTCACCGTGATGCCGACGGCGCCGTCCCCGGGCCGTTGCAGGCCACGGTCGCCCGGCGGCACCGCGAAGGTCGCCACGACGATGCGCCCGGGCTCGGCCATGGCCTCACAGGCATTGGCCACGATGTGGGTCAGCGCCAGGTCCACCTGGGTCGGATTGCCGAGCCCGCAGGCGAGCCCGGGCGAGGTCCGGATCTCCAGGGTGATCCGCGTGGGCAGGGTGGGGCCGACCCGGGCCCCGAAGCCCTCGATCAGGCGGTTCAGGTCCAC
The DNA here is from genome assembly GCF_022179225.1 of Methylobacterium goesingense. Classification (GTDB taxonomy): domain Bacteria; phylum Pseudomonadota; class Alphaproteobacteria; order Rhizobiales; family Beijerinckiaceae; genus Methylobacterium; species Methylobacterium goesingense. Next base: position 72,072 of record NZ_BPQL01000043.1, read on the forward strand.
GGGGCGAACGTCGGGCGCGATGCGGCGCGAGAAGGCGAGCAGCTGGCGGGTCAGGATCGTTGCCCGCTCGGCGGCGTCGGTGGAGCGCAGGATCGCCCGCTGGATGAAGGGCTCCTCGCGGTCGCCGAGGCGGCGCTTCAGGCCGTCGATGTAGCCGATCAGGATCTGAAGGAAGTTGTTGAACTCGTGCGCAACGCTGTTGGTCAGGAGACCGAGCGCCTCGCGCTGGCGCGAGAGCAGGAGCGCGCCCTCGGCGTCCCGCCGCCGCGTCACGTCGATGACCTGGGCGAGAAGATAAGGCGTCTCGGGCACCGGCGCCACGAGGACCTGGGCCCACCAGGCCGCGCCGCCTGCCGCATGGGCCAGGACCTCGACGCCCTCGGGCCGCTCGCCGGCCAGGGCCGCCTGCAGGACGGCGCGGGTCTCGCGGTCCCCGTCCGGCCGCAGCGCCGCCCAGAGATCCCCGCCGGTGACGGCCGCCGGCTCGCGTCCGGTCAGGGCGACGAGCGACGGATTGGCCAGGACGACGCGGTGCCCGTCATCGGCCGGTTCCAGCAGGAGGGCCGGCACGGCCGACGCGGTGAGCAATGCCGCGAGGCCCGCCTCCGGCTTCGTCTGCGCAACGGGGTCGTGGTTTCCGGGGGATGCCATGGCCTGTCCGCCGATGTGGGGCGCGGCCGCCCCTCGGGCCGCAAGGCATAGTCCCTTACCGGAGACGCGGCAAAGCTTGCGCGCGGCCCTATTGGCGCACCCACATCACCCGGCCGATCCAGGCGATGTCGCTGACATTAACGAGGCGGTCGTCATGTTCGGGGTTGAGGGACGCGAGCTCGATGGTGCGCGCCGTCTTGCGCTTGAGTTCCTTGGCCAGGACCTCCCCGGCGGAGAGGCGCACCACCACGCGGTCGCCCTTGCGGACGCTGGCGGTCGGCGAAACGATGAGGATGTCGCCGTCGCGGTAAAGCGGCATCATCGAATCGCCTTGCACCTCCAGCGCGAAGGCGCGGTCGTCTCCGAGATCGGGAAACTCGATCTCCTCCCAGCCGGGACCGCCGGTCGGCATGCCTTCTTCGGTGAACAGACGGCCGGCGCCGGCCTGCGTCATGCCGACGAGCGGGATCATCGTGCGCGGTGGGCCACCCCGCGCCTCGATCAGCCGCAGGAAATCGTCGAGGCTGGCGCCCGTCGCGGCCAGGACCTTGGAGATCGATTCGGTGGAGGGCCAGCGCTTGCGCCCGTCGGGACCGATTCGCTTGGAGCGATTGAAGCTGGTCGCGTCGAGCCCGGCCCGCCGTGCGAGGCCGGATGCGGAGAACCCATGACGCTCGGCCAACCGGTCGATCGCGGTCCAAATCTGCTCGTGAGACAACATCGGAGTCTCGAGACGCGCTACGGCTAAGACGACCAGCCTAGAACTAGGAAAGTAGAACTAATCTGTTGGAATGGCAATACCCGCCCGTGTCTGAAAAATCAGTCACGCTCCCTATGAAACAGTCGGATCGACTTGCGCCCCAGGGTTGCGCGATGCTTTCCATTCGCCTGTTTGATCGCACTGCCAAAACCCGTTAGGGAGCGCGGATGCCGCTCATCTACAAGATTTGTGCCCGCAAACTCTGGCGCGACGCCGAGGCGCTCGGCCGATTCACCGGCGCACCGGTCGATCATGCGGACGGATATATCCACTTCTCCACCGCCGACCAAGCCGTCGAGACGGCGGCCCGGCACTTCGCCGGCGTGGGCGACCTCGTCCTCGTCTCGGTGGAGGCCGATGCGCTCGGCCCGGCCCTGCGCTACGAGCCGTCGCGGGGCGGCGCCCTGTTCCCCCACCTCTACGCCGACCTGCCGCTGACGGCGGTGCGGGCGGTGGTGGACCTGCCGCTCGGGGCGGATGGCAGACATGTCTTTCCACACGTGTTTCCGGATGCGCTGCGGGCCGGCGGCCCGGCGTGAGGCCGCTTTCCCGCTGATCGGAGTGCGAACGTGATCAACGCGCTGTTTCCCCTGGCCCGGCCGCTGCTGCACAGCCTCGACGCGGAGACCGCACACAACCTGACCCTGCGGGGTCTGGCCGCCCTGCCCCCGCGCCGTCCGCGGGCCGACGACCCGCGCCTCGCGGTGGACGTGCTGGGACGCCGCTTCCCGAACCCGGTCGGGCTCGCCGCCGGCTTCGACAAGGGCGCCGAGGTGCCGGACGCGCTCCTCGGCCTCGGCTTCGGCTTCGTGGAGGTGGGCGGCGTGGTGCCGAAAGCCCAGCCCGGCAATCCGCGCCCGCGGGTGTTTCGGCTCCCCCGCGACAACGCGGTCATCAACCGATTCGGGTTGAACAGCGAGGGCCTCGACGTCGTGCGCGCGCGCCTCGCCGCCCGGAACGGTCGCGGGGGCCGGATCGGGGTCAATATCGGCGCGAACAAGGATTCGACGGACCGGCTGGCCGACTACGTCGCGTGTACGCGTGCACTCGCGCCCCTCGTCGACTTCGTCACCGTCAACGTCTCGTCGCCCAACACGCCCGGCCTGCGCGACCTTCAGGGCGAGGCCTTCCTCGACGAGTTGCTGGCCCGCGTGGTCGAAGCGCGTGACGCGACGCAGCCCGACACCGCGATCCTCCTGAAGATCGCGCCGGACATCACCCTGGAGGCCCTCGACGCCATGGCGGCGACCGCCCTGCGCCGGGGCGTCCAGGCCCTGGTCGTCTCGAACACCACCATCGCGCGGCCCGCGAGCCTGCGTGAGGCCGGCCTCGCCAAGGAGACCGGAGGCCTCTCGGGCCGTCCGCTGTTCGCAGCCGCGACCCGCCTCCTGGCCGAAACCTACCTGCGCGTCGGCGGTCGGATCCCGCTGGTCGGCGTCGGCGGCATCGATTCCGCGGAGGCCGCCTGGACCAAGATCCGCGCGGGCGCCAGCCTCGTGCAGCTCTATTCCAGCCTCGTCTATGCGGGCCCGGGCCTGATCACCGAGATCAAGGCGGGCCTTCTCGACCACCTGAAGGCCGAGGGCGCCGCCAGCCTCGCGACGGTCGTCGGGCGCGACGCGGCGGCCCTGGCCAGGATGCCGGTCTAGCGCGACCGCCGGGGTTTTTCGGGCGACGCGCGCCGCCGCCCCGTTCCCACCAGCACGGCAGCTCCCGCCGCGAGGCCGAGGAGGACCCATTTCAGGGGAAGCCGGGCCGCCTGTTCGCTCGGCAGGGGTTCGACCACCATGCGCCCCGGGGCGATCTCGACGCCGGGTTTGCCGTAAGCCTGCGCGTCGGCGATCTGCTCGGCCGAGACGGCCCATTCGGCGCCGATCTGGCGATCATGGGCCATCACCGCGACGCCGACCGCGAGGGCGATGGCCGCCGCCGCGAAGATCCTCACCGGCGTCCTCATGTCCCGCGCTCCCGCATTCCGGGCGTCCTCGCCTTCGGTTCGGCCCGAGGGTTAGGCGATCGGCGGGCGCTCCACCAGGGACCGTGGCCCGGGATCCGAGGCCTGGATTTCCGCATCGCGGCCTGGAACGGTTTCAACCCGCTCACCGGCGGCTCTGCAAAAAACGCATGCTACCCCTAACGGCATGACTGGCCTGCGTTTTCGCATGATTGAGCGCCCGCTTCGCATCGCGATATCGCAAGCGGCGCCACGGCTCCGCTTCGCGTCCGATCCTCGGTCGCGCGTGCCCGTCCCAGGACCCGTTCATGGATCATCCGGCCACGCCCCTCGAGCGTACGTCCACCAAGCGCTCGTCCGCCGCCGGCGGCTGGGGCGCCCTGAAAAGCTGCGGCAAGCATCTTCTCGGCAGCCGGGCCCCGCTGTCGGGCGCCCGCGCCATGCTGAAGGCCAACCAGCCCGACGGCTTCGACTGCCCGGGCTGCGCCTGGGGCGACCCGGAGCACGGCTCCTCCTTCGAGTTCTGCGAGAACGGCGTGAAGGCCGTCTCCTGGGAGGCCACCGACAAGCGCACCCCGCCGAAGTTCTTCGCGAAGCACACCGTGACCGAGCTGCGCGGCTGGACCGACTACGCCCTGGAGGGCGAGGGCCGCCTGACGCACCCGATGCGCTACGACGCCACGCGTGATCGCTACGTCGCCACCACCTGGGACGCGGCCTTCGCGGAGATCGGCGCCACCTTGAGCGGGCTCGACCATCCGGACCAGGCCGAGTTCTACACCTCGGGCCGTGCCTCCAACGAGGCTGCCTACCTCTACCAGCTCTTCGCCCGGCACTACGGCACCAACAACTTCCCCGACTGCTCCAACATGTGCCACGAGGCCAGCGGCATCGCCCTGCAGGCGGCCATCGGCGTCGGCAAGGGCACCGTGCTGCTGGAGGATTTCGAGAAGGCCGACGCGATCTTCGTGGTGGGTCAGAATCCCGGCACCAATCATCCCCGCATGCTCGGCGACCTGCGGCGCGCGGCCCAGCGCGGCGCGAAGGTCGTGGTGTTCAACCCCGTGCGCGAGCGCGGGCTGGAGCGCTTCGCCGACCCGCAGAACACCGTGGAGATGCTGCGCGGCGCCAGCGCGCCGGTGGCGAGCCACTACTACCAGCCGCGCCTCGGCGGCGACATGGCGGCGTTCCGGGGCATCGCCAAGGCGGTGTTCGCGGCCGACGACGCGGCGCTCGCCGTCGGACAGCCGTCGCGCCTCGACCGGACCTTCCTGCGCAACCACACGGCGGCGTTCGAGGCCTACCGCGCGGCGGTGGATGCCACGACCTGGGCGGCCATCGAGGACCAGTCCGGACTGACGCGCGCCGACATCGAGGTCGCGGCCGAGGTTTATCTCGCCGCCGACAAGGTGATCTGCACCTGGGCGATGGGCGTGACCCAGCACCGCCACTCGGTGGCCACCGTCCGCGAGCTCGCCAACGTCATGCTCCTGCGCGGGCATGTCGGGCGCCCGGGCACCGGCCTGTGCCCCGTGCGCGGCCATTCGAACGTGCAGGGCGACCGCACGGTGGGCATCAACGAGAAGCCCCCGGCCGCCCTGCTCGATGCGCTCGAGCGGGAATTCGGCTTCACCGCTCCGCGCCGGCACGGGCACAACGTGCTGGCCGCCATCGGCGCCATGCTCGACGGCTCGGCGAAGGCCTTCATCGGCCTCGGCGGAAACTTCGCCCGCGCGACCCCCGACACCACCCTGGTGGCCAAGGCGCTGGCCTCCTGCGAACTGACCGTCCACATCGCGACGAAGCTCAACCACGCGCACCTCCTGCCGGGTCGCGTCGCCTACCTGCTGCCCTGCCTCGGCCGCACCGAGATCGACCGGAATTCGAAGGGCAAGACGCAGATCGTGACGGTCGAGGATTCCATGAGCATGGTCCACGGCTCGGGGGGCATCAACAAGCCGGCCTCGCCCGAACTGCGCTCCGAGATCGGCATCATCGCCGGGATGGCGGCCGCGACGGTCGGCTCGGAGCGGGTCGACTGGGCGGCGCTCGCCGACGATTACGACCGCATCCGCGACCTGATCGAGCGCACGATCCCGGGCTTTACCGGCTACAACCTGCGCGTCCGGCGCCCGCGTGGCTTCATGCTGAAGAACCTCGCCGCCGAGCGCAGCTTCGAGACGCCGACCGGACGGGCCAACTTCGCCGCCGGCCCGCTTCCGGTGGCGACGGAGCACCAGCAGGCGAAGCGCGCACCCGATACCTTCGTGCTCCAGACCTTCCGCAGCCACGACCAGTACAACACCACGATCTACGGCCTCGACGACCGCTATCGCGGCGTTTACGGCGAGCGCCGGGTGGTCTTCGCCCATCCGGACGATCTCGCCGAGATCCGCGCGCGGACCGGCGACCGGGTCGACATCGTCGGCACCCATGCGGACGGCGTCACGCGGGTCGCGGAGGATTTCCGCCTCGTGCCGTTCGACATGCCGCGCGGGTCGCTGGCCGGCTATTATCCGGAACTCAACGTGCTCGTACCGCTTTCGACCTTCGGTGAGGAGAGCGACACGCCGACCTCGAAGTCGGTGCTGGTCCGCCTGCGCCGACCGGTCGCCGCATGAGCGAACCGCCGGCCGATGCGGAGACCTTCCTGGCGGTGACCGATTCGGTCGCCGCCCTCCAGCCCGGCCTCTCCACCCTGGAGGCCGGGGTTATGGCCGCCCTCCATCTCGACCTCGCCCGCGACAGCCGCAGCTTCGCGCGGGTGTTCGGGATCGAGCACGCCTTGGTGCTGCGGGCGGTGGAGACGCTGGCGAGCGAGGCCGGCCTGCTCACCCTTCAGGAGCGGAACGCGCGGACCCAGCGCACCCGCTACGGCGCCAGCCCGGCGGGGGATGCGGTGCTGGCGCGGTTGCACGGTTAGGATGTTCGAGGGTCAGCGGACCAAAGGGGTGATCGCATTCGCGCAGGCACGGGCTTCCGTCCGAATGCCCGACTCGATGAAAGGGGAGCGAAGAATCTGCGCCTTCTCCTCATCAAGCAGGATCGCGCGCGGATAGGTGACATAGCCCTGCATCATCAAGGCCTCGGCACGACACTGGGCAGTTTGGCAGACTGGTGACCGGTCCGGATGCATCAATCCGATCGTGTGCAGAAACTCATGCCCGATACCGCCGATCCAGCGGCATCGTCCCGGGATTTCAGCTCCATTCGCCCTGTCGCAGGCGGGAACAACACGCTCGCCAGACAAGCCGCGAAGGTCGTTGGCCGAGACAACGGCAACACCATTGCCACCGGCGCCGGATTGTCCGCAGGCATGGTCAGCATCGACATAGACCAAAAAGCGTGAGGCTGGATCGTTGAACCGCACGACGCCCATACGCGTCAGTTCATCCACCGTATTGCGATAGAATGCGCTGTAGCCAGTGTATCGGTCGGTGGAGCGAAACCAAGCTGCGTTCTTCTCGGACCGGACGATGCGCACCGCAGGATCTGCAAGGCGAAAGGTCGGGCCCTTGAGCGCATTGCTTAGCCAAGCTTGGAAATGCCTGACTCCGAACTCGGCAGCATTCCGGTAACTCTCGGACTCCTGACGGTCGGCTGGCAGCAGGTAGATGACCTGTACGCTCGGCGCTGCGCTCACGGCGCCGCCCGAGAAGGCGGCGCCAATGAGGCCGAACACAACGAAGGCCACCCGAAATCCACGCATCATCATGGCTCCGAGCGTGGCAGCCATTCCTTACGAAGTATTTCCACTCAACCCTAAACTGTGATTCTTGCCCGCTCAGCGCTTGATCGCGACCGGACCGTTCATGCCCGGCCAGTCCGAGTAGCCGTTGGCGCCGCCGCCGTACCAGTATGGCTTCGGCGCCTCGGCCAGCGGGGCGCCGGTCTCCAGGCGCTGCACGAGGTCCGGATTGGCGATGTAGGGGCGGCCGAAGCTGAAGAGGTCGGCGCGGCCCTCGGCGAGGTCCTTCTCGGCCAATTCCAGGGTGTACTGGTTGTTGCCGATATAGGCGCCCTTGAAGCGCTTGCGGATCTGGCCGAAATCGACCGAATCCGGCACGTCGCGGGTCTGCTGGGTCACGCCCTCGATGGTGTGGACGTAGAGCAGGCCGAAGGCGTTCAGGGCCTCCACGTAGGCGCCGAAGGTCGCCTTCGGGTCGCTGTCGAGGGGGGTCTTGCCGGGCTCGGTGGTGGCCGGCGACAGGCGGATGCCGACGCGGTGGCCGCCGCCCCAGACCTCGGTGACCGCCTTCACCACCGCCAGCGGAAAGCGCAGGCGATTCTCGATCGAGCCGCCGTACTGGTCCGTGCGGTGGTTGGTGGAATCACGCACGAACTGCTCGAGCAGGTAATTGTTGGCCGAGTGGATCTCGACGCCGTCGAAGCCGGCGCGCTTGGCGTTCTCGGCGGCACGGCGGTAATCCTCGACGATTCCCGGGATCTCGTCGGTCTCCAGCGCGCGTGGGGTGACGTGCGGCTGCATGCCGGATTCGGTGAAGGCCGTGCCCTCGGGCTTGAGGGCGGAGGGCGCGACGGGAAGCTGCCCGTCGGGCTGCACGTCGGGATGCGAGATCCGGCCGGTATGCCAGAGCTGCAGGAAGATCAGGCCGCCATTGGCGTGGACCCCGGCGGTGACGGACTTCCAGGCCTCGACCTGCGCGTCGCTCCAGATACCGGGCGTGTAGGCGTAGCCGACCGCCTGGGGCGAGATGTTGGTGGCCTCGCTGATGATGAGGCCGGCATTGGCGCGCTGGGCGTAGTAGTCCACGGCGAAGTCCGGCGGCACGCCCTCGGTGGAGGAGCGGCTGCGGGTCAGCGGCGCCATCACGACGCGGTTCTTTAGGGTGAGATCGCCCAGGGTGAAGGGCTCGAGGATCGGGCTCATGCGGTCGGCTGTGTCCTAAATGGGCCGGAGCGCGCAGGCGCGCCGGGCTTCAGCCGGGACAAGCGGCGGCGCCGGACGGTGTTCCGCCGAGGGGCGCAGGACGTCACCGCACGGGCAGGCCCACCGGCACCCGCATCAGGCGCGGCGCGCGCGGCCCGGAACGAGGCGCAGGGCCGGGACCGGCGTGTGAGGAAGGTTCGCCGCGACCTTGCGCTGGAGTTCACCGCCCTGGAACGGCTTCTGCACGATGCGCTCCGCACCGACCGCGCCGGCCCGCATCAGGGCCTCGGTGTCGGCGTAGCCGGTAGCGAAGATGACGGAGAGTTGCGGCCAGCGCCGGCGGATCTCGCAGGCGACCTCGGCGCCGTTCATGCCCGGCATCGCGAAATCGAGGAGGACGAGGTCGACGCAAGGGTCGGCCTCCAGCGATTGCAGGGCGGCGAGCCCCGAGCCCGCCTCGCGAAGGGTATAGCCGGCCTCGGTCAGGATGGTGGTCGTCACCTCGCGCACGGCGGTGTCGTCGTCCACCACGAGGATGACGGGCCGGTCGTCCGGGCTGCGCCGGGCCGCGCAGTCGACGGGCGCGGCCGGCGCGGCGGCCGGGAGCGCATCGGCCTCGGCGCGGGGCAGGTAGACCCGCACGGAGGTGCCCTCGCCGAGCCGCGTATCGATGCGGACGCCGCCGCCCGACTGCTTGGCGAAGCCGTAGACCTGCGCGAGCCCGAGGCCCGAGCCCTTGTCGACCGGATTGGTCGTGAAGAACGGCTCGAACACCCGCGCCAGCACGTCGGGCGCGATGCCCGTGCCGGTGTCGCTCACCGCCACCATGACGTAGGCGCCGGGGGCCGGCTCCTCCGCGCGGGCGGGGGCTTCCGTCAGCGTGACGTTGGCGGTCTCGATGGTGAGGCAGCCGCCCACCACCATGGCGTCGCGGGCATTGATCGCGAGGTTCAGGATCACGAGCTCGATCTGCGTCGCGTCCACCAGGGCCGACCAGAGCTCGGGCTGCAGCGTCATCTCGATGCGCACCGCGCCGCCGATGGAGCTCTGGAGCAAGTCGCGCATGGAGGCGACGGTGTGGTTCAGTTCCACCGGGGTCGGCGCCAGGCGCTGGCGGCGCGAGAAGGCGAGGAGTTGCGCGGTGAGGCGGGCGCCCCGGTCGGCCGCGCCTCGCATCATGTCGAGGCGACGCTTCGAACGCTCGTCGGATACGGCCCGGCCCAGGAACTCGATGTTACCGGAGATCACGGTCAGCAGGTTGTTGAAGTCGTGGGCGACGCCGCTGGTGAGCTGGCCCACCGCCTCCAGGCGCTGGGCCTGGCGCAGGGCCTCCTCGACGCGCTCCCGCTCGACCACCTGGCGCTGAAGCTCGGCGTTGGCCGCCTCCAGCTCGCGGGTGCGGGCCTCGACCCGCGCCTCCAGGGTCTCGTTCAGGTCGTGCAGGTCCCGCAAGGCGCGCTCGCGCTCGGCCAGGGCCCGGGCCTCGGCGAGCGCCCGCATGATGGTGCGGTGCAGGCGGTCGAGGCGCTGCTTCGTGACGTAGTCGGTGGCACCACGCTTCAGGGCCTCGACGGCGACATCCTCGCCGAGCGCGCCCGAAACGAAGACGAAGGGCGTGCCGGGGCAACGCGTGCGGGCGATCGCCAGGGCGCCGAGCCCGTCGAAGGTGGGCAGGATGTAATCCGCCAGGATGAGGTGGTACGCCCCGGGTTCCGCCGCGCGGGTGAAATCGGCCCGCGTCATCACCCGGTCGAGGGCGTAGGGGTGGCCGAGGTCGTCGAGGAACGCCACGAGCAGTTCCGTGTCGAGATCGCTGTCCTCGAGAAGGAGGATCCGCAGAGGATCCGGCCCGAACCCGGCCGGGGGAAACGGGTCCGCCGCGATGTCCCTCAGGTGTTCGATGGCCATTCTCCCCCACGGTGCGGCGGCGGCTCGTTCAGGACCGCCCAGAAGACCCCGAGGTCCTGGATCGCCTCGAAGAAGTCCGAGAACCCAACGGGTTTGACCACGAAAGCGTTCACCCCGAGGTCGTAGGAGCGGACGAGGTCGGTCTCCTCGCGCGACGAGGTCAGCATCACGATCGGGATCGAGCGCGTGCGCAGGTCGCCCTTCACCTTGGCCAGAACCTCGAGGCCGTCGACCTTCGGCAGCTTCAGGTCGAGGAGCACCACGGCCGGGTCACGGGTCTCTCGGTGGGCATGCTCGCCGCGCCGGTAGAGGAAATCGAGGGCCTCGGCGCCGTCGCGGCAGATCACGATCTCGTTGGCGAACTGACTCTTTTCCAGGGCCGCCAGGGTCAGCTCGATGTCGTTCGGATTGTCCTCGACGAGCAGGATCGGCTTCAGGTCGGGCATGGTTCAGCGTGACTCCGTGAGGTTCGACGCGGCACGGTCGCGGGCGGTCGGGTCTGCCCCGCGCGGGGACCAGGCGGTCGAGGACAAGCTGTCGAGGACAAGTCGATCGGCTCCGTGTCGCCGGAACGGGCCACAGCCGCCGGAACGGGCCGCATGGCTGTTCCGGCCCCGTGACTAGGCGCAACATGACCGAGGCGCAACGCGATCCGCAGGCGCGGATTCCGCACGCGAGGCACGAAGCCCGCAGGCGAGGCACGGAATCGTCGCGGTGCGGGCGAGCGCTCCGGCGGGCGCCGTCGACTTCCGATGGCCCCGCCCTAGCTTCCACGCGCGACCCGAAAGCGCGTGCGCGCATCTCCACCGGGGCCAGGAGCCGAAGCATGTCGAAGCCCGATCGCGTGGCGCCGCGCCCCCCGGAGCTGCCGGCGCCGTGGCACACGCCCGAGCGGGCGGCCCTGCAGGCGGAGGCCCGGACCTTCGCCCGCGACGTGGTGATGCCGCTCGCCGATACCCTCGACCCCCAGAAGGCGGAGATGCCCCGCGCCCTCATCGACCAGATGGCGGAGAAGGGCTGGTTCGGGATCACGATCCCGGCGGATCACGGCGGCCTCGGGCTCGGCGTGTTCGAGTACTGCCTGATCTCGGAGGAGCTGGCGCGGGCGTGGCTCTCCGTGGGCAGCATCCTCGCGCGCGGCCAGGGCCTGGGCACCCAGACCCTCGACCCGGAGCGGCGGCGCGACCTCCTCGAGAAGTCCGCGCGCGGGCGCTGGATCGGCAGCATCGCCCTGTCGGAGCCCACGGCGGGGTCGGACCTCGCCGGGGTCCAGACCCGCGCCGTGCGCGAGGGCGACACCTGGGTGCTCACGGGGACCAAGCGCTGGGCGGGCTTCGCCCAGGCCGCCGACTTCATCGAGGTCCTGGCCCGCACGCGCGACCCGGAACCCGGCGAGTCGCGCTCGGCCGGGCTCGAACCCTTTCTGGTGGTCAAGGAGCCCGGCACCTTCCCGCCCGGCATGACCGGCCGGGTCATCGACAAGATCGGGTATCACGGCTTCCTGACCTTCGAACTCGACCTCGACGGCGTGCGCGTGCCGGAGAGCGACCGCCTTACCGGCCTCTACGGCGACCAGGGCGCGGACGCGGATGCGGGCGGCTTCGCCTCGGTCCAGCGCGGCCTCAACATCGCGCGGGTGCACACGGCGGCCCGCGCGGTCGGCGTGGCCCGCGCCGCCCTGGAGGACACCCAGGCCTATCTCCAGGAGCGCGAGCAGTTCGGCCACCCGATCGGCGACTTCCAGGCGCTGCGCTTCGCGCTGGCCGACATGGCGGCCGACATCGCGCAGGCGCGCGCCTTCTGGCACCAGGTGGCCCACCTCCTCGACATCGGCGAGCCGGCCGAGAGCGAGTCCGCCATGGTCAAGCTGGTCGCCACCGAGATGGCGGTCCGGGTCACCAACCAGGCCATGCAGCTCCACGGCGGCAACGGCTACACCACGGAGCGCCGCGTCGAGCGCTACTGGCGCGACGCCCGCCTGACCACGATCTTCGAGGGCACCAGCGAGATCCAGCGCCGGATCATCAGCGACCGGATGCTGCCGAAGCCGTGAGTCTCGGGGCTCAGTGAGTCTTGAGGCTCAGCGACCGCCCATCACCAGGCGCAGCTTGCTCGCCAGATCCTCGCGCCGGTAGGGCTTGCTCAGGAGCGGCAGGTCCACCGGCACGCCCTGCTCGCCGAGGGCCGAACCGGTATAGCCGGAGGCGAGCAGCACCCGCAGGCCGGGGCGAAGCTGGCGCGCCTGGAGGGCGAGTTCGATGCCGTTGAGGCCGCCCGGCATCACCACGTCCGAGAACAGGATGTCGATGCGCTCCGGGCCGCGCAGGCGTTCCAGGGCCTCGGAGGCACGGGTGGCCGTGAGGGTGCGGTAGCCGAGCTCCGACAGGCTCTCCACCGCCATTTCCAGCACGGCGGCCTCGTCCTCCACCACGAGGACGACCTCGCCCTCGGCGGCCCGGCGCAGGGGCAGGAGGGCGTCGGCGCGCGGCGCGGCTGCGACCGGTTCGGCCGAGCGCGGCAGGTCGATGGTGATGGTGGTGCCGAGGCCGGGCGTGCTCGCCACCCGGACCTGCCCACCGCCCTGGCGCGCGAAGCCGTAGACCTGGCTCAGGCCGAGCCCCGTGCCCTTGCCGACGTCCTTGGTGGTGAAGAAGGGCTCGAACGCCCGCGCGGCGGTGGCGGCATCCATGCCCGACCCGGTATCGTGCACCGAGACGCGGACGTAATCCCCCGTGTTGAGGTCGGGCCACGCGGCGGCGCGCTCCGGCGTCACGGCGAAATTCTCGGTGCGGATCGTCAGGGTGCCGCCGCCCGGCATGGCGTCGCGCGCGTTCACCGCGAGGTTGAGGATGGCGCTCTCGAACTGGCCGGGATCGAGCCGGACCGGGTCGAGCGCGGTGTCGAGGTCGAGCACGAGGGTGACGGCCTCGCCGAGCGCCCGCTGCAGCAGGCCCTGGAAGTCCTTCAGGAGGTGGTTCGGGTTCACCGTCTCCGGCCGCAGCACCTGACGGCGCGAGAACGAGAGCAGCTTCTCGGTGACCTCGGCCCCGCGCCGGGCGGCGAGCATCGCCGAGGTGGCGAGGCGCTCGACCCGCTGCGGGTTGTCCGGGCGGCGCACGATCATGTCGAGGTTGCCGACGATTACCGTCAGCAGATTGTTGAAGTCGTGCGCCACGCCGCCGGTGAGCTGGCCGATCGCCTCCATCTTCTGCGACTGGCTCAGGCGCTGTTCGGCCTCGCGCCGCTCCGTCGTATCGATCACCACGCCGATCATCCGGATCGGGGTGCCGGCCTCGTCCCGGTAGGCGCGGCCGCGCACGTTGATCCAGCGCTCGGCCCCGTCGCCCGCCCGCGTGATCCGGCATTCGACCTCGAGATGCCCCTCGCGCTGCGCCCGCGCGACGGCGGCGGCGACGGCGGGGCGATCCACGTCGGCCACGTGACGCAGGAAGTCCGACAGCCCCCAGGACGGCAGCAGGTTGTCGTAGCCGAAGATCCGGTCGTGCCGCAGGGTCCGCTCGGCCCGGCCCGTGGCGAGGTCGAGGCGCCAGTCGCCCATGTCGGCGGCCTCCAGGGCGACCAGGAGGTTGTCGCGGGCGATCGCGAGCTCGGCCCGCTCCCGCTCGCGGCCCTCGGCGGCCTGCTCGGCCGCGCCGTAGAGCCCGTCGACTTCCCGGAGGTAGACCCCGAGGAGGATCATGCCGGCGGCGAGCGCCTCCAGGCGCCCGGCGAACCACCCCACGGTGCCGCGCGCCGCGCCCGGAAGGTTGACGAGGTTGTCGAACACCAGCAGCAGCAGCGAGACGGCCAGCCAGAGGTGGAGGACGCTGCGCAGGCGGGTGGTCCAGCACAGGATCGCCAGGGACAGGACGGTGAGGAAGACGACGCCGGGCCCGATGCCCGACGTGGTCAGGAGCCAGTAATCGTCGCCCTCGACGGTGCGCGGCAGGTAGTCCACGAAATCGATGACGATCCACGACAGGACGCCGACCGCCGCCAGGATCGCCAGGGCCGCGAGGGTGCCGACCCGGCTCTCGGAACCGGCGGGCACGAGGCGCCGGCGCCGGTCGCCTTCCATGATCGCGTAGGGCAGCGCGAAGAGCGGGGGCCCCAGGTGCCACAGGGTCCACAGCCAGGTGGTCGTCGCCGGCCCGGACCCGAGGATGCGCCCCGGCGCGAAGATGCCGGGAAAGCTGAGAAGCTGCACCGCGACGATGAGCGTTGTGTAGAGACTGCCGGCGGCGAGGACGAGGAGCGAGACCGATCGGGTGCGCCGGTACTGGGTGAACAGCAGGGCGGTCGTGACGGCGTAGACGGTGATCAGCGCAGTCTGATAGCTCGCCACGAAGCCCGGCATCGGCCCGATGGGTCTTCCGGCGATCGGGACGAGCACGAGGGTGAGGAGCCCGAATGCGACCGCCACGACGGTCGCGAACCGCCTGTTGCGAGGGCTCGGGGCAGCGGTCGCGAGGGTGGAAAGGTCGAGGCGTCCAGACGCTTCCAGCACGAGGGGGGCTCCGGGCCGCGCTCACGGGCAAATCGCCTCGGTCCTGACGGCCGGGCGATTTGCCCGTGAGCG
>NZ_BPQL01000044.1 GCF_022179225.1 Methylobacterium goesingense
CTCAGAACCGTCAACACCTAATTTCGACGATCCTCCCTAGACCTCGCGCGACAGTGTACCGCCGCGCCTCAATCTCGACATGCTGCGCCTCGACATCGGACCTCGACCGGCGCGCGGACTGGCGCGAAGGTACGGCGTCTGCGATGTCTCGATCTGCGATGCCTGGCCCGCGACGCCTTGCTGGGATGCCTTTGCGGAACAGATCCGGTTACACCTTGCGAGGACCACGACGTTGAAGCGCGGCCGTCTGAAGATCGGTGATCCGAACGGCGCGAGCGAGGCACGCCCGCCGGCGCGCATGCCGGTCGACCACCTCCCGCCCCTGGACCTGCTCGGGCCCGACGTGGCGCGGATCGATCGCCGAGACGTCAACCTGCGCTGGCTCTGCGCCAGCGCCCTGACCGGGCTCACGGGAGCCGCCCTGATCGGCGCGGCGATCCACATCTCGCTCCAGAGCGAGACCTCCTTCGCGGCGATCCCCGAACGGGCCTCCACGGCCGTCCGCCCCGCCATCGGCGACGGGACCGCCAACATCGCCCGGAAGGGCGACCGCCTCGTGCGCAACCTCATGATCGCATCGGCCAAGCAGACCTTCCGGTCGCCCGTCACAGTCCGGCTTGGAGACCGCGAGATCATCAAGGTGCGGCCCTTCGTGCGGATCTCCACCGCCCTCTCCATGACGACCGGGGTCTTCGTGGCCGAGATGCCGCGTTTCGACCCCATGAAGCTGAACACCGACGAACCCCTCGAGCGGGCGCAGGACCCAGGGCTCGCCGATGCTCCGGGTGCGGAGGTCTCGGTGGTCAAGCGTGATCTCGCCACCTTCGAGGTCGAGCCGGGCGCTCCAGCCCTCACCGACGACGACGTCGCGGCCCAGATCGAGGAGGAGCGCCGGCTCACCGCCGAGGCCGGGCGCCGCACGGCAATCCCGATCGCCCCGCAGATCATGCTGTCCCGGACCCTGCGCCAGGGCATGACGGCTCCGGATTTCGACGGCGGCACCCGCGCCGGAAACGAGGGCTCGCCCTTCAAGTCCATCGACGTGCTGGTCGTGCCCGAGAACGTCACCAACCTCTCCAAGACCGCGAGCGGCGGCGGGGAGCCACCCCTGGTCGAGGAGCGCGACCTCGCCCTGAAGCGTGGCGAGACCCTGGACTCGGTCCTGCGGAGTGCCGGCCGGGCCAGCGACGAGCAGGTTCGCGGCATCGTCGCGGCCCTGGGCGGGCGGACCCGCGTCGGGGACCTTGCCGAGGGGCAGCAGTTCCGGCTCCAGGTCGCACCCGGCCCGAAACCCGGCGATCCGCGTCAGGTGACGCGGGTGATCCTCTATGGCGAGAGCGGCATCGAGGCGATCGCGGCGATCAACGATCGTGGGACCTTCGTCTCCGTGGCGCCCCCCACCGAAGACGCGCCCGCCCGCGCGGCTCCGGCCGCGACGGCCGAAGCCTCCGACGACGAGGAGGAAGGCGGCACCGGCCCGCGCCTCTACCAGAGCCTCTACGAGACCGCCGCCCGGCACGACCTGCCCCGCACCACCGTGGACGACCTCGTCCGGATCTTCGGCTACGACGTCGATTTCCAGCGCCGGATCTCGTCCGGCGACAGCCTCGACGTATTCTACACCTTCGACGAGGACGCCTCTGGGCAAGCGGCGACCGAACGCCCCGAACTCCTCTACGCGTCCCTCAACATCGGGGGCGAACCGCGCAAGGTCTACCGCTTCCAGTCTCCGGACGACGGCACCATCGATTACCTCGACGAACAGGGACGCTCCCTGAAGAAGTTCCTGATCCGCAAGCCGATCGCCGACGGGATCATGCGGTCGGGCTTCGGATACCGGCGCCATCCCGTGCTCGGCTATGCCAAGCTCCACACCGGCGTCGATTGGGCGAACCCGATCGGCACGCCGATCGTGGCCGCCGGCAACGCCACGGTGCTGAAGGCGGACTGGGATTCCGGCTATGGCCGGCGCGTCGAACTCCAGCACATCAACGGCTACGTCACCACCTACAACCACATGTCCCGCTTCGCGCGTGGCGTCACCGCCGGCGCCAAGGTGCGCCAGGGACAGGTGATCGGCTATGTCGGCTCGACCGGCCTCTCGACAGGCGCGCATCTGCACTACGAGGTCATCATCAACGGTCACTTCGTGGATCCGATGAAGATCCGGGTGCCGCGCGGACGCGAACTCGACGGACGGATGCTCACCGAGTTCACCCGCCAGCGCGAGCAGATCGAGAGCACGATGCAGAAATCGCGCACGGCCTCCGCCATGGCTCAGCGCGACGTGATGCGCTGAAGCGGGCTCCGGCCTCACGGAAAGCCGAGACGCTCCCGTAAGGAGGCTGGGCTCTCGCCGGCCGCACGCAGGTCGGCGAGCGACCGCGACCCGCGGGATTTGGCGAGCTTGGCACCCGCTTCGTCGAGCACCAGTTCGTGGTGATGGTAGCGCGGCGACGGCACGCCGATCAGCGCCTGCAGGAGCACGTGCAGATCGGTGCTCGCGCGCAGATCCGCGCCGCGGACCACGTGGGTGACCCCTTGAGCGGCATCGTCCATCACCACGGCGAGGTGGTAGCTCGTCGGAACGTCGCGTCGGGCGATCACGGGGTCGCCCCAGCGTGCGGGGTCGGCGGCCTCGACGCGGTCGGCTCCGATCCGATGGCTGGAAAGCCCCCTCCCCTCTCCGGACCTGACGACCGGGACGCTGCGCACCCGATGGGGGCCAGGCGCTGCCGCCAGGGCACGCGCCATGTCGAGGCGCCAAGTATGCGGCACGCCCGCAGCCCTGCGCGCCTCGGCCTCCCCCGGCGCCAGCGCGCGACAGCAGCCGGGATAGAGGGGCGCGCCGTCCGGATCGCAGGCGGGGGGGATTCCGCTGCGCTCCGCCGCCGCAGCCACGGCCCGCGCGATCGTTCCGCGCGAGCAGAAGCACGGATAGACGAGGCCGCGCGCCGAGAAGGCTTCGACCTGGGCCCGGTAGACATCGAGATGCTCGGATTGCCGGCGCGCAGGGGTCTCGAAGCGCAGGCCGAGCCAGGCGAGGTCGTCCGCGATGGCGTCGATCAGGTCCGGACGCGAGCGGCCCGGATCGATGTCTTCGATCCGTAGCAGCAGGCGCCCGCCCGAACTCCGCACAAGCGCGTCATTGAGCAGCGCCGAGCGCGCGTGTCCGAGATGCAGATGCCCGTTCGGACTCGGCGCGAAGCGAAGAACCGGGCGCGTCACGGCGGCCGTCCGGCGCGCGGCCTCAGCCGCCGACGCGGCGCAGGCAGCTCTGTTCCTTGGGAACGCAGGCGATGCCCGGCAACGAGCAGGCGACGCCTCCTTCGGTGCGCTGGCAGACGTGGCAGCCGTCGCTCCATTCGGCGCAAGCTGCATCCGCCGAGGGCACGGCGGATGCGCGGTGCGCGGCCGGTGCGGGCAGGAGGGCGCCGACCAGCACCGTTCCGGCGATCAGGGCGGCGACGCTCCAGGCGACCCGCCGGTCGTGGCTCCGCGTCTGCGCGTCGTCGGATGAGAGGCTGTCGACCATGGCGCGGTGTTCGCGCGGGGCGCGGGCGATGTCAACGCTCAGGCGGCCGAGCAGCGCCGATCGAGGAGCGGCGGCAGGGCGCGCAGGTTGAGGGGCTTGGCCAGGAAGCCGTCGAACCCCGCCACGCGCGCCGCCCGCTCGTCATCGCGGCCCGCATTGGCGGTAAGCGCCACCAGGTGCAGACGGGCGCGCCCCTGCGCGGCCTCGATGGCCCGGATCTGCCGGGCGGTCTCCAGCCCGTCGAGGCCGGGCATCCGGATGTCGAGCAGGGCGAGGTCGAAGGCCGCGTCGGCCTCACGGATGCGGGCCAGCGCCTCGTGCCCGTCCCGCGCCAGCACGACCCGGGCGCCGAGGCGCTCGAGGGCCTTGGTGGCCAGCAGTGCGTTGATCGGATTGTCCTCCGCCAGGAGAACGCGCGGGCCGCCGAGAGGCGATGCCGCTGCGGTACCCTGCGCGCCGGCCGATTCGCCGATCCCGGGCGCGGCATCCCGGAGCATCGCATCCGGGGGCGGTGCCGGTGCGAGCAGGCGATCGAACAGGGAGCGGGCGCGGACAGGCTTGATCAGGTAGCTGTCGAAGCCGGCCGCCCCCGGCGGCCCGAATTCCCGGCGATCGAAGGGCGAGAGCAGGACGAGACTGCAGCGCACGCCGGCGCGCCGCGCCTCACCCGCCAACGCCCGCAGGGCCGCATCGCCGAGGGTGCGGTCGGCGAGCACCGCGTCGAAGGCCGCGCCCGCGATGGCGTCGAGGCCGGCCTCGGGGCTGTCGACGGTCACCGTGGCGGCCCCCGAGCGGGTCAGCCGCCGCGCGAGGTAGGGCGCCTGGAACGGCGAGGCCGCGACGATGAGCACCTTCCGGCCCCCGAGGCCCGGCGGGCGCTCGCGCGCGGTATCTAGGGTTTCCAGTGGCAGGAACACGGTGAACAGGCTGCCGCCGCCCGGCCGCGCGCCGGCTTCGATCCGCCCACCCATGCGCAGGACGAGGCGACGGGTGATGGCGAGGCCGAGGCCCGTGCCCTCGTGGCGGCGGCTGGCGCTGTCGTCACCCTGCTCGAACTCCTCGAACAGCAGCGGGATGCGCTCGGGCGGGATGCCGGGGCCGGTATCGCCGATGACGAACCGGAGCCCGTCGTTCTCCCGCCGCAGCTCGACGCCGACCCCGCCCGCCCCCGTGAACTTGACGGCGTTGCCGGCGAGGTTGAGCAGGATCTGGCGGACCCGGTCGGCGTCGCCGACGACGAGGCTGGGTACGTCGTCGGCGATGTCGAGGGCGATCTCGATGCCCTTGTCCTGGGCCCTGGGCGCCAGCAGTTCGACTACGCCCTCTGCGATCTCGCCCGGATCGAACGGCTCGGCGGCGAGATCCAGGCGTCCCGCCTCGATGCGCGAAAAATCCAGGATGCCGTCGATCAGGGTGAGGAGCGCCCTGCCGGAGGTCTTCACGGCCTCGACATAGGTGCGCTGCTCGGGGTCGAGTCCCGTATCGAGAACGAGGTCGGCCATACCGAGGATACCGTTCAGGGGCGTGCGGAACTCGTGGCTGACCGTGGCGAGGAAGCGGGATTTCGCCACGTTGGCGGCCTCGGCACGGCTCAGGGCCTCGTCGAGGGAGCGGGCGGCCGCCACGCGCCCCGTGATGTCGGCGCCGGCCCGCAACCAGTGCGTCTCGCCGTTGCCGCCGGCCATCGGCATCTCGATGAAGGAGAACCAGCGCGGTGGCCCGGAGGCCGGCGCCAGGCGCATCTCGACCCGGCGGACGCCGTCCGGATCGCGCTGGGCCTCGCCATGCTCCAGAACCTCGACCTGCCGGGTGGAGCCGACGAGCGCCAGGGGCTCGACGCCCACGAGGCGCGCGAACCCCTCGTTGGCGAAGGTGATGCGCCCCAAGGCGTCGCGCTGGACGATGATCTCGGTGGTGGCCTCGACCAGGGCACGGTAGCGCTCCTCGCTCTCCGAGAGCTGCCAGACCCGATCCTCGAGCTGCTCGATCCGCACCTCGGTGCCGTGGGCCGAGCCCGACGTGGCACTCCGGGGGATGCGCGCGCGCAGGCACCAGCCCGCCAGGAAGGCGAGGATCGTGAACGCGAGGACGAGCAGGGCGTCCGGGATGGTCATGGGGGTAAAGCCTCTCGGGCGGTGCCGTCCGCCGTCGCGGCCAGGATGGCGCCTGAGGTTGAAGGCGGGCTTTCCAAAGGCCGTTAAGGATGCGTTGCCGGATCGTGACAAATCCGAGCGTCCGCGACGGCGCGCTTCACGGGCCGCCTGCGATGGTGTAGGCGCGGCGGCTTGACCCCGCGCCGCGCCCGTGGCGGCCGCGAGGAGCGCGAGACAAGAGTGTCATGACGGCTACGAGTTCAGCGAATCCCGGTCAGGCGCGCATCGACGCCACCTTCGCGCGCTGCCGCGCCGAGAACCGCGCGGCCCTCGTCACCTATGTGATGGCCGGCGATCCCGACCCGGAGACCTCGCTCGCCGTGCTCAAGGCCCTGCCGGAGGCGGGCGCGGACATCGTCGAGTTCGGGCTGCCCTTCACCGATCCGATGGCGGACGGGCCGGCGATCCAGGCCGCCGGCCTGCGGGCCCTCAAGGGCGGCCAGGGCGTCGTCAAGACGCTGGAGCTGGTGCGGCGCTTCCGCGAGGGCGACGCCGCGACGCCGGTGATCCTGATGGGCTACTTCAACCCGATCCACGCCTACGGCGTCGAGCGCTTCCTCGATGACGCCCTGGCCGCCGGCATCGACGGGCTCATCGTCGTCGATCTGCCGCCGGAAGAGGACGACGAGCTCTGCCTGCCGGCGCTCGCCAAGGGCCTCGCCTTCATCCGCCTCGCCACCCCGACCACCGACGAGAAGCGCCTCCCGGCCGTCCTCGCGAACACCGCCGGGTTCGTCTACTACGTGTCGATCACCGGCATCACCGGGACGGCGACGCCGAACTTCGACCGGGTCGCGGAAGCGGTCGGCCGCATCCGCCGCCATACCGACCTGCCCATCGTGGTGGGCTTCGGGGTGCGCACGGGGGCGGACGCGGCCGCGATCGCGCGTGGCGCCGACGGCGTCGTGGTGGGCTCGGCCCTGGTCGACGCCATGCGGGGCACCCTCGACGCGGAGGGCCGCTCGCAGGGCGGCACGGTCGAGGCCGTGAGGACCCTGGTCCGCGCGCTCGCCGAGGGGGTCCGTTCGGCGCCCCGCGCCTGACGCAATTGCCCGCGAGTCTGCCCGGAAGGGTCTCTCGCCCGCTCAATCCGCCCCGCACAAGGACGCCGTCGCCATGATGGTCGAACCGATGAACTGGATCTCGGAGGTCGTGCGCCCCAAGATCAAGACCCTGTTCAAGCGTGAGACGCCCGAGAACCTCTGGGTCAAATGCCCCGATACCGGGCAGATGGTCTTCCACAAGGAGGTGGAGAGCAACCACTGGGTCATCCCCGGCTCCGAGCATCACCTCAAGATGAGCGCCCAGGCGCGCCTCAAGATGATGTTCGATGAGGGCACCTGGATCGACGTTCCCCTGCCGGAGGTCGCCGCCGACCCGCATAAGTTCCGCGACGAGAAGCGCTACGTCGACCGCCTGAAGGATGCGCGGGCCAAGACCGGCATGGCCGACGCCTTCAAGATCGGCTTCGGCCGTGTCTCCGGCCTGCCCATGACCCTGGCGGTCCAGGATTTCGCCTTCATGGCCGGGTCGCTGGGCATGGCGGCGGGCGAAGCCTTCGTGCGCGGCGCCGAGACGGCGCTGGACAAGCGCACGCCCTACGTGGTGTTCACGGCCTCGGGCGGCGCGCGCATGCAGGAGGGTATCCTCTCCCTGATGCAGATGCCCCGCACCACCGTGGCGGTGCGCCGGCTGAACGCGGCGCGGCTGCCCTACATCGTGGTGCTGACGAACCCGACCACCGGTGGCGTCACCGCCTCCTACGCGATGCTGGGCGACGTGCACCTGGCCGAGCCCGGCGCACTGATCTGCTTTGCCGGCCCCCGGGTCATCGAGCAGACCATCCGGGAGAAACTGCCGGACGGCTTCCAGCGTGCCGAATACCTGAAGGCGCATGGAATGGTGGACCAAGTGGTGCACCGCCATGCCCTGAAGGAGACCATCGCGCGCCTCTGCGGCCTGCTGACCAATCAGGAGCCCGGGGCGGCCGCGCTTCGCCCGGCCCAGCCCGTGCCCGAGCCCGCCTGAGCCCCTTCACGCCGCTCAATCCTCCCCGCGACGGTCCGATGATGGATTCCTCTGACGCGCTGATGGCGCGCTTCCTCGCCCTGCATCCGCGCACGATCGACCTCTCGCTGGGTCGGATCGAGCGCCTGCTCGCGCGCCTCGGCCACCCGGAGCGCAAGCTGCCGCCGGTGATCCACGTGGCCGGCACCAACGGCAAGGGCTCGACCATCGCCTTCATGCGAGCCATCCTCGAGGCGGCGGGGCTCGCCGCCCACGTCTACACCTCGCCCCACCTCGTGCGCTTCCACGAACGCATCCGTATCGGGGCCATCGGCGGCGGGCAGTTCGTGCCAGAGGACCAGTTGGCCGATGCCCTGGCCCGCTGCGAGTCGGCCAACGAGGGCGAGCCCATCACGGTGTTCGAGATCACCACGGCGGCCGCCCTGCTGCTGTTCTCGGAATCGCCCGCCGACGTGCTGCTCCTGGAAGTCGGGCTCGGCGGCCGGGTCGACGCCACCAACGTGATCGACCGGCCGGCGGCGGCGGTCGTGACCCCGATCGGTCGCGATCACGCCGAGTATCTCGGCGACACGGTCGAGGCGGTGGCCACCGAGAAAGCCGGGATCTTCAAGGCCGGCTGCCCGGCGATCATCGCGGCCCAGGATTACGCCGAGGCCGACGCGGTGCTGTGCCGTCTCGCCGAGGCCGCCGGGGCGACGCCGATCCGCGTGGGCAACCAGGATTTCTCCGTGCATGCCGAGCGGGGGCGCTTGGTCTACCAGGACGACACCGACCTGTTCGACCTGCCGCGGCCGCGCCTGAACGGACGTCACCAGTTCACGAACGCCGGCACCGCCATCGCGGCCCTGCGGGCGGCGGGCTTCGGCGATATCGGCACCGCCGCGATCGAGGCCGGCCTCAACACCGTCGAGTGGCCCGGGCGCCTGCAACGGCTCAACCGGGGCCGCCTGTCCGAGCTCGTGCCGCAGGGCGCCGAACTCTGGCTCGACGGCGGCCACAACATCGACGGGGGGCGCATCCTGGCCGCCGCGATGGCGGATCTCGGCGAACGCTCGGACGTGCCCCTGGTGCTGATCGTCGGCTTGCTCGGCACCAAGGACGCGGAAGGGTTCCTGCGTAATTTCGTGGGCCTCGCCCGCCTCCTGGTGGCCGTACCGATCGCAGGACAAATGGCCGCGCGCCCCGCCGAGGAGGTCGCGCAGATCGCCGCGGATGTCGGGCTGATCGCTCAGTGCGCGTCAAGCGTCGAGGCGGCCCTTGAGACCCTCGCCGACGTCGCCTTCGAGCAGCCGCCGCGCATCCTGATCTGCGGCTCGCTCTATCTCGTGGGCACCGTCCTGACGGCGAACGGCACGCCGCCGGCGTGAGCTTCCCCGGTCGTCCGCTGCCCGTGCACCGGGCACCGGTCCCTCGGCCGGTGTGACCGCCACGCTACATCTTGGCCGTGGAAACTGGCGTAAGTTGCCACTCGATCGGGCATTTCGCTGGGGATCATAATGAAAAAGCTTCTCACGTCATTGGCGGCCTTCACCGCCCTCACCGCGGCGGCCTCGGCCGCCGACCTTCCGCGCCGCGCGGCGCCCCCGGTGTTCGTGCCGGTGCCGGTGTTCACCTGGACCGGCTTCTACGCCGGTTTCAACGCCGGTTACGGCTTCGACGCCAGCAACGACACGGGCGGCCCGGCCGTCATCGTCGCTGCTCGTCCGATCTACACGGCTTCGCCGGTCGCCATCAACGGCGTGCCGGTCGGTGCGGGCGCCTTCGGCGGCCGTAACTCGAACGAAGGCTTCGTCGGCGGCGGTCAGATCGGCTACAACTACCAGTTCACCCCGGGCTCCGGCGTCGTGGTCGGTATCGAAGCTGACGCCCAGTACGTCGACTTCGGCCGCAGCCGCAACACCTACACCCCGATCGTCGGCACGCTGAACCCCGACCTGGTCGCGGTGAACCCGAACGGTCTGTCGGGCCTCGACTACTTCGGCACCGTCCGTGGTCGCCTCGGCTACGCCTTCGACCGCGTCCTGTTCTACGGCACCGGCGGCTTCGCCTACGGCGGCGGCGGCGGCAACGATTTCGGCCTGCCCAACAGCAGCCGCAACGATTTCCGCACCGGCTGGACCGCCGGCGGCGGCATCGAGTATGCCCTCCCGACCGACTCCTTCCTGAACTTCTTCCGCTCGTCCGCCGTGACGCTGAAGGTCGAAGGTCTGTACGTGAGCCTCGACCGCGACAACGCCAACAACGGCGTGTTCGCCTACTCCCGCACCACCAACACTGCCTTCCGGGTCAACACCCCCTACGCAGTTGCGGTCAGCGGCTACACCAACCGCCGCGAGGACGAGTTCGCGATCGTCCGCGCTGGTCTGAACTACAAGTTCGGCTCCTACTAAGCCGACATTTCGGGTCTCGAAACGGAGAAGCCCGGCCGCAAGGCCGGGCTTCTTCCGTTTGGGGACCGCTTCGTCGGGATGGCCCCCGAGACGCCGTCCGCGAGATACCGCCCAAAAGAAAACCCGGCCTCGCGGCCGGGTCTCATTCGGTTGATCGTCCGCCGTCTCAGGCGCTCGCCTGGATCCACCGGGACAGGTCACCCTTGGGCGCCGCGCCGACCTTCTGGCTGGCGAGCTGGCCGTCCTTGAAGATGAGCAGCGTCGGAATCGAGCGGATGCCGTACTGGGCGGCAATGCCGGGATTCTCGTCGACGTTGACCTTCGCGATCTTCACGCGTCCCTGCAGATCAGCGGAGATCTCCTCGAGAGCCGGTCCGATCTGACGGCACGGACCGCACCACTCCGCCCAGAAATCCACCACGACGGGCTCCGCGGACTGAAGAACGTCCTGCTCGAAGCTCGCGTCGGTCACTTTCACCGTCGCCATTGAAAACTTCCTTTCCGGTCCCGCCTCGGCGGTCCGCTCTTCGCCTGCCCGGCATCGCGGGAACAAGCGCTGAGCGAGACTTGGCGATGGGAGGGGGGCGGGTCAAGGCATCCTGCGTCCCGGGCAAGCCTGCCCCTCGCGGAGGTTGGGGATTGTCCACCCCACGCGCACCGGAACCCGACGAAAGCGCCCCATACTGCCCGAGCCACGGCAGGCCGGCCCTCGTCAAAGCGTGTCCGTCGCCCCATGTCCTCGGTGTCCCCGTCCCGGTGGCCGCGCTTCGTGGCCGCGCGGTCTCGACCCGAAGCCGGCTCCACCGCCGGCATGGAGGAAAACCCGACGTGAAGCGCATCCCCCACAGCCTGCTCGCCACCGCAGCCTTCCTCAGCCTCGGCGCGGCCGTCCACGCGCAGGCACCGGCGGGGCAGGCACCCGCAGCGGTCGAGCCCCGGCAACCCCGCATCGAGGGTGACGCCTTCGCGGCGCCCACGAGTTCGGCGACGGGCAACAGCCCGGCCGAGACCGAGGCGCCGAACACCAACTACAAGCCGCTGCTGCCGAACCAGACCCGGGCCCCCAAACCCGAGACGGCCACGAAGGTGAAGACCGAGGTGGTCGCGAAGGGGCTCGACAGTCCCTGGGCCATGGAGTTCCTGCCGGACGGACGCATGCTGGTCACCGAGAAAGCCGGCAAGCTGCGCATCGTGGCCAAGGATGGCACGCCGGGCCCGGCGATCCCGGGAGTGCCCAAGGTGGACGCCAAGGGCCAGGGCGGCCTCCTCGACGTGGCGCTGAGCCCGAGCTTCCCTTCCGACCGCCGGATCTATCTGAGCTACGCGGAGCCGCGCGAGAAGGGCAACGGCACCAGCGTGCTGCGCGCCAAGCTGATCGAGGAGAACGGCGTCGCCCGCCTCGACGAGGTCAAGGTCATCTTCCGGCAGATGCCGACCTATGACGGCGACAAGCATTTCGGCTCGCGGCTCGTCTTCGCGCCCGACGGCAAGCTGTTCGTCACCGTGGGCGAGCGTTCCGATAAGGTCACCCGCGTCCAGGCGCAGGACCTCACCAGCGGCCTCGGCAAGGTCTTCCGGATCGATACCGACGGCAATGCTCCCAAGGACAATCCCTTCACGGGTGGTGAGAAGGCCAAGCCGGAGATCTGGTCCTACGGCCACCGCAACGTGCAGGCGGCCGCTCTTGACCCGCAGGGCCGCCTCTGGACCGCAGAGCACGGCCCGCGCGGCGGCGACGAACTTAACCGCCCGCGTCCGGGCGTGAACTATGGCTGGCCCGAGGTGTCCTACGGCATCGAGTACAGCGGCGAGAAGATCGGCGAGGGCAAAACCCAGGCGGGGGGCACCGCCCAGCCGGTCTATTATTGGGACCCGGTCATCGGCCCCTCCGGCATGGCCCTCTACACGGGGGACGCCTTCCCGGCGTGGAAGGACGACTTCCTGATCGGCGGCCTCGTCAGCGGAGGCCTCGTGGCGGTGAAACTCGACGGCGACAAGGTCGTGAGCGAGGAACGCATCCCCCTCGATGCGCGCATCCGCGACGTCCGGGTCGGCAGTGACGGCGCGGTCTACGCCGTCACGGACGGACCGGACGGCAAGATCCTGAAGCTGACCCCCGGAACCTGATCGCCGCGACGGCGCGCGGCTCCGGGCGGCCTAACGGCCCGGGGTCGCGCCCTCGCTTGGGTCGAGGCGCGGGCGCAGGCGCGCCAGCATCCGGCCGAATGCGGCCGGATCGTCCAGGGCTCGTGCCAGCACGAGTCCACCCTGGATAGCCGAGACTGCTTCCTCGGCGCGGTCCGCGGCGTCCCCGGGATTGAATCCGGCCCGCGTCAGGGCAGCCGCGAGGGCATCGCGCCAGCCGGTGAAATAGCGGGCGATGCGCACGGCGAAGCGATCGCGCCCGTCCGTCAGCGCGAAGGCGCCGACGAGGCAGGCTCGTCCGCCGGACCGGAAATAGGCGTCCGTCTCGGTCAGCATCCGGTCGAGGGCGACGCTCGGGTCCGGCTCGTCCCGCAGCGGCGCGTAGATGCGCGTCTCGAACCAGGTTTCGATCGCGTCGAGGACCGCCTCCGCCATCTCAGCCTTCCCTCCCGGAAAAGCGTGGTAGAGGCTGCCCTTGCCGAGCCCGGTTCGATCGCCGAGGAGCGCCAGGCTCGCGCCCTCGTAGCCATGCTCGCGGAACACCTCGGCGAGGACCGGAATGGCGGCCTCCCGCGCCCGTTCCGCCTTCGAGACGCCGGACCTCACAATCCGAGTTCGGACAGGCCGGGGTGGTCCTGCGGCCGCGGCGCCGTGCGGTCCCAATGGAACTTGCGCTCGGCTTCGGTGATGACGAGGTCGTTGATGCTGGCATGCCGTTCACGCATCAGGCCGTTGGCATCGAACGCCCAGTTCTCGTTGCCGTAGGCCCGGAACCACTGCCCGTCCGCATCGTGGAACTCGTAGGCGAAACGCACCGCGATCCGGTCCTCGGTGAACGCCCAGATCTCCTTGATCAGCCGATACTCCTGCTCGCGCGCCCATTTGCGCTGCAGAAATTCCACGATTGCGGGGCGCCCGCTGAAGAACTCGGAGCGGTTCCGCCAACGGCTGTCCGCCGTGTAGGCGAGCGCGACCTTCTCCGGATTGCATCCGTTCCAGCCGTTCTCGGCCGCGCGGACCTTCTGAATGGCGGTTTCACGGGTGAAGGGCGGCAGCGGCGGGCGGGTCTCGGACATCGGGCGCTCCTGGGCGAGACGGACCTGTTCGGTCGTCGTCTGTACCGATCGGTACAAAATGGGTTGGGACGGGTCAAGCCGGTCCGGCGGCGCTCGGTGCCGAGATGGGGGTCAGGCGTGGCCCAGGAGGGTCAGCCATCCGATCGTCGTGAAGATGGCGAGCAGGGTCGAGAGCATCACGGCCGCCGCCACCACGCCGGTCTCGGTCCTGTAGCGGGCGGCGAGCAGGTAGGCGTTGATGCCGACCGGCATCGCGGCGAACAGCGTCGCCACCCCCGCATAGGCCGGCGGCATCGTGAAGACGTGGAAGGCCAGCAGCCAGACTGCCAGCGGGTGCAGCCCGAGCTTGAGAACGGTGATCCCGAGGGCGCTCGGCAGGTCGTGCAGGACGCGGTAGCGCACGAGACCGGCCCCGAGGGCGATCAACGCGCAGGTCGAGGCGGTGCCGGCCACCGAATCCACCAGCGCCTTGACGATGCCGCCGGGCGCCAGCCCCGCGCCCTTGAGGCCGAGGCCCAGGATCAGCGCCAGGAAGATCGGATTGCGCAGGAGCACGAGCGCCAAGCCCCGCAGGCGTGTGAGGAGCGACGCCTGACCATCGGCTTCGATGAGAAAGGTGGCACAGCCCATCATCAGCGGCAGGTGCACGGCCAGCAGCATGAAGAGCGGAAACGCCCCGTCTTCGCCATAGGCCTGGAGAATCATCGGGACACCGATGAAGACGGTGTTCGACTGGCTCGCGGCGAATCCGTGCAGGATCGCGCCCCGCCGCTCGACGCCCGCGCGCCGCAGGCCGACCAGCGAACCGATGCCCCAGGAGAGGGCCGCGCCACCGAAGTAGCTGAACCAGAAGGACGGCGTGATCTCGCCGGTCAGGCCGGGGCGGGTCAGCGTGGCGACGATGAGCGCCGGGACGGCAATGGAAAATACGTATTCCGAGAGGCCGTCACTGACCTTCTCGGACAGGAAGCCGGCCAGGGCCGCGATCCACCCGACGAGGATGAGACCGAAGATCGGCGCGACGAGCGACAGGACGGTCATCGGGGCGGGAAACCGGTGCTGCAACGCGAACGGCCACCGTACGCGTCAGCGTGCGGCGGCCGTTCGGGGAACCACGGCAGGGGGCATCCGGGACCGATTCGGCCCCGGCAGGACCCTCAGGCGGCGGCGGGGGTCTCGACCTCGTCGAGCTTCTTGTGCAGTTCGCGCTTCAGCAGGCGGGCCGTCTGGGACAGCTCGATCTCCCGGGCCTTGATGAGGAAGGCATCGAGGCCACCGCGATGCTCGACCGAGCGCAGGGCATGCGCCGTGACGCGCAAACGCACGCGACGCTTCAGCGCGTCCGACTGCAGCGTGACTTGGCACAGGTTCGGCAGGAACCGGCACTTAGTCTTGCGGTTCGAGTGGCTCACGAGGTGGCCGGTCTGCACGGCTTTGCCCGTGAGTTCGCAACGGCGCGACATTGTTTTATTTCCCGTCTCGTTCCGCGTGTCCGACAGGCTGGCGGGAAACCCAGCCGCGTCGCGGCAAACGGCTTCTCGCACGCCAGGCCCGATGGAGCGGCGTTCTCATTGAAGGCGCGAGCCTATAGGGGAGAGGGGCCGGTGACGTCAAGGCGTGAGCCGATTTTTCGCACGGTCGCGCGCATCCTCGGACCGGCCCGGGAAGCTCGGCTGTCGATGCTCCAACGATGTGTTAACCATGAGCGCGGACGATGCCGGAACGATGTCCCTGCGCCGTTCGGCCGGAGACCGACAGTCAACCCCGAGTACCTAGCCATGCGCGCCCCGCCCAAGCGCTCGACGTCCTCCCGCCTCGCGGGCTTCGGCCTGCTCGCCGCGACGGCGGCCGCCCTCACTGCCTCGCAGGTCCAGGCACGCCCGAAGGCCAGCGCCTCGGCCACCGCCGTCACGGTGGATTACGAGATCGCCCTGGCGGGCCTGCCGATCGGCACGGCCCAGGTCGCGGGCGCCTTCGAGGGGTCGGGTTACCGCATGGACGTCTCGGCCCGCCTCACCGGGCTCGTCGGCGTGGTGACGGGCGGCATGGGCTCGGCCCGTGCCAGCGGCGCCCTGACCTCGGCGCCGCAGCCCAGCACCTTCGCCATCGCCACGAAGACCACGAATTCCGGCATCGCCGTGCGCATGGCCCTGGCGCGCGGCAACGTCACCCAGGCCGAGATCACGCCGCCCCTCGTGGACATGGGCGACCGCGTCCCGATCACCGCCGCCAACAAGCGCGGCGTGATCGACCCCGTCAGCGCCCTGGCGATGCCGGTCGCTGGCCGCGGCGACCTCATGGACCCGGCCAACTGTAACCGCACCCTGCCGATCTTCGACGGCGCCACCCGCTTCGACGTGAGCTTGTCCTACGGCGAGACCCGCAGTGTGGCGAAGACCGGCTATAGCGGCCCGGTCCTCGTCTGCAACGCGCGCTACACTCCGATCGCCGGCCACCGCCCCGACCGTCCGGGCGTGAAGTTCATGGAGGACAACCGCGAGATGTCGGTCTGGCTGGCGCCCGTCGAGGGAACGCGGGTCCTGCTCCCGGTCCGGATCGCCGTGCGCACCACGGTGGGCACCAACATCATCGAGGCGACGCGCTGGACGCGCACCGGCGGCCAGCAGGGCAGCACCACCGTGTCGGCGCCGGGCAGCGCCGCGACGCAGGCCAGCCTCGCCCAGTGACCCCGACCACACTTGGGCGCGGCGCGGGTCTCCTCGTCGCGGCGGCCCTGGCGCTCATCCCCGGCCGGACGCTGGCACAGGCCGCCCTCTCGACCGGACCGGATTGCGGCGGAGATGCCTATTCGTCCGCCCAGGTGATCGAGAACCGCCCCGCGCGTCGCGGCCCCCTCACGGCGGTGCCGGACACGCTCTGCGCCGATGTCGCACCACAGGGACAACGCGCGCCCGTGGAGATCGGAATCTATCCGAGTCTCGGCGCGACGGGCATGCCCGCGCGGGATGGCGCCCGCGGCCCGAACGACCCATATGAGGAACGGCCGCCACGGTCCCGCCGTCCCTGATCGCGGTGCGGCGGCACCCATGACCCGTCAAAGCCTGCCGGCCTCGCCGAAGGGACCGCCCCTCACCCATGATTCGTCCCTCCCTCTCTCCGCAGGCCCGCGCGCGCGGCGTCACGGCGGTGCTCGGGCCGACCAATACCGGCAAGACCCATCTGGCGATCGAGCGCATGCTCGCCCATCCCACGGGGATGATCGGGCTGCCCCTGCGCCTCTTGGCGCGGGAGGTCTACCTGCGGGTCGTCGCCAAGGTCGGTGCGGACAAGGTCGCCCTCGTCACCGGCGAGGAGAAGATCAAGCCCGACCGTCCGCGCTACTGGATCTCCACCATCGAGGCGATGCCGCGCGACCTCGACGTGGCCTACGTGGCCATCGACGAGATCCAGCTCGCCGCCGACATGGACCGCGGCCACGTCTTCACCGACCGGCTCCTGCACCAGCGCGGGCGCGAGGAGACGTTGCTCATCGGCTCCTCCACCATGCTGCCCCTGGTGCAGTCGCTGATTCCCGGCGTCCACACCACGACGCGCCCGCGCCTGTCGAAGCTCACCTTCGCGGGCGAGAAGAAGCTCGGCCGCCTGCCCCGGCGCACCGCCATCGTGGCGTTCTCCGCCGAGGAGGTCTACGCCATCGCCGAGCTGATCCGGCGCCAGCGCGGCGGCGCGGCCGTGGTGCTGGGCGCCCTCTCGCCGCGCACCCGCAACGCGCAGGTGGAGCTCTACCAGTCGGGCGACGTCGACTACCTCATCGCCACCGATGCGGTGGGCATGGGCCTGAACCTCGACGTCGACCACGTCGCCTTCGCGGCGAACTGGAAGTACGACGGCACGCGCTTCCGCAAGCTGACCCCGCCCGAGATGGGGCAGATCGCGGGCCGCGCCGGGCGCCATCTCTCGGATGGCACCTTCGGCTCCACCGGGCGCTGCGCGCCCTTCGAGCCCGAGATGATCGAGGCCCTGGAGAATCACGATTTCGAGCCACTGCGGGTGCTGCAATGGCGCAACCCCGACCTCGACTTCTCGTCGCTGAAGGCGCTCCAGGAGAGCCTCGACGAACATCCCCGGGAAAAGGGCCTCACCCGCGCCCCCATGGGCGAGGACCAATCGGCCCTCGAGATCCTGATGCGCGAGGATGACATTCGCGAGATGGCCTCGACTCCCGCCCATGTGCGCCGGCTCTGGGACGTGTGCGGGGTGCCGGACTATCGCAAGGTTCATCCCCAGACCCACGCGGACCTCGTCGCGCAGCTCTACCGCTTCCTGATGCGCGGCATGGCGGGGCGCATCCCCAACGACTGGTTCGCCAAGCACGTCGCCATGATCGACCGGACCGACGGCGACATCGACGCGCTCTCCCAACGCATCGCGCAGGGGCGAACCTGGACCTTCGTGGCGAACCGCCCGGATTGGCTCATCGATCCGGTGCATTGGCAGGGCGAGACGCGTCGGGTAGAGGACAGGCTGTCCGACGCCCTGCACGAACGCCTTGCGAGCCGTTTCGTCGATCGGCGCACTAGCGTCCTGATGCGGCGCCTGAGAGAGAATACGATGTTGGAAGCTGAGATCACCGCCGGCGGGGACGTTACCGTCGAGGGCCAGCATGTCGGCCATCTGCATGGCTTCCAGTTCGTTCCGGACCCCGGTGCGGAAGGACATGAGGCCAAGACCCTGCGCAGCGCGGCCGAAAAGGCGCTCGCCGGCGAGATCGAGGCCCGCGCCGAGCGGTTCTCGTCCGCTGCCGATGCCTCGCTGGTCCTGAGTCACGATGGAGTCATCCGCTGGACGGGCGACCCGGTGGCCAAGCTGACGCCCGGCGACAAGCTGTTCGAGCCGCACGTGCGCCTGCTCGCCGACGAGCAGCTCACGGGCCCGGCCCGCGACAAGGTGGAAGCCCGCCTCGTCGCCTGGCTCAAGGCCACCGTGGTGCGCCTGCTCGGCCCGCTCATGGAAATCGAGACCGCCGCCGACCTCACGGGGCTGGCCAAGGGCATCGGCTTCCAGGTGGTGGAATCCCTCGGCGTGCTCGAGCGCGCCAAGGTGATGCAGGAGATGCGCAGCCTCGATCAGGACGGACGCGGGGCTCTGCGCCGCCACGGCGTCCGCTTCGGCGCCTACCACATCTTCTTGCCGGCCCTCCTGAAGCCGGCGCCCCGCACGCTGGCGGCCCAGCTCTGGGCCCTCAAGAACGGCGGCCTCGACCAGCGCGGCCTCGACGAGATCGCGCATCTCGCCAGCTCCGGCCGCACCTCCATCAAGGTCGATCCGGAGATCGCCAAAGGCCTCTACCGCGCGGCCGGCTTCCGCGTCTGCGGCGAGCGCGCAGTGCGCGTCGACATCCTCGAGCGGCTCGCCGACCTGATCCGCCCGGCCATCGCCTACCGGCCCGGCACCACCCCCGGCGACGCCCCAGTGGGGGCTGCCGACGGCGACGCCTTCGTGGCGACGGTGGGCATGACCTCCCTGGTCGGCTGCTCCGGCGAGGATTTCGCCTCCATCCTGAAGTCCCTCGGCTACGCACCCGAGACCCGCCCGGGTCCGGCGATCACCGTGCCGCTCCTGCCCGCCGCCCCGACCCAGCCGATCACGCCGCCCGCCGCCGCGAAGACCGAACCGACGGCGGACGTGGCCTCCGAGACTTCTCACGCGACCTCCGAGACCTCGGCCGAGGCGGACGAGCCCGCGACGGAGATCGAGCCCGGCTCGACGGCGGATTCGGGTGCGGCTGCGATTCCCGCTGCGGCGACCGAGGAGACGACCGGGGAGCCGCAGGACGCAGCGACGGCTCAGGACCACTCCGAAACCACGGGCGATGAATCCGCAGCCGAGGACGCGGGTCCGGCGCCCGTCGCCGAGGTGGCGGCTCTCGCCGGTGTGGAAGATGGCCTTGCCAGCGCGGAAGATGGCCTTGCCAGCGCGGAAGATGGCCTTGCCGTCGCGGACGCTGCCCCCGAGAGCGAGACGCCTGCCGACGTGACTGAACAACCGGCGGAGACCCCCTCCCCTATCGAGGCCGCATCGACCGACGCGTCCGCGACCGCCGACACGGTCTCCGGTGAAGGCGAAACCGAGGAGGCGTCCGCCACCGCAGAAAGCTCGGCCGAGGGTGAGACCAGCGCGGCGCCGGCCGATGCGGATGCTCCCGCCGCACGGACCGACGCTGCCAACGCCAGCGACGGAGGCACCGTCGAGGTCTGGCGCCTGTTCCGCCAGCAGCGCCACGGCAACCCGCGCCAGAACCAGCGTCCCCGTGGCCCGGGCCGTGACGGCGCCTCCGCCAACCGCCCGGCCGGCGAAGGACGGCCCGACCAGCGCCGCCACGGCGGCCAGGCGGCCGGGACCGAGACGCGTGAGCGTCCGCGGAGCGACCGTCCCGACGGCGGCCGCCGAAACGGTCCCGGCGAAGGACGGCCCGAGGGCGGTCGTCCGCCCCGGCGCGAGCGCTTCGAGCCGGGCCGCGTCCGGCCGGAGCGCCGTGACGAGCCCCGCGCCGCGCCGCGCGACGAGCCCCGTCCGCAGCGCCGCGAGCGGGCTCCGGACCCGGATTCGCCCTTCGCGAAGCTCGCCGCGCTGAAGGCGCAGCTCGAGGCGGGAAATGACCGCAAGCGCTGAGCGGCCGAACCCGGAGATGCGATGAAGCCGGGGCGCCAGCGTCTCGACAAGTGGTTGTGGTTCGCGCGATTCGCGCGGACCCGCTCCCTCGCCGCCCGCCTCGTGACGGACGGCCATGTGCGCGTGAACGGCAAGCGCGCCGAGACCTCGGCGACCGCTGTCGGGCTCGGGGATGTCGTGACCGTCGCGGCGGCCCACGCCACGGTGGCGGCCCGCGTGCTGGATCTCGGCGAGCGCCGAGGGCCGGCGCCGGAGGCCCAGGCGCTCTACGAGGTCCTGGGCGACGGCCCCGCTTAGGCCGCGCCACCCGTGTCCCGTGTGCGACACACAGGGGGTCCGCACGGCACGGCGCGAAGGCCGCGCTTGTCAGCCCCCCGGACAGGGGCTAGAGCCAGCCCCATCCAGGATCGGGCATCCAGGATCGCGCCTGTGCCCGAGCCATCCGACCCGTGCCACGAAGCGTTAACGGATCCGTGCATCGAATCGTGCCTGAGACCGGCATCGGCCGCTCCCGGCGCTCACCGGATCGAGGACTGAAGGCCCCATGACCTACGTCGTCACCGACAACTGCATCAAGTGCAAGTACATGGACTGCGTCGAGGTCTGTCCGGTGGACTGCTTCTACGAAGGCGAGAACATGCTCGTCATCCATCCGGACGAGTGCATCGATTGCGGTGTCTGTGAACCGGAATGCCCCGCCGAGGCGATCAAGCCCGACACGGAACCGAGCCTGGAGAACTGGCTCAAGGTGAACGCGGACTTCGCCCGCACCTGGCCCAACATCACCCAGAAAAAGGACGCGCCCGCCGACGCCAAGACGTGGGATGGCGTCGCCGACAAGTTCGCGACGCATTTCTCGGCCAACCCCGGCAGCGGCGACTGATTGCCGCCGGGCACGGCCTCGGGTCGAGGCTACGCCCGCAGGATCGGCGTGAAAGAGGCTGTGGAGCACGCCGGAGGCGAAGCCCACGGCGCTCGGCCCTGCCGGCAATCCTTTGATTCGGCGGCGCGTTTGTGCTATTGAGAACGCCTGCCGTCGTTCGTGCTCGACGTGCTGCCTCCAACCATCGCCTGATGGGTCTCACGCTCAGCTGAGGAATGGGGTCGCATGCGATCGATCGCTGGAGGCATTGCGTGCCTTCGGCGAGCGGTCTCTCGTTGCGTGACGCGTCGGCATGCCCGGGAACCGGCTGGTTGCGCGTCACTGACGCGGACCCTTCGGACAAGGGGCTGGAGCCGGGTGACCCACCCCGGATTACAGGGTTCGGCGCGGCGTGCAAGGCCGCGCGATGTTCTGGAGGCGCTTCTCGCATGACCACAGCCAAGAAGACGACGGCAGGCCGCCAAGGCTTCAAGACGGGCGAAGCGGTCGTGTACCCCGCTCACGGTGTCGGCCGGATCACGGCGATCGAGGAGCAGGAGATCGCCGGCTACAAGCTCGAGCTGTTCGTGGTCTCCTTCGAGAAGGACAAGATGGTCCTGCGCGTCCCCACCGCTAAGGCCAACAGCGTCGGCATGCGTAAGCTGGCCGAGCCGGAACTCGTGAAGAAGGCCCTCGACCTCCTCACCGGCCGCGCCCGGATCAAGCGCACGATGTGGTCGCGCCGCGCGCAGGAATACGAGGCCAAGATCAACTCGGGCGACCTCCTCTCGGTCACAGAGGTGGTGCGCGACCTCTTCCGCTCCGAGGCCCAGCCCGAGCAGTCCTACAGCGAGCGCCAGCTTTACGAGTCCGCCCTCGACCGTGTCGTCCGCGAGATTTCGTCCGTGAACCGCATCACCGAGACCGAGGCCCTCAAGCTCATCGAGCAGAGCCTGGCCAAGTCTCCGCGTCGCGTGAAGGGCGAGGCCGAGGCGGAAGGCGATGGCGAGAGCGACGACCTCCAGGAAGAAGCGGCCTGATCCACCGCATCCCGCTTACGCGTTCATGGAACCCGGCGCCGCTGCGCCGGGTTTTTTCTTTCGTGCTCACGTGCGCGTGAGAGCCGCACGCGTTCGGGGAACCTTCCCGAAGACCCCCGGGTTGTCGCGATACCAGGCGCAGGTCCGAAGTCCGATTTCCTTCGGCATCGGCGATCGTGACTGGGAGCACACGTTCCAGATCGGCGGAGGCGGGGATGGCGGATATCGCAGGGATCCGGCGGCAGTTCATACGCACGGCGATGGAGGCGCCCTTCCTTGCGCGGGATGAGGAACGTGGTCTTGCCGTGCGCTGGAAGGACGAACGCGACGAGCGCGCCCTGCACGATTTGATTGCGGCCCACATGCGGCTCGTCATCGCGATCGCCGGACGTTTCCGCCATTACGGCTTGCCCATGGCCGACCTCGTTCAGGAAGGCCATGTCGGATTGATGGAGGCCGCCGCCCGGTTCGAGCCGGAGCGGGAGGTCCGCTTCTCCACATACGCCACTTGGTGGATCCGGGCCTCGATCCAGGATTACATTCTGCGCAACTGGTCCATCGTCCGCGGTGGCACGAGTTCGGCCCAGAAGGCCCTGTTCTTCAATCTGCGCCGCCTGCGTGCCCGCCTGATGCAGTCCACCGAGGAGCATGTGGGCGATGAGATCCATCGGCGCATCGCCACCGCCATCGGCGTGTCACGCGAGGATGTCGCCCTGATGGATGCCCGCCTTTCCGGGCCCGACATGTCGCTGAACGCGCCGGTGGGTGAGGAGAGCGAAGCCTCTTCGGAGCGCATGGATTTCCTCGTGGACGGCGCCGCCCTCCCCGACGAGACGGTGTCGGCGGCCGTCGATGGCGAGCGTCGGCTGATCTGGCTCAACGAGGCCCTGACGGTTCTGTCCGAGCGGGAGTTGCGGATCCTCAAGGAGCGTCGCCTGGCCGAGGATCAGGCGACCTTGGAAGCCCTCGGACATCGCCTCGGCATCTCGAAGGAGCGCGTTCGGCAGATCGAGAACCGCGCCCTCGAGAAACTGCGTCGTGCCTTGGCCGAGCGCTTCCCGCAGACGGGCGGTAACGTTTACGCCTGACCGGCGCGGGACCTGACTGGTCCACCCTGGGACAGAGTACGCATCCGCGATGGTCATCGCCCGGCAAGCACCTTGCCGGGCTTTGTTTTGAATGCAGGCAGGATTGGGCTACGAAACCCGCATCGTTTCGGAGGCAAATCGGATCTTCGATGCAGGCCATACCTTTCAACGCGACCATGGTGCTCGGTCTCCTGGTGGCGTTCCTGATTCCGACGACCTCCGCCGCGACGATCCTGTCGAGCGACTTGGCTTGGTATCATGGTGTCGGCTTGTTCTATGCCGCGCTCGGCGCGGCTGAACTCATCTATCTTCTGCTGCTGGCGCTGCAGGGCGCGTGGAGCGTCCGAGCCCTGGGTAAGACGATCGTCTGATCGGAGCGCGCTCCAGACTCGTGGACTCGCATCATGACGGCGTGGCAGATCGCGATGCCCGCCGGTCAACCCGGCACCGCCGTCTGGCATGTGGACCTCGCCGCCATCCGGCTCACGCCGGCACGCGCGCGCTGGTTGTCCACGGACGAACAGGCGCGAGCGGCGCGCTTCCTCCGACCGCAAGATCGCGATCGTTTCGTTCACAGTCATCTGGCCCTTCGGCGGATCCTCTCCGGATATCTCGGGCGAGACCCCGGGGATCTGTGCTTCGACCCTGCGGAGAACGGTAAGCCTGAACTCGGTGGCCCGGACCGGGATCGCCTGCGTTTCAATCTCTCGCATTCCGGGTCGCATGCGCTGGTCGCCATCGCAGACGGTACGGCGATCGGCGTCGATGTCGAAGTGGCCCGCCCCCTCGGGGACGTGATGGCCATCGCGCGTGCGCATTTCCATTCCGGCGAGATCACGACCCTGGCAGGTCGATCAGCGGCCGAGCGACCGATGGCGTTCCTGGCCTGCTGGACCCGAAAGGAAGCCGTGGTGAAGGCGCTCGGCACGGGCCTCTCCCTCCCCCTCGACAGCTTCGAGGTGACGCTTCCACCAGGTCCGGCGACGATCCGGAGTTGGGCTCGGGGTGCGAGCCCCTGCCACGACTGGTCGCTGCATCACCTCGATCTCGGCGCGGAGGCCGTTGGAGCGGTCGCCATCGCACGGGGCGGAGAGTCCTGCGCCCTGTATCGCCTGCCGTCGGACGGTGAGACCCTCTGATTGTTCGATCACCGACCCGCTCGCGCGATTTCCCGCACGAACCCGCTTGCGGCGCTGCACCGGCCTCGCTATACGTCCCCTCGCTGGCCCCAGGGGCCGGCTTTGTCGGAGTGTAGCGCAGTCTGGTAGCGCACCACGTTCGGGACGTGGGGGTCGCAGGTTCAAATCCTGCCACTCCGACCAAGACTTAGCTCGGTTTCGAAACGCTGCTCCCGACAGCTGAACCGACAGAACTGATTTAGAAATCCGAGATCGTTCGATACTCCGCCGAGGGAAGCGAGACGCTTGCCTGCAACGTGAACTTGCGCGTGGCATAGGTATCTCTTGCTGGCTTCTGGCTCACCCCAGGTCGGCGGCGAGACACCGAAGTTCCCAATCCGCTAAAGATCGGCGTCGCCGCGCAAGCCTTCCCGCCCCCACAGATCGTCACCTCGAAATGGGATTGCGCCCGATCCTGCGGGCTCGGCTGAGAAAGAGATAGAGATCAGGTCATGTGACCGGTCGGGTCACCCGGCTCGTTGGCGGCGGGCAAGGTAGGGACAGAGGCTATCGGGAAGGTAAAACCGACGTCCCCAAGGCTCTCCCAACCCGCTTCTCGACGTCCTGACATATGGATTGGCCGAGAATCGGTCGGGCTGGACGGCGGCGCCCGGTCGGATGCCGCCGCAGCCCGATCGTGGCTTCCGCCCCGAGAACGAGCGAACCGAGACCGGTCGCACCGAGACCATTCCGGTTCAGGACCGTCGAAATCCGCGAAAATCGATCCGCTCAGTGGTCGTGCTTGCAGTCGGGGCCATGGACGTGGCCGTGATCACGCGCGTGGGAATGATCGTGGTCGTGCGCCGCAGGCGCATGATGGTGGTCGTGCCCGCCGTGATCGTGCGCGTGTGAATCGTGGGTATGCGCATCATGTGCGTGCGCGTCGTGCGCATGGTGATCGTGGCCGCACTGGCTGTGGTCGTGGGCCGCCCGCTCGGGTTTGAAGGCGCGGGTCACCGGGGTGGCGGCGCAGCCCTGACCGCGAACGAGCTCGGCGGCGCTGCGGGGCACGTAGAGGGCGTCGGCGGCGATCTCGGCCGGCACGTGGCTGCCGCCGAGTTGCCAGGCAAGACGCAGCAGCCGGACCGGGTTTTCGGCTCGAACCTCGAGGAGCGGCTCTCCGGCGGCGCGGATCGCCACGAGGCGGCCGTCCTCCAGGCGCAGGGCGTCGCCATCCTCCAGGGCCGCGGCCTTGGCCAGCGCGAGGGTGAGGCTGAGACCACCCTCCCCCGTCAGGCTGTCCGGCGGCGCCTGGCGCGCGGCGTGGTCGAGGACGATCGTGTCGACGACCGCGTCGCTGCGGACGGCGACCTTACGGACGATGGCGGTGGCGCGCTGCATGAGATCCTCGTGTCGGGATGGGCGGGCAACGCCGCCGCGATGAGCTCCGGTGAGCGCATCACTAGTGGGTTTTTTCTGCAAACGGAAAGGTGTGGCGGAACCTTGACCGTACGGCGTGCATTTGTGACGCGGAATGCTTAAGCTCGGGCGCTACCGAACGAACGGCCTTTGGCCGTTCGTTCGGTAGCG
>NZ_BPQL01000045.1 GCF_022179225.1 Methylobacterium goesingense
TGCAGCTCGGCGACCGATCCGTGCTCAGCTACCTCGTCAAACCCCTCGCCGATCAGATCGCAAAGGCCTGGCGGGAACGGTGAGGGGGCCGGCGGCGGCTCGTGATAGAATGCCGGCTTGGCACACGGGAAACCATCCATGCGACGCTCAAGACCGTATTGGCTCGCTCTGTGTCTCTGTGTTCATTCGGCCTCTGCGCAAGCCGGAAATCTTTTACCCAACCTTTACGTCGGGCTGGAATGCAAGGATGTCGATCCGAATCGGATCGAGGCGGACTTCGAGCGTTTCTTCGCGGACAACAATTTTCGATTTACAAACAGAAGTCGGTTTGTCCGCGAGAATGGCGGACGAACTCCGTTCTCTACACAAATCATTGCCCTGAAACAAAATCAAATGATGAGCCTTGAAAAGGCTGGGTACTACAATAACAATTATAGCATCACGGTCACGGCACGTTCTCCAGAAGACAATGACATTTTTTTCTATGAATAAAGTCAGCCTTTTTTCCGCTGAAAGATCATACTGCGATGTCGTCGAGCGAAGATTTTCCAGTTTTCCGAATAAATCCTCCTATTCCCTCGACTGGTTCTATGAATTTTATCTGAAATGGTTTGACCAGGCTGCACAGAGAAATCAAAAATCATCGAATTGAAAAACCGCCCTCAAATGGCGTTGCGACTCGGGGAGCATCCAAGCGGCAGGGTCCTCAGGCCTGCGCCAGATCGGCGGCGATACGGGCGAGGCGCCCGTCCGGATGGATCAGCGCTTCGAGGATCGAGAAATGGTCCGCCCCGTCGAGTTCGATCGCGTGGGTCTCCAGCCCCGCCGCAATCCGCGCCGCCGCGTAATCCCGCGACTGGCGCCGGAGTTCGGGCAGTTCGTTCCCCCCGCAGGCGACGACCAGGGGCGCCGCGCGCGGGGTGGTCCGGCGGATCGGCGACAGGGTCTCGATCTCCTCGGGCGTCAGCCGGAGGGCGTCGTTCAGGTTCGTCCGGGCGATGGGCGCGAGGTCGAAGATCCCGCTGATGGCGAGGCCCGCATCGGCCTCCGGCCCGTCGAGCGCCAGGGCGGCGAGGTGGCCGCCGGCCGACCAGCCCGCGACCACGAGGCGCCGGCGCCCGAGGCCGGCGGCCACGTCGCGGACGCGCAAGATCCGCAGGGCCGCGCCGATCGCGTCGGCGATCTCCGTCAGGGTGGCCTCGGGCGCGAGGGTGTAGCCGATCAGCGCCACGTCGAGGCCGTGGGCGAGGTGCCCCTCCGCCATGCAGGCGAAGCCCTCCTTGGCGTTGCGCTGCCAGTAGCCGCCGTGGATGAAGGCCAGCAGCGGCGCGTGGGGGCGTCCGCAGGCGAACAGGTCGATGCGGTTGCGCGGGCCCGGGCCGTAGGGAATGTCGAGGACGTGGCCCGGCCGCGCCCGGAGAGCCTCGCTGCGGGCACGCCACGCGGCGAGGCGGGCGGCGCTGTCGGCCACCGCCCCGGAATTGTCGTAGGCCCGGCTCAGGGCGGCGCGGTCGCGGTCCCGCCAATCCGCTTCGGACGCGGCTGCGGTTTCAGGCCTCATCGCCGGTCTCCCGATACCAGTCCACGAGGTCGCCCCCTTGGGCGAACCAGACATCGTCGCGGGCGAGCAGGGCGTCGAGGAGGCGCTCCAGCAGCCCGATGCGGTGGGGCACGCCGGTGATGTAGGGGTGGATCGCGACCCCCATCACCTTGGCGCCGCCGAGCGGCCCGTCGCCCGCCGCCTCCGCCGCGAGGCGCGCGACCTGGGTGAGCGCCCGGTCCACGAACTCGTCGGCCCGGTGGTGCTGGATCGCCAGCAGGGGGATGTCGTTCAGCTCCACCGAGTAGGGCAGGGCGATGAGGGGATGCGCCGCGGTGGCGATCCGGCAGGGTCGATCGTCCACCACCCAGTCGCCGACATAGTCGAGGCCGGCGGCGGCGAGGTGGTCGGGCGTGTCGAGGGTCTCGGTGAGGCCGGGCCCGAGCCAGCCGCGTGGGTTCGCCCCCGTCACCGCCCGGATCGCCCCAAGGGTGCGGGCGATCATCGCCGGCTCGTCCGTGATGCGGTGGGTCGGCACCTGGTAGAAGCCGTGGCCCATGAACTCCCAGCCGGCGGCGTGCGCGGCCTGCGCCACGTGCGGGTAGGCTTCGCAGACCGAGCCGTTGATCGAGAGGGTCGGGCGGATGCCGCGGGCCGCGAACGCCGCGAGGAAGCGCCAGAACCCGACCCGCATCCCGTATTCGTGCCAGCCCCAATTGGCGAGATCGGGCAGCAGGGGCGCCCCCGTCGGCGCCACCAGGATCTGGCGCGGCATCGGGTTGTCGATGAGCCAGTGCTCGACGTTGACCACCGGCCAGATCGCCACGTGCTTGCCCCCCGGCAGGACGAGGCGCGGCCGGTCGATGGCGGCCCGGTAGGCGAGGCGACGCTCGGGGCGACGGGAGTCGGAGAAGTCGGGGTCGGTCATGGGGATTCGCAGCCGTGTGCGCGGGGTCTTGCCTCCCCCTTCTGCGGGGGTGGGCAGGGCATGGCCGCGATCATCGGAACCGATCGCTCCCTCAGGCGGCTACGCGGCCGTGGTGGCTGTGGAGCTGGGCCGAGAGCATGCGGCGGATGTCGTTGAAGGCCGGGCTCGAGACGTCGCGGCGGCGGGGCAGGGCGATGTCGTGCACGGCGTCGATCCTACCGGGGCTCGGGGACATCACCACGACGCGGTCGGCGAGGAAGATCGCCTCCTCGATGGCGTGGGTGACGAACAGCACGGTGAGCCCGGTGCGGCCCCAGAGGTCGAGGAGTTCGTCCTGCAGGCGCTCGCGGGTCATGGCGTCGAGCGCCCCGAAGGGCTCGTCCATCAGCACCACCTCGGCCTCGTTGGCCAGCACCCGGGCGATGGCGACGCGCTGCTTCATGCCCCCCGAGAGCTGGTGGGGATGCGCATCCGCGAAGGCGCCCAGGCCCACGAGGTCGATGTAGCGGGCCACCGTGTCGCGGATCTCCGCCGCCGGGCGCCCGCGCGACTTCGGGCCGAAGCCGATGTTGTCCCGCACCGAGAGCCAGGGGAACAGGCCGTAATCCTGGAACACCATGCCGCGCGCCGGGTCGGGCCCCGCGATGGGCTTGCCCCACATGCAGGCCTGGCCCGAGGAGGGCGCCTCGAAGCCGGCGGCGATGCGAAGCAAGGTGGACTTGCCGCAGCCCGAGGCGCCGAGGAGGCAGACGAACTCGCCGCGCTTCACGCTCAGGTTGGCCCCCTTCAGGGCCGTGACCGTCTTGCCCTGCACCGCGAAGGTCTTGCCGACGTCGCGGATCTCGAGGATCGGGAGGGTGGGTTCAGCCATGGACCGGATCAACCATGCGAGGGACTCCAGGCGAGGAGGCGACGGCCGATCAGCATGACGATCCGGTCCGACAGGAAGCCCGCGACGCCGATCACGATCATGCCGCAGATCACGATCTCGGTGCGCGAGAGCTGGCGCGCCTCCATGATGATGGCCCCGAGCCCCGTCTGCACGCCGGTCATCTCGCCGACCACGATGACGACCCAGGCGAAGCCGAGGCCGAGGCGCAAGCCGGTGAAGATCGACGGCAGGGCGGCGGGCAGCACCACCCGGGCAAACTGGGCCGAGCCCCGGCAGCCGAGCATGCTGGCGGCCTCGAACAGGCGCGGCTCCACCGAACGGACCCCGAAGATGGTGTTGACGAGGATGGGGTAGAACGCCCCGAGGAA
This sequence comes from Methylobacterium goesingense, assembly GCF_022179225.1. Taxonomy (GTDB): domain Bacteria; phylum Pseudomonadota; class Alphaproteobacteria; order Rhizobiales; family Beijerinckiaceae; genus Methylobacterium; species Methylobacterium goesingense. The sequence continues at coordinate 3,729 of NZ_BPQL01000045.1, forward strand.
GACCAGGAAATAGGCCGAGCGCGGCCCCAGCCCGAACAGGATCATGGCCAGCGGCAGCCAGGCGGTGACGGGCACCGGCCGCAGGATCTGGAAGGTCGGGTCGAGGAGCTGGCGCATCAGCGGCACCCGGCCGATGAGGAGGCCGAGCGGCAGAGCGAACAGCACCGCGAGGGCGAAGCCCCCGTAGACCCGCGACAGCGAGGCGCCGAGATGCGTGAGCAGCGTGGCGCTGAAGGCGTCGTCGTTGATGCCCCCGACCGCGAGGTCGACCAGCGCGGTCCAGACCTCCGCCGGCGGCGGGATCAGGCTGTAGGGCCGCCCCGTGGTGAGGAAATGCCAAACGATCGCGAGCACGGCGGGGATCGCGAGGGCCAGGGCCGCCTCGCGCAGGCGCGCCCACGGCACGGCGACGCGCGGCCGGGACGACGGGGCCGCCGGCACGGGCGCCGCCGCCGCGACGGCCGGGTTGGCGCTCACGCGTCCCTCATGGCGTCGACGAAGCGGGTGTCGATGAAGGTCGCAAAATCGGGCAGGCGCTTGATCTGCCTCAACGCCAGCATGCGGTCGGCATAGACCTTGGCCTGGGCGATCTCGGTCTCACCCAGCTTCCACTTCAGCCCGACGTTGGGGGCGGAGAGTTCCAGGGCCTCGCGCTTCTGGCCGAGTTTCGCCACCGCCATGGCGATCATCGCCTCGCGGTTGGCTTGCGCGTAGTCGGTGGCTTTGCGGTGGATCTCCAGCATGGTGCGGACGATCTCGGGCCGCTGCGCCGTGGTGTCGGCGTGCGCTCCGAACACCATGTTGAGGGCGCCCATCTCGGTACCGTAGGGATACTCGACGAGGCTGCCGACGCCGCTGGCGAGACTCACGCCCGGCGCTGGCTCGGCGCCCACATAGGCATCGATGTCGCCGCGGGCGAGGGCGATGTGCATCTCTGAGAACGAGATCCGCACCGGAGTGATGTCCTTGACGCTCATTCCCTCCTGGCGCAGGCGCTCCAGGGCGAAGACCTCCTGGGTCGAGCCGGGCCAGAGGGCGACGCGCTTGCCCTTCAGGTCCTTGATCGCGGCGATGCCCGCATCCTTCTTGGCGATGATCGCCATGCCGCGGTTGCAGGTGGAGGCGATGATGACCAGCGGCTCGCCGGCGGCGGCGCCCAGGGTGCCGGCCGCGATCCCGAAGGTCCCGAAATCCACCGACTTCGTCACCACCGCGTTCTTGCACTCGGTGGGGCTCTCGAAGGGCACGACCTCGACCGTGTACCCGGCGGGCGTGAACTGCGCGTAGAAATGCGGCGCGATGGAGTGGATGAGCTTCAGGGAGCCCATCCGGATCACGGTGGGCGCTTGCGCGCGGGCCGGGCGGGCAAGCCCGAGGGGCGCGGCCAGAAGACCGGCCCCGAGGCCGGCGAGAAGGGTGCGGCGGCGGATCATGGGCGCGACTCCGGCGAGCGGGGCTCGGAAGGACGAATCTCAGCCCCCAGGCTAGGGCGCTCCCCTGTTGCGCACGAGTGCTGTTTCTTGACTGGGCCGTTGCGATTTCGGAAACAGGGGGCCCGACGGCCGGCCCCCTCCGTGATGAAACATCTGCGCATCCTCACCTACGTGGCCGAAGTGGCCCGCCACGGGGCGATCCGCCGGGCGGCGGAGCGGCTCAACATCACGCCCTCGGCCCTGACCCGGCAGATCCAGGACATCGAGTACGAGCTCGGCACGCCGATCTTCGAGCGGGTGGCCCAGGGCATGCGCCTCAACGCGGCCGGCGAATTGCTGGTGCGCCACATCCGCGACCAGCGCGCCGACCTGGAGCGGGTGCGCTCGCAGATCGCCGACCTCTCCGGGGTCCGGCGCGGCCACGTGGCGCTGGCCTGCAGCCAGGCCTTCGTCAACCACGTGGTGCCGGACGAGGTTGAGGCCTACCGGGCGCTCTTCCCCCAGGTGACCTTCACCGTGCAGGTGCGCGACCACGTCCAGGCGGTGGCGGCGCTGACGCAGTTCGAGGCGGACCTCGCCCTGGTGCTGCAGCCGCCGCCCTCGGCCGACATGCAGGTGCTGTTCTCCTGCCGACAGACGCTCTGCGCCCTGATGCGGGCGGGGCATCCCCTGGCCGCCGAGACCGGCCCGGTGCGCCTGCGCGACTGCCTCGTACACCCGATGGCGGTGCCGGACCGGTCCCTGGCCATCCGCCACCACCTCGATGACGCCCTCGCCCGCCGGGGCGCGCCGCTGAACGCGGTCATCGAGTCGAGTTCGCTCGAATTTCTGCGCAACCTCGTCCTGCGCGAGGACGCCGTCAGCCTCCAGGTGCCGAGCGGCATCCCGGACGATCCCCGCCTGTGCTCGCGCCCCATCGACGCCCGGGACCTTCCCCCGATGTCCCTGATCCTGGCGCAGTTGCGCGGGCGCACCCTGCCGGTGGCCACCGCCAAGTTCGCCGACCGCTTCGCCGGCAGCCTGCACCAGCGCTACGGAGCGGATGTTTCCTGAGCCGGGCGGCCATCCCCCGGGGCGTCGCGGTGAAGGGCAAAGCCGGCCGCTCCCGGTGCCCCGAGGCCGGGGCGCAAAGTCAGGCTCGGAACGGCGTAATCGCCGCCGTTCTGCCGCCGGTAGGGGATCGGCGGGGTGGTCGCGAGGTCCCGCATCCGCGCGCGCAGATCCGTCTCCAGCCGATCGAACCCGGCCGCGTCGAGGCGGTCGACGCGGTAGGCCACGAAGGGCGGCAGCACGGAAAAGCCGGGATAGAAGAGGATCCCGTGCTGGATCGGAAACAGCAGGTCCTCGATCGGTCCGTTGATGCCGCGCGGCCCGTAATGCGAGTCCCAGCCGCCGGCGGTGACGACGAGCATGGCGCGCTTTCCAGCCAGCCGCCCTTCGCCGAAGCGGTCGCCCCAGTGCCGGTCGCTGTGCTCGCCGACGCCGTAGGCGAAGCCATGGGCATAGACCCGGTCGACCCAGCCTTTCAGGATCGCCGGCATGCTGTACCACCACAGGGGAAACTGCAGGATCACGGCGTCCGCCCAGAGCAGCGCCTCCTGCTCGCTTCCGACATCGTCGGTGAGTGCCCCGGCCGCGAAGGCCTGGCCCGAGGCCGCCGCCACCCCGAGGCGCCCGCCCGCCGGGAGGGACGGAAAATCCGAGCGATCCACCGCGGCCTTCCAGCCCATGGCGTAGAGGTCCGAGACCCGGACCGCGTGGCCCTGTCGGCGGAGTTCGTCGAGGGCCGCGTCCCGCAGGGATCCGTTGAGGGAGCGCGGCTCGGGATGCGCGAAGACGAGGAGGACGTTCATGGGGCGGGGCTCCGGTAGGGATGCGTGAGCCCGGAACTAGCTCGCCCGGCATTGAACCGTTAGATCTCGGAAATGCATAGGATCATGCCGCTGAGCGGATCAATCCCCATGGACGATGCCGACGTCACCCTGGAGCGCATGCGCAGCTTCGTGCGCGTGGCCGAGCGCGGGAGCCTGACCGCGGTGGCGCGGGAACTCGGCGTCGGCCAGTCGACGATCACCCGCCACCTGCGCGGGTTGGAGGCGGCCCTGGGCGTGCCCCTCCTGAGCCGGACCACACGGCGTGTGGCCATGACGGAGGAGGGCGGCCGCTACTACGCCGATTGCCTCCAGATCCTGCGCCTCGTCGAGCAGTCCCGCGACGAGGCGCGGGGCATGCATGGGGCGGCGGCGGGCACGATTCGGGTCTCCTGCACGGCGGCCCTCGGGGTGCGCCATGTCAGCCGCATCCTCTTCGCCTTCCAGGACCGCCACCCCGGGATCGCCATCGACCTCAGCCTCAGCGACGCCCGCATCGATCTCGTGCGCGACGGCGTCGATCTGGCGCTCCGCTTGGGGCCGCTCAGCGACAGCGCGATGAAGCTGCGGCCCCTGGGACAGAGCCGGCGGCTGCTAGCGGCGGCGCCATCCTACCTCGCGGCGCGGGGGCGGCCGAGCGCGCCGGAGGACATTGCCCACCACGAGGGTCTGCGTATGTCGAACGTGGCGGGCAGCGACACGCTGACCTTGCGGGGGCCGGACGGGCGGCGTCACGCGCTGCCGTTCGGCGGACGCTTCCGGGTCGATCACGGGCTCGGCGCGCGGGAGGCCCTGCGCGCGGGACGCGGGATCGGCGCAACCCATCTCTGGCTCGTCGACGACCTGCTGGCAGAGGGGCAGCTCGAGGTGGTCCTGCCCGGCTTCGCGCCGCCGCCCGTGCCCGTGAACCTGCTGATCGCCCCGGAGCGCGCCGGCCTTGCTCGCATCCGCCTGCTCATCGACGCCCTGGTGGCGGAGATGGCCCGGGTTCCGGGCCTCGCGCCCGAGGGTTGACGCGTCGCCTCGAACCCGGCCCTGGCCTATGAAGGGCGGAATCGCGAAAACATCGGGAGTGCAACGACATGACATCGAGGCGCCTGCGCGGGGCGGCGGCATGGATCGGCCTGCTCGCGGGCGGAGCGGCCCTGGCGGTCGCGGCGGCCCCCGTCGCGGTGCCGGCCATCCTCGCCGGGCGTCTCCTTGCGGCGGCCGAGGACCCGGGTGCCCTCGCGGAGATCCGCCTGGAGCGCGCGGCCACCCCGGACAGCCTGAACGCGGAGCTCGATGCGGCCCTGGCCGCCGAGGACGAGGACCTCGCGCTGAGCTTCCTGGCGCTGGCCGAGGCGCGCGCCCTGCCGGTCGATCCGACGCGCCGGGCGCGGGCCGAGGCCCTGGCGCAGGGGCGGCCCCTGCGCGCCGCGCGGGATTTCGCCCTCGGGGCGGTCTCGGGCGAGGCCGAGGGGAATGCGGGCCTCGCCGGGTCGCTGGCCGCCGACGTCACCGGGTTCGGCGACCTGCGCGACCTCCTGCGCGAGGGCGGCCGCTACGCCCGCGCCGAGCCCTACGACCCGCTCCTCCTCGGCATGGCCCTGGTCGGCCTGCCCCTCACGCTCGCCACCTGGACGGCCGGGGCGGGGGCGGCCCCCCGCGCGGGCATGACCGTGCTGAAGGCGGCCCAGCGCGGCGGCCGGCTCTCGCCCGCGCTCGCCGCGAGCCTCGGCCGCACGGTGCGGGCGGGCCTCGACCGCGAGGCGGTGGCCCGGGCCGTCGCGGCCTCCGCGCGCCTCGACCTCGCAGGGGCGCGGGCCGCCGCCGGCCTCGCGATCCGCCCCGGCACGGTGGCGCGCCTGACCAATCTGGCCGGCGACACCCTCGTCCTCGGCCGCCGCACGGGCCAGCGCGGGGTGATGCAGGCGCTCGGCCTCGCCCGCGACCCCGCCGACATGGCCCGGGCGGTGCGCCTCAGCGAGCGCCTCGGGCCCCGCACCCGCGCCGCCCTCGCACTCCTCGGCCGGGGCGCCCTGGCCCTCGGCGCCGGCCTCACGGCCCTGGCGAGCGCGCTGCTGGCGGGGGTGATGTGGTGCTTCGGGGTGGCGCTGTTCTGCCGCCGGCTCGGCCTGCTCCTCGGTCGGGCGATCTGGCGCCGGCCCCCGCCGCGGATGCGCCTCGAGCCATCGGGGGACGACGGCTGCGTCCGGGCCGGATGAGCCTGCCCCCTGGGCGCCACCGCCTGCGCGACGCGCCGGTTTCCGTTCCGTCAAAGCGCGCCTAAGCAGGTTCGCCTTGGCAAGCCGACGCTTCACCCTGATTCGCTCTTCGAGATGTCGCAGGTTTCAGCCGCAAGACCGGCGACCACTTTTGCGAAGCCTGCTTAGGCGAGGCGAAGGCCTCCGAAGGGTACGTCGTCGGCCCAGGCCTGGGCGCCGCGCGCCGGTACGGTCGGCAGGCCGTGGCAGACGCGGTCCCGCCCCTGGGCCTTCGCCTCGTACAGCGCCGTATCGGCCTGTCGCGCCGCGTCCTCGAAGCCCACGTCCTCGAAGCCCGCGTCCTCGAAGCCCGGGACGTCGGGTCCCATCATGGCGCATCCGATGCTGACGGTGACCGCCAGGGCGCCCGCCGGGAGGGGAAACGGCCCCTCGGCGATGCTCGCCCTCAGGCGTTCGGCGACGCGCAGGAGTTCGTTCGCATCGACGTCCGGAAGCACCACCAGGAACTCTTCGCCCCCCCAGCGGGCGATCAGGTCCGTCGCCCGGAGCGCGGCCTTCATCCGGGCTGCGAACGCCATCAGCACGAGGTCTCCGCCCCCGTGCCCGTGGCGGTCGTTGATGGCCTTGAAGTGGTCGATGTCCAGGATGAGCACGCCCCCCACCGGACACGCGCCCGGCAGCGGGAAGCGGCGGTGGAGCCGCGTTTGCAGACCGCGGCGATTGGACAGGCCCGTGAGCGGATCCGTCTCGGCGAGCCGGAGGAGGGCACGGCTGGCCCGTTCGGCGGCCATCGCGACGAAGCCGAAATAGATGAAAACCCCCATGACCTGATCCACGATCATGGAGATGCGCGCGCTCTCGGCCGAGGCGACCAGCAGATCGGTGCCGACGAGCATCCCGATCGAGAGCAGGAAGACGAGGGCATAGAACCCGAACGCCACGGTTTCGATGGACTGTGCCCAGAGCCGTTCGGCCCCGGCCGAAACGCGGACGGTCTCGTACGTCACGAGGAGGGTCACCACGAGGCAGCTGGCGAAGATCGCCGCGAGCGCCAGCCGGGTGGAGAGGCCGAGGCCGAGCAGCACCGGGTAAAGGAAGCCCGTGACGGCGACGAAACCGACGCCGAGCCCGACATTGACGGGCCGGTCGAAGAAGCTGCGCAGGCCGGTCCAGGCGAGGACCAGACTCGCGCCGTACAGCCAGTGGACGGCCATCGCCAGGGGAACGGCGGGCATCTCGTCCGGCGGCACGTGCATCATGACGAGCGACCCCGCCATCGACGCGCCCATGGCCCCCATCCATTGCCAGAGATGGGCCTGACGGGGCTGACTGACGGCCATCACGAGGAAGACGACAACATAGCCGAACCGGCTGGCCGCGCTGGCGAAGTGAAGCGTGTAGAGATCAAGCGTCATGGAACGCCGCTTCCCGCATCCATGAAGCCGCGCCGCGCCGAAACGCGGGACTCTGGAAATCTTGTTTCATGCCTGAAATTTTTCTGGGAACAGGAAAGCCCACCGAGCCACGGACAGTCGCATGATTTGATGTCCGAACCGATAAAATTCTGTCTTTAATCAACTTAAATCCGGACTTTCCGAAATTACGCACGGCAAGTCTTAAAAAACGAAGCAAGGCGCATGTATCAAAGTTCCGTAAAGCATTTTCGCCCATAGATCGGAGACCGCCGCGGGCGGCCCGTCCCTCGGGGGCCACGTCCCGATACCGGTGCGGACGCACATCTCGGAAAGCATTCCCCATGTCGGCGTTCGTCTCACGCCTCGTCCCGATCCTGGGCGCCCTCCTCGCCCTGGTGCCGGGGGCGGGGCCCGCGGGGGCGGCGGAGCCGTCCGGGGAGGCGCCGCCACCGGCCGGCGCGCGTCCGGAGCCGGGCGGGGGCCTGCGGGCCGGGGACTGGCTCGTCCGGGGCCGGCTCGCCGGGTCGATCCCCACGGAGAGCCGCTCGCGCATCGACCTGATCGGCGGGCGCGTCGAGACGCCGGCCGCCGTCCTGCCGGATTTCGACGTGTCGTACTTCCTCACGGACCACGTGGCCGTCGAGGCCCAGGCCGGGGCCGTCCGGACCCGACCGGTCATCCGGGATTCGCTGGCGGGCGACATCGCGATCGGATCGATCTGGAACGCGGCGGCGATGGGGCTCGTGCAGCTTCACCTCCTGCCGGGGGCGCGCCTCAATCCCTATCTCGGCATCGGGGTCGCCGCCTCGACGCCCATCGCGATCACGCCGGCCAGGGGCATCCCGGACTTCAAGCTCAAGGCTCAGGTCAGCCCCGTGCTCCAGGCCGGCCTCGACTACCACCTCGGCGGAAACTGGTTCGCGAACGCCATGGTGAAGTACGTCTTCGTGCCAACGCAATCCTACGCGATCGGCGGCGTCAAGGTGGAGGCCGACCTGAACATGCTCGTCGTCGGCGCGGGCCTCGGCTACCGGTTCTGATACCGGTCCCGGACCGGATCAGAGGTCCAGCACGTCGACCGCATCTCCCAGCCGGGCCCGCGCCAGGTCCGCCACGTGGCGGTGGTGGGTGAACAGGATCGGCTGGATGGTGTCGCCCACCGCCGCCAGGGCCTCGAGGCCGTGGGCGGTGCGGGCGTCGTCGAAGGTGAGGAAGAGGTCGTCGCCGATGAACGGGGCGGGCTCGGCCCGGGCGGCGTAATCCTCCAGGTAGGCCAGCCGCAGGGCGAGGTAGAGCTGGTCGCGGGTGCCCTCGCTCAAGCCCTCCACCGGCACGAGTTCGCCCGTGGCGCGGCGCCCGGCGAGGCGGGGGGTGTCGGCGGCATCGTAATCCTGGGCGAGGCCCGCGAAGGCGCCCCCGGTCAGCGCCCCGAACAGGGCGCCGGAACGGGTCAGCAGGGGGTCCTGCTGGCCGGCCCGGTGGCGGCCGATGGCGGTGCCGAGCATCAGGCCCGCGAGCTTGAGCACCGCCCAGTGCCGGGCATTGGCCTGCAGTTCGGCTTCCGCCGCCTTGCGCTGGGCGAGCGCCAGTTCGGCGCCGATGCCGCCCTCCAGCTCGGTCCGGCGGCGCTCGTGCCGGTCGCGGTCGGCGAAGGCGAGCTTGCCGCGCTGGTCGAGGTCGTCCTCCTCGGCCGCGAGGTTGGCGATCAGCCCCTCGATGTCGTCCCCGGTGAGCGCCGCGCGCTCCGCCCGCAGGTCGGCCTCGGATTGGCCCTCGGCGGCCCGGGCGAGTTCGGCGCGGCGCTCGGCCAGCTCCGCCTCGCGGGCCCGGCGCGCGGTCAGGCGCGCGTGCAGCGCCTCCGGGTCGGTGCCGGGGGGTAGGGCCGGCCCCTCCGACAGGAGGGCGGCGAGGTCCGCCCCGGCCCCCTGTGCCGCGCGGGCGGCCTGGGCGCGGGCCGCCTCCGCCGCGTCGCGCTGGCGCGCCAGCTCCGCCCGGCGGGTCTCGTCCCTGAGGGCGTTCTGGAGGCGGGCGTGCAGGGCCTTCAGGGCGGCGGTGGGGGGCAGGGGGTCGAGATCGGGTGCCACCGCCTGCGTCAGGCGCGCCACGGCCTCCCGGTAGACCGCGCTATCGCGCAGGATACCATTGACGCGGCCGAGGCGGTTGTCGCGCTCGGACAGCGCCGCCGGCACCGCCCGCCAGGCGGCGAGCGCCGCCTCGGCCTCGTCCGGATCGGCCCCCTCGGGCAGGCCGAGGCCCGCCAGCGCCGGCCCCCAGGCCGCGCGCCAGGCGTCCCGGCGGGTCCGCACCTCGGCCAAGGCCGCCTCCGCGCGGGCGATCTGCTCGGCGGCGGTTTTGGCGCGCGTTCGAGCTTCACCCACCGCCTCCCAGCGCAGGCCGAGTTCGGCGACCCGGTCCTCGACCCGCGCGAGCATCCGGCCGACATCGAGGCCCTCGAGAGCGGGCAGCCCCGCCCGGCGGCTGAGATCGGCGAGCGGGGCCCGACAGGCCTCCACCCGGGCGGCCATGCGGGCCTGCTCCAGGCGCGTGGTCTCCAGGCCCTGCGCGGCGTCCTGCAGGGCCTCGACCTCGCCGAGCCAGACGGCCATCTCGGCCGGGGCGGCGGGCTCGATCCCGCAAGGCGCCCAGGCCGCGCGCCAGGCGGTGGTCCCCTCGGCGAGCCGCGCCTCGCAATCGGCGAGCGCCTTCTCCGCCGCTGCCGCCTCGGCCGCCTCGGCGTCCAGGCGGGCCGTGTCGGCGTCCTGCTCGGCGACCCGGGCGGCGTCGGCCACGAGGTCGTCCGCCGTCCGGTCGGCGGCGGCCAGCGCCACACCGAAGCGGGCGAAATCGTCCGGCGCGCCGCCGGGCAGGTCCGCCAGCAGGGCGTCGCGGCGGGCGCGCAGGGCCAGGAGGTCGTCGCGGGTCGGGATCGGCCGCCCGGCGGCCCGGGCGGCGAGGCGCGCGCGGCGCTGGGCCACCGCGCCCCGGGCCGCCTCCAGGCGGTCGGCGGCCCGGTCGCGCTCGCGCAGCACCGCGTCGAGAGTGCGCCGGAATCGCGTCACCGCCTCGGCCGAGGGCGGGCGCCCGGCAGTGTAGGCGGCGATATCCGGGATCGGAGGGCTCAGGCGGGCCGCCTGCATCCGGATCGAGCCGGCCTCGCGGGTGAGGGCGGCGTCGAGGTCGTCGCGCCGGTCGATGTCGCGGCGCAGGGCCGCGAAGGCCTTGAGGTCGGCCCGCAGGGGGGCCGGGTCGGAAAGGCCCGCCGCCGCCTCCGTGGCGGCAGCGAGGCGGTCGCGCTCGCCCCGGCGGGCGGCGAGGTCCTGTTCCAGGCGGGTCAGGGCGGCGGAATCCTCGCGGCCGGCACGGATCAGGCCCTCGATGCGGGCGCGGGCGGCGTCCGAGGGCTGGCGCGCGCGCAACGCCTCGGCGTCGGGCAGGCCGATCCGGGCGGCGAGCTGGGCGAGGTCCCGCGCGAAGGCATCGGCCTCGCCCTGGATGCGGGGCAGGTCGATGCCACCCTTGTCGAAGCGGTCGGTGCCGCGGAACGCCTCCAGGATCTCGTCGGCGCGGGCGAGCACGCCCTCGTCCACCGGCACCGCCTCCAGGGCGAGCGACGCCTCCGCGAGGGCCGCCTGCGTGCGGGTCGCGGCCTCGCCCGTCGCGCGCAGGGCGGCGAGCGCCTGGCCGAGCCGGTCGATCCAGGCCTCCGGCACGGCGACCGGGTCGCCCTCGGTCGCCCCCGGCACGGCCACGGCGTCGATGGCCTGGAGGAGCGGGCCGACCCGGCGCAGGCGGGTGAGGCGGGCGCGCTCGGCGGCGAGGCGCCCGCGCTCCGCCTTGAGGGCGGCGAGCGCCGCCCCGGCCGCCTCGATCTCGCCGTTGAGGTCGCGCCAGTCGCCGGCCCGCAGCTCCCCCGTCCGGATCGCCTTGCGGGCCTCGTCGTAGCGGGCCAGCGCCTGGTAGAAGGTCCGGCTCTGGGCGGCGCGCGGCATGAAGATGCGCTCGGCCTCCCCCTCCAGCTCGGCCTGGAGGCCGCTGTAGCCGCGCAAGCCCGAGGCCGCCGCGAACAGGCTGGCGCCGACCTCCCCCTCGGCGTCCATCATCTCGACGGCGCCTGCCCGCAGGGCGCGGGCGTCGAGGCCGAAGGCGCGGCAGAACACCTCGCGGCCGAGCCCGCCGAGGAAGGGGGCCAGCGCATCCTCCGGCAGGGCCGCGTCGGCGGCGTCCACCAGGGTATTCTTCGTGCCCTTGCGGCGGCGAAAGCTGAGGCTGCGCCCGTCGGCGGCGCGGATCTCGGCGCCGATGCGCATCTGCGGCATGTCGTGCAGGAAGTCGTAGCGGGTGCGCGTCTCGATGCCGAACAGGAGGTCGGTGACGGCGCTGAGCGCCGAACTCTTGCCGGCCTCGTTGGCCCCCAGCACCACGTGCAGGCGCGCATCCGGCCGGAACGTGACCGTGCGGCCCGTGAAGGGGCCGTAGCGTTCGAGGTCGAGTCTGAGGAGACGCATCGGGACCTTGCGGAGGTGCGGGTCTGGAATTCGGGGTCCGACGTTTGGTCCCGGCCGGGACCATCCGCAAGCGCCGGAACGGACCGGCGCAGCGTCACCCGGCGGCCGGCCGGGACTCGCGCCGGCTGCGGACCAGGGACGCGATCGCGCCCACGATGCAGGCCACGATCAGGAGGGCGATGACCAGGAGGGTGACCGTCCGGTTCCAGAGCCGGTCGAGGCCCAGATCGGTGGTGGCGAGGTCCGGGCGCGCCGGGTCGGCCAGGACCGCGAGGCGGACCTCCCCGGCCTGCAGCCCGGCGAACACGTAGTTCACCCGCCGGGTCACCGCGCCGCCGGGCGTGGGCAGGCTGAGCGTCGCATCGCAGATGTGGAGGATGAGCTTGGCGCTGCAGGAGCCGTCGCGCACCCTGGCGCCGGGAACGGGCTCTGCGCGCGCGCGGACCTGCCAGTCGGAGGCCACCACCGGCGCGGTGTAGATCGCGCAGGCCACCAGGACGGCCCCAAGGCAGGCGACGCCGAACAGGACCCAGAACGCGTTGATCCAACCCAGGGCGGGGGACGGCAGGCGCGGGGGAACGGGGGCGGCCGCCGGAGCGGCCGCGTCGGCCAGGCGCCGGTCGGCGGAGCCGTCGTCGGCCTCGGCCAGGAGCCGCCGCGCCTCCGCCATGGCCCGGTAGCGGCCGATCGCGTCGGCGAAGTCCTGCGGCGTCATCCGGCGCGGCAGGCCGAGGGCGATCGTGACGATCCGGCGCTTCGGGTCCAGAGTCAGGCCGCGCCCGCCCGGCACGCGCCCGGGGAATGGCGTCTGCGGGGACAGCAGCAGGCGGGTGACGAGGCCGGTCCGATTCACACGCATGTCGAGATCGGCGACCTCGCCCCAGGCGATCGTGCGGTCGAGGCCGGGCACGGCGAGCCCCGCGGGACGCAGGATCAGGGTGGTCCGCTCGCCCCGCCGCAGGCGGTAGGCGCCGAACGCGGCCAGGAGGGCGCCGAGGGCGAGCGCCACCCCCGCCACGAGGCCGGCCTGCCCGGTCGCGAGCCCGGGGAGGCCGAGGCCGACCAGTCCCAGGGCCGCGGCGGCGAACAGGCCGCCGGCCACCAGCAGGACGATGGCGCCGGGACGGCTGTTGTCGCGCAGCACCCAATCCGCCTCGTCGACGGCTTCCGCCGTCGCCTCCAGATGGGCCCGCACCGCCGCCTCGTGGTCCTGGACTGCGCCGAGGAAATCCGCCGTCGCGTCCCGGCTGAGCCCGGCGGGGTCAGCGAAGTAGCCGCCGAGCTGCCCGAGGGCGTGCGGCGGCGGCGTGGCGGCGGCCCGCGCCAGAAGGTCCGGGTCGAGGGCGACACCGAGGGCGGCCATGCGCTCGCGGGTCGGCGGATGGGTATCGGTGGGGTGGGCCTGCTCCGCCTCCAGGTGCAGGCCCGGATCGTCGAGGCCTCGGGCGACGGCGCGGTCGAGGGCGGCGGCCACGAGGTCGGCGGGCGCCCCGCCGGGCGTCTCGGCGGCCGCGTCCAGGGCCTCGGCGATGCGCGGCTGGACGGCCCCGGTGCGCAGCAGCGCGCGGGCGGCGGCCTCCGGCGTGGTGAGCCCCGCACCGGCCGCGTCGGCCGCGAATTCCCGGGCCCGGCTCCAGTGGCGCACGGCGAGGTGGAAGCGCTCCATCACGAACAGGCCGAGGCGCAGGGACGGGCCGAGCAGCCCGAGCGAGCCCTGGTGGCCCGCCGCCACGGCGTCGAGGGAACGCCCGACACCGGCATAGATCGGCAGGAAGCGCTGGCTGTAGGCGGTGTCGCCGCCGGCATAGTGGGCGAGCTCGTGGCCGATGATCGCCGCGACCTCGTCGCCCCGCATCAGCGCGAGGTAGGGCAGGGGCAGGTAGAGGATCCGGCCGGTCAGGCGCTCGCCGCCGGGTTCGAGCACGGCCGGGCCGGCGCTGACGAAGAAGCCGCCGGTGAGGCCGACCACGACGGCCTCGGGCTTCAGGGCCCCGAGGCGTTCGGCGAGGCCCTCGGTGAGGCGCCACAGTCCGGGCGCCTCGGCCGGTGAGACGCGGCGGCCGAAGATCGGCAGCGGGTCGGGCTCGAAGGCGGCCAGCGCCCGGCGCAGGCCCAGGACGGTGCGGCCGGCGGCCCACAGGATCGCCCCCACGGCGACCGCCGCGATGCCCAGGAGCTTCATCGCGTCGCCGCTGAGGCCGGATTGCGCCAGGAGCCCCGCCTCGAAGATCACGGCGGCGACGGTCGCGGTGGCCGCCGCCAGGATCTGGAGCGCGAGGGTCGCCGGCAGCAGGCGCCGCACCAGGGAGAAGCCGCGCACCAGGGCGTCGCGCGAGCTGCGGCCCACCCAGCCGAGCGCGGCACCGGCCAGCAGCACCAGGACCGAGAGGAGGGCGGCGAGCCCGCCCCCCGCCACGACGACGGGGGGCAGCAGGCGGCGCCAATCCATCAGCGTGGTCAGGGTCGCGGCCTGGCTCTCGGCCGCGCGCGCCTTGTCGAGGGCGAGGGGTCCGCCGTAGACTTGGCCGCCCTGGCGGAACTGCAGGCGGAAATCGACGCGCCCGTCCTGCGGCGCCCGCGCGGCGAGATCCGCGACGATCGCGGACAGGCGCGCCTGCTCGGCCGCGAAGGCGGCCCGATCGTCCTCGGCCCGGCGCCCCTCCCAGAGCCCGAGCAGCACGAAGGCGAGCGGCAGCAGCACCGTCGCGGCGACGAGGCTCGCGAGGGCGCGCAGACGCAGGGGCGGGCGCGAGGGAGTCGAGCTGAAAATCGGACAAACCTCCTCGGTGCGGGATCTCGGGGGCCGGCGGGTTCGGGCCGGGTTCTAGCAGGTCCGCCCGGAGAGGCGGCCGAGGATCACCGCCTCGGCCTCCGCGCAGAGGGCGTCGAGGTCGGCGGCGAGATCGTCCTCGGCGGCGAGGCCGGCCGGCATCTTGGCGGCGATCTCGGCGAGCGCCGCCCGGGCGCGGACGCGGAACTCCGGCTCGTGGTCGACCGCCGCCAGCAGGGTCGCGGGGTCGATGGCCGCGAAGGCCTCGGGGCGGGCCTCGGTGTCCGGCCGGCGGGGACGCTCGGTCTCGATCCGCAGGCGCTCCAGCCAGATGTCCTCGTGGATGCGGTGGGCGGCGGCCTGGATCTCGGCGGTGAGGCCCTCGCGGTCGGCGGCGAGGCGGTCGTGGGCGGGGGTCTGCCCGGACAGGCGCACCCGCACGGCCAGGAGGCGCGCGGCCGCCGCCTCGGCGAGGGGCCGCAGGGCCGCCTCGATCGCCGCGACCGCCTCGCGCTCGCCGGCGACGCCCGAGAGGTCGACCTCGAGGGCGTGGAAGCGGGCCTGGTCGACGATCAGGCGCTCCACGCCGCTCACCCGGCCGTCGGCGACCGAAACCAGGACGGCGCCTTTGGGCCCGCATTCGCGGATGCTGCGCCCCTGGAGGTTGCCCGGGAACACGATCCAGGGGTCGCGGGAAAGCTCGGCGTAGTCGTGCACGTGGCCGAGCGCCCAGTAGGCGTAGCCCCGCCCCGCCAGATCCGCCACCGAGCAGGGCGCGTAGGTGGCGTGGGCCGCGTGGCCGGTGCAGGAGGTGTGCAGCACGCCGATGTTGAACCAGCCCGGGACGGCGGCCGGGTAGGTGAGGGCGTAGTTCTCCTCCACCGCCCGGTTGGGGAAGCTGCGCCCGTGCAGCGCCACCTTGAGGGGCTCCAGGCGGTGGGTCTCGGCCCGGGTGGCGGAAAAGCCGCGCACGGAGGCCGGCAGGGTAATCGAGCGCGTGATGACGCTCTCGGCGTCGTGGTTGCCGCGCACCAGGATGACGGGGATGCCGGCCCGGTCGAGGCGGGCGACCTGCCGGGCGAAGAACAGCCCGATGGTGTTGTCCGACCAGTCGCCGTCATAGACGTCGCCGGCCACGATCAGGAAGGCGACGCCCCGCTCGATGGCTTGTCCGACGAGGTCCTCGAAGGCCCGGCGCCCGGCCGAGGCGAAGCGCCGGGCGATCTCCGGGTCCTTGAGGGCGAGGCCGGCGAGGGGGCTGCCGAGATGCAGGTCGGCGGCGTGGATGAAGGTGAACGCGGACATGGAACGCGGACGGGGTCCCTGGGCTCGCGCGCCCCACGCGGTCGAGATCCGGGGCGGGGCCGCAACCTCGCGGGTTTGGCGGCCGATTGCAACGCGGGGCCGTGAGGGCTCGGCGAAAGGTGTCGACCCCGTTCAAGGCAGCCCCAGCCGCGGACAGGCTGCGCACGGTGCGGTCGCACCCCGCGCGGCCGCCGTCGACCCTTTGCGACAGTCGTCAGGAACATCCGCTTTCAGGCACCCGTGGGTCGAAAATCTACGCCCGGAATGGATGGATGTCTGTCATTAGCCGGCTATCAGTGAGGCGTCTGCTTCGCGGGCGATAGTCGACATTGCTCGACCCGACGCGGCAACTCACGCAGCAGGGCGGAGCGCCGATAGGGCGAGAGCTTCCGCCACGCCTTGATCTCCGGGACGGTTCGACCGCAGCCCACGCACCAACCCGAACGCCCGTCCCACCGGCACACCCCAATGCAGGGGTCATCCTTCTTCATGATACGAGACCCCTCTGCCCTCAGGGCGATACCCACACTCGACATTATATAGGGTACCCCCCTATATTACCTAATCGGAAGGACCGACGATGGCCCACACCGTCAAGGACAAGACCAAGCTGCTGGCGCGCGTGCGCCGGATCAAAGGACAGGCCGAAGCCGTCGAGCGAGCCCTAGAGGCCGAGATCGGCTGCACGGACGTCCTGATGCTGGTCGCCTCGATGCGAGGGGCCATCAACGGCCTCACCGCCGAACTCATGGAAGATCACATCCGCCACCACGTCGTGAACCCGGATAACGAGCCGGACGCCGCTCGCGCCCAGGGCGCGGCCGACTTGATCGAGGCGGTGCGGACCTACCTGAAATAGTGGACGCCGCCCCGTGACCTCACTGCCCATGACCTCACTGACCGACTTGCTCCAGCAGGGAACCGCGCACGCATGGTTGTTCGTGCCGAGCGCGATCCTGCTCGGCGCCCTGCACGGCCTGGAGCCGGGGCACTCCAAGACGATGATGGCGGCCTTCATCATCGCGGTCAGGGGTACGGTCACCCAGGCGGTCCTGCTGGGCTTGGCAGCGACGCTTTCGCATACGGCGGTCGTTTGGATCATCGCGCTCGGCGGTCAGTACCTCGGAAAGGCGTGGGGCGGTGAGACGGCGGAGCCATACTTCCAGCTTGCCTCAGCCATCCTCATCGTGGGGATCGCTCTCTGGATGGCCTGGAGGACGTGGCATGAGCAGCATGACGACCATTCCCATCACCACCATCATGAGGGAGGCCACGACATCACCGCCCGCGATGGCGTGCTCAAGCTGGAAGTCTTCGAGGATGGCGTCCCGCCGCGCTGGCGGCTGAGCCGGATCGCGGGCGTGCTGCTGTCGTCACAGAACGTCAGCGTCGAGACGATCCGACCGGATGGCACCCGGCAGATGTTCACCCTGCTGGGCCGCGACGACATCCTGGAGAGCCTGGAAGAAGTCCCCGAGCCGCATGCCTTCACCGCACGGCTCCACATCGACGGCACAGCAGGTGCGGAGGTCCACGAAGTCGTGTTCGAGGAGCACGATCACGACCACATGAACCTGGGCGACGAGGACGACGCCCATGCGCGAGCCCATGCCGAGGACATCCGGCGGCGGTTCACGGGACGGCAGGTGACGACGGGACAGATCGTACTGTTCGGCTTGACCGGCGGCCTGATCCCGTGCCCGGCGGCGATCACCGTGCTGCTACTTTGCATCCAGTTGAAGGAGTTCAGCCTCGGCTTCGCGCTGGTGGTGTGTTTCAGCATCGGGCTGGCCCTGACGATGGTGTCGGCGGGCGTGCTGGCGGCGCTCAGCGTCAAGCACGTCGCCTCACGCTGGTCCGGGTTCAGCGGCTTCGCCCGGCAGGCGCCCTACGCCTCGGCGGCGCTGATCGTGCTGGTCGGCCTCTACACCGGCTGGCTCGGCTGGCAGGGCATCCAGCGCAACCCGGTTGAACATGCGGCCGAGGTCCACGCTGTGCAACGCTCCTGATTTTGCGAATGGCGGCTTTTGCGTCGCAGACGAAACGTCCACTTCCGGAAGAAAGACCACGGGCCGAGTGCCACCCTGTGAGGATTCCCCCCGCAATCATGGCGATGCGGCCTCCCCCCTGACGGCGGAGGCCCGATCTCAGAACCCGTCATTCCGGCTTCACCCCCGCCTGTCCCGGCGGGGACGCCCCTCCGAGCCAGGCGCGCCCGGCCTCACGCGGGGCCTCCACAGGCCCTCACACGAACGCGACGTCGAGGTGCCCGTCCCGCCGCAGGGCGATGCGGCAGCGGCGGGAGAAACGGTCGTCGCGGATCGAGAGGCGGAAGGTCTCGGGCACGTCGCGGGCGTCGACCACGTTCAGGGCGGCCCCCGCCTCGGACAGGCTACGCACGGTGCAGTCGAGCCCCGCGCGGCCGTCGTCGAAGGAGAGCAGCCCCGCCTTCAGAACGCGCCGGGCGCCGGCCCCGGAGGACAGTCGCGGCGCGCCGGCGCAGCGGTTCCGGCCCGCGGCCTTGGCGGCGTAGAGCGCGGCGTCGGCGCTCGCCAGCAGGCCGTCCACCTCCGGGCTGTCCGCCTCGGTGGTGCCCGCATCGAGGGCCGCCACGCCGAGGCTCGCGGTCAGCCGCAGCGTCCCGTCCGGGATCGGCACGCGCAGGTTCGCGATCGCCGCCCGCAGGGTCTCGGCCACCGCCAGGGCGGCGGCGGCGCCGGTCTGGGGCAGCAGAATCGCGAACTCCTCGCCGCCGAGTCGGCCGAAGGCGTCGGAGCCGCGCAGCCGCGACCGGCAGGCCGCCGCCACCTCGGCCAGGACCCGGTCGCCGACCGGATGGCCGTGCCCGTCGTTGACCGCCTTGAAATGGTCGAGGTCCAGCATGAGGCAGGCGAGCGGCTGCCCGTGCCGCAGGGCCAGGGCCAGGGCGCCCGCGCAGGCCTCGCGGAAGGCCTGGCGCGACAGGGCGCCGGTGAGCCCGTCCGTCGTGGCCACGCGCCGCAATTCGAGTTCGCGCATCACCACGTGCGAGAGATCGAGCAGGGTCTCGACCTCGTCCGGCCGGAAGTCGCGCGGCTGGGTGTCCAGGGCGCACAGGGTGCCGATGGCGACGCCCTGCGGGGTCCGCAGGGGCGCGCCGGCATAGAACCGGATCAGCGGCGGCCCGAGCACAAAGAGGTTGGCCGAGAAGCGCGGGTCGGCGGCGGTGTCGGGCACCACGAGGCAGCGCGGCTCGCGCAGGGCGATGTTGCACAGGGCCGGCCCCCGCGCGGTCTCGCAGGCCTCCACGCCCGAGCGGGCCTTGAACCACTGGCGATGGGCGTCGACCAGCGAGATGGTCGACATCGGCACGTCGAAGATCCGCCGGACCAACCGGGTAATGCGGTCGAAGGCCTCCTCCTGCGGCGTATCCAGGATGTCGTAGCGGTCGAGGGCGGCCAGCCGCGCCTGTTCCTCATTCTGCATCGCGTCGTCTCATGGACCCCAGCGTCGGGCATTCCGAGAGGATCTACCCAAAGATCATTACCGAATTGCCTCGTATTGTTCGTCGTTTTTCGTGCAATCTGAGCCCGGCCGGTGCAATACGTTGTGATTCTGTCACGGCATGGCCGCAATGCATCGTCGAACGGGTCAGTTGCTTTGGGTCGGCCGGTCGAGGACGCGGCGGCCCATCAGGCTGGCGGCGAGATCGACCATGAGGTGGGCCGTGCGTCCGCGCTCGTCGAGGAAGGGGTTGAGCTCGACGAGGTCGAGGCTGCCGACGAGGCCGGAATCGTGCAGCATCTCCATGATCAGGTGCGCCTCCCGGAATGTGGCGCCCCCCGGCACCGTGGTGCCGACCCCCGGGGCGATGCCGGGATCGAGGAAATCCACGTCGAGGCTGACATGCAGGCGCCCGCCCGCCGCCGCGACCCGGCCGAGGAAGGCCCTGAGCGGCGCGACCACGCCGGCCTCGTCGATGGTGCGCATGTCGTGGACCAGCACCCCGGCCGCGCGCACCGCCGTCCGCTCGGCCGGGTCGAGGCTGCGGGTGCCCATGAGGCAGACATGGGCCGGGTCGACGGGGGCGGGCGGGGCCGGCAGGTAGCCGGAAAAGCCCGGCATCCCGGTGGCGTAGGCCAGGGGCACCCCGTGCAGGTTGCCGCTCGTGGTGGTGGCGAGGGTGTGGAAATCGGCGTGTGCGTCGAGCCAGAGCACGAAGAGCGGGCGTCCCTCGGCCGCCGCCCGGCACCCAAGGCCCGAGAGGGTGCCGGCCGAGAGGCTGTGGTCGCCCCCGAGGAAGATCGGCAGGCCCTCGCCGCTCGCCGCGAAGGCCGCCGCGGCGAGGATCTCCGTCCAGGCCGCGAAGGTGGGCAGATGCCGCAAGGCCCCGTTGGGGTGGGCGCGCGCCGGGGCTGCCACGGGCGGCGGCGGCGCGAGATCGCCCGCATCGACGATGTCGTGGCCGAGCCCCGACAGGGTCTCGGCGAGGCCCGCGGCCCGGTAGGCGCTCGGCCCCATGTCGCAGCCCAGGCGCCCGGCCCCCTCCTGCACGCGGGCCCCGATGAGGATGCAGCGCGGATTCCCCGTCGGGGGATTGGTCCCCGGCGGATTTGTACCCAGGGGATTCGTCATGGCCCGTCTCCCTCGCGTCCGCTGCGGAGCCGGCGGTGCGGCGGCCTCTCGCCGGGCCGTGTCCTGCCAGGACCGTGCCGCCTCGCGATGGGGCAGGGTGGGCCGGGGTGACGACGCCTTCAAGACGCCGGTCCGCTCGGGGACGAACCGATGACGGGATCAGCGGCGGCGGCAGGAACCCGTTACCGCGAGAACCGATCGAACACCGTACGGATTTGGTCTGGAGGCGATCGGTGAATCGGCCTTGCGGTCGCGGCCGCGACTGGTCTTGCTGCGCACGCGTCCGCCATGGCGGCCGTCCTACCGTTCCGCGGCGATTCCAGGATCGCCGCCGGGCCGGGTGCAGCCGCTCCACTCGGAGGCGAACCATTCTGGCAAGACGAAAATCTCGCCCGCGCGCGCCCTTCGGCGGCGCGGTCCGCGCCGGGGCGGGCTTCACCGGGACAGTCTTCGCCGGCAAGTCTTTGTTAACCATTCCGGTCCCAGCCTCCGGAGGTCCCGCCCGAGCGGGTGCGACACCCGGTCCGCCCCGGCTGCGTCCTTAATCCCGCCGGGTTCTCGGAGCCCAATGGTCCTCGGCCGATGGGTCCGCCGTGAGGCGGCGCCGACCGGTCCCTGGTACAAGGAGTCTACCCATGATCAAAACGCTGCTGGCGCTCCTCACCGTCGCCGCCGTCCTGACGATCCGGGCCTTCCTCAAGCTCCTCTGGCTGCCGTTCCAGAGCTTCGGCGGGCTGTTCCGCAACCGGCCCGCCGCCACCTGACACGGGGTGCCTGCCGTGTGACAGGTTGCAGGCAAACCCTCAGCATGATGCACCACGGGGTGCCCGCTTGGCGCTCGCGCGCCGCGGCCGGGCCGCCGGCCTGCCAGTCTCCTTCGCGGACTCCCGCGGCAGCCGCTTAGCCGACGTCCTGATCGGGCGACCGACCGATTCGTCGGCCCCCGCGCCCGCCGCATGCGCGTCGAGAAAGCGCCGGCAGGCCTCGAACTGCGCCTCGACCTCGGGCGGACAATCCAGCCCCCGCGTCTCCGCGAGTCGACGCGCATAGGCCAGCATGGCCGGGCTCGGCGCCCGCTCAGCCCCCTTCGGACCCACCGCCGCACGCGCCCCCGCATGGGCATCGAGGAAGGCCCGGCAGCGGGCCAGGCTGCTCTTGCACCCCCGCGGCAGGGGCACGCCCTTGCGCGCGGCCAGGGACACCGCGAAGGCGATCATGGCGGGCGT
>NZ_BPQL01000046.1 GCF_022179225.1 Methylobacterium goesingense
AAGCCCATCTCGTGGGTCACGCACATCATGGTCATACCCTCGCGGGCGAGCTGCACCATGACGTCGAGCACTTCGCCGACCATCTCGGGGTCGAGGGCCGAGGTCGGCTCGTCGAAGAGCATGACCACCGGGTTCATGGCCAGCGCCCGGGCGATGGCCACGCGCTGCTGCTGTCCGCCGGAGAGCTGGCCGGGGAACTTCTTGGCGTGCGCCGAGAGGCCGACCCGGTCGAGGAGCGACAGGCCGGTCTTGAGGGCGGTGTCTTCGTCGCGCTTGAGCACCTTCCTCTGGGCCAGGGTCAGGTTCTCCGTGATGGAGAGGTGCGGGAACAGCTCGAAGTGCTGGAACACCATGCCGACCCGGGCGCGCAGCTTCGGCAGGTTGGTCTTCTTGTCGTGCACGGGCGTGCCGTCAACGACGATCTCACCCTTCTGGAAGGGCTCGAGGGCGTTGACGCACTTGATCAGGGTCGACTTGCCGGAGCCCGAGGGGCCGCAGACGACCACGACCTCGCCCTTGTTCACGGCGGTGGTGCAGTCGGTGAGGACCTGGAAGTCGCCGTACCATTTGCTGACGGACTTCATGGTGATCATGGGGCCCGTGGTCACGGGGGCCTGAGCGGTGTTGAGCGACGTGGTCATGGCGGAAATCCTCGTCTCGGATGCGGCGACGTCACGACAATGGGACGTCCGGCGTCAGCGGATGATGGCGATCTTCTTCTGGAGGCGGCGCACCGCCATGGAGGCCGCGAAGCAGACCGCGAAGTAGACCACGGCTGCGAACAGGTACATTTCCACGAGGCGACCGTCGCGCTGGGCGATCTTCGAGGCCGCGCCAAGGAAGTCGGTGATCGAGAGCACGTAGACCAGCGAGGTGTCCTGGAACAGCACGATGGTCTGGGTCAGCAGGATCGGCGTCATGTTGCGGAAGACCTGAGGCAGGATCACGCTGCGCATGGAGGCGAAGTAGGTCAGGCCCAGCGCCGAGGCGGCCGCCGCCTGGCCCTTGGGGATCGACTGGATGCCCGCGCGCATGATCTCGGAGAAGTAGGCCGCCTCGAACAGCGTGAAGGTCACCAGCGACGAGGTGAAGGCGCCCACCGTCATCGGCCGGTCGGCCCCCGTCACCCACTGCCCGAGATAAGGCACCAGGAAGTAGAACCAGAAGATCACCAGCACGAGGGGCAGCGAGCGCATCAGGTTGACGTAGCCCTTGGCCACCAGCGGGATCACCGGCAGGCTGGAGAGCCGCATCATCGCGATGAGCGTGCCGAGGATGATGCCGCCGATGGCCGCGAGCGCGGTCAGCGTCAGGGTGAAGCGCATGCCGTCCAGGAACAGGTACGGCAGCGCGGAGGTGATGACGGAGAAATCGAAATTCGAGAGCATCGTGGGCGATCCTTGATGGGGGAGGCGCGAGGGCGGAGAACCCTCAGCGGTGGCCCGGGACGGCGACGCGGCGCTCGATCCAGCCGGAGGTGAAGATCACCACGATGTTGATGAGGACGTAGAGGATGGTGGCGGCGGTGAAGGCCTCGAACACCTGGAACGAGAATTCCTGCATGGCGCGCGCGCGCGCCGTGAGTTCCAGAAGGCCGATGGTCAGCGCCACGGAGGTGTTCTTGAGGTTGTTCAGGAATTCCGAGGTCAGGGGCGGCAGGATCATCCGGTAGGCGTTGGGCAGGAGCACGTGGCGGTAGGTCTGGCTCACGGTCAGGCCCATGGCGGTGCCGGCCATCTTCTGCCCGCGCGGCAGGGCCTGGATGCCGGCGCGCACCTGCTCGGCGACGCGGGAGGCGGTGAAGAAGCCGAGACACACGACCGCCGTGTAGAACGGGGCGTTCGGCAGCTGCTTGATCCAGCTGCCCCAGGATTCCGGCAGCACCTCCGGCAGGACGAAGTACCAGAGGAACATCTGCACCAGGAGCGGGATGTTGCGGAACAGCTCGACATAGGCCGTGCCGACCGCGTTCGCGGTCTTCGAGGGCAGGGTGCGCATGACGCCGATCATCGAGCCGAGGAAGAAGGCGATCACCCAGGCGCACAGAGCCGTCACCACCGTCCAGGTCAGGCCCGAGAGCAGCATGTCGGCGTAGGTGCCGGTGCCTTCCGGGGAGGGTTCGAAGAAGATGCCCCAGTTCCAGTTGTAGTTCATCGCGTCGTCGTCCCTTGTGAGCGGGCATCCGGGCGAGCGCCCGTGAATGTGGCGGTGCTGTGTCGGACAGTGCCGAGACCTTGGCCGCAAGGTCCAGGGCCCGGGGCGTCGCGCCCGGGTCGCACACTGACATTTCCAGAGATTTGCTGCTTTTCCGGGCAGATCCCGGCTTGCGGCGCGCAAACGCCATCGGCCCGCCCAGGATGGGCGGGCCGATGGCCTCCGGGTCGATTCGAAAGGGAACCTGGGCAGGACATCGTTGCCCGCCCCCAAGCATCATCCGGACCAGAACCCGATGGCTCGGGCCGGCGGAAGATTCAGGCGCGCGCCGGTGTGGCGGCGGGAACACCCTGCGGAGCCGGGCGGCCGAGGGTGAGGATCAGCCCGGCTGCGGCGAGGCAGAGCGCCCCGGCGGCGAAGAAGGCCGGTAGGTAGCTCGCCAGCTCCGTGCGCGAGAGGCCGGCCCCGTAGGCGATCGTCGCCGCGCCGAGCTGATGGCCGGCGAAGACCCAGCCGAAGACGAGGTTGGCCCGCTCGCGCCCGAACCGCGCCGCCGTCAGCCGCACGGTGGGGGGCACCGTGGCGATCCAGTCGAGGCCGTAGAACACCGCGAACAGCGACAGGCCCGCGAAGGAGAAGTCCGAGAACGGCAGGAACATCAGCGAGAGCCCGCGCAGGCCGTAATACCAGAACAGGAGCCAGCGGTTGTCGTAACGGTCGGAGAGCCAGCCCGACGCCACCGTACCGATGAAGTCGAACACGCCCATGGCGGCGAGCACGCTGGCCCCCTGCACCGGCCCGATGCCGTAATCGGCGCAGAGGGGGATGAAGTGGGTCTGGATCAATCCGTTGGTGCTGGCCCCGCAGATGAAGAACGTGGCGAACAGCACCCAGAATACGCGGGTGCCGGCGGCGTCGCGCAGAGCGGACAGGGCTCCGGTCGCGCTGGGTCCCGGCGTCGCCGGAGCGGCGAGGGGGCGGGTCTCGCCGTAGGGCGCAAGCCCGAGATCCTCTGGCCGGTCGCGCATCAGGGCGACGACGCCGAGGCCCGCCGTGAGGAGCAGCGCGCAGATGACCAGGAGGGCGGCGCGCCAGCCCAGGGCCTCGGTGAGGGCGGCGAGCAGGGGCAGCACGACGAGCTGCCCCGTGGCGGAACTCGCGGTGAGGAGCCCGACCACGAGACCGCGCCGGTGCGAGAACCAGCGTGTCGCCACCGTGGCGCCGAGCACCAGGGCGGTGAGCCCCGTGCCGATACCCACCACCACGCCCCAGAGCAGGACGAGCTGCCAAACCTGCGTCATTCCCAGGGAGGCCAGCAGGCCTCCGGCGATCAGTCCCAGTGCCAGGAGCACGATCCGGCGCGGGCCGTAGCGGTTCATCAGGGCGGCCGCGAAGGGCCCCATCAAGCCGAACAGGACGAGGCGTACGGCCAGCGCCGAGCCGATCGTCGCCGTGTCCCAGCCGAATTCCTTCTGGAGCGGCAGGATCAGGACACCGGGGGCTCCGACGGCGCCGGCCGTCACCAGCATGGTCAGGAAGGTCACGCCGGCGACTGCCCAGCCGTAATGGATGCCGCGGCGTGCAAACCCCGTCGCGACGGCGTCGGACAGGCGCAGGGTTGGGTCGGTGGCCATGGCACGGGGGCTCCCGGGCGCCTCCTGCCGAGGCGCTGGAGTCTTGCATAAGCGCATATGCACGCTTTAGACAAGGTGCCGACCGCGTGGATTGCCCCATGGCCGACCCCACACCCCAAGCCGTGCTCTGCCACTGCACCGCGATCCGCCAGGGCGCCCGGCAGGTGACGCAGTTCTACGACCGCCATCTGGCGTCGTCGGGCCTGCGCACGTCGCAATACGCGATGCTGGTGGGGCTGCGTCGCCTCGGCCCGATCTCGATCAACGCCTTCGCGGACGCCATGGCCATGGACCGCACCACGATGGGCCGGGCTCTCAAGCCCCTGGAGCGCGACGGCCTCCTCGTCGTCGGCCCGGGTCCGAACGGGCGGACCCGGGCCCTGCGCCTCACCGAGGCTGGAAGCCGGCGCATCGACGAGGCCGAACCGCTCTGGCGCGTGGCGCAAGCGGGTTTCGAGGCGCGCTACGGCGCTCGGGCGGCGGCGGACCTGCGCGGCGCCCTGGCACGGGTCGTGCGGACGGTGTGAGGCGGCGCCTCAGGCCTTGCGTGGACGGGCGCCGAAGATCGCGGTGCCGACGCGGACATGGGTCGCGCCCATCTGGATTGCGGCAGGATAGTCCGCGCTCATGCCCATCGACAGGATCGGCAGGTTGTGGCGCTCCGCGATCCGGGCCAGCAACGCGAAGTGGGCCGAGGGCGGCGCCTCGGCCGGCGGGATGCACATCAGCCCCTGGATCGCGAGACCGTGGGTCTCGCGGCACTCGGAGAGCAGGGTGTCGACCTGGGCCGGCGAGACGCCGCCCTTCTGTAGCTCGTCGCCGGTATTGACCTGGATCAAGAGCTTCGGTGCACGGCCCGCCCGCTCGATCTCCTTGGCCAGCGCCGCCGCGAGGGACAGACGGTCGAGGCCGTGGATGACGTCGAACAGCTCCACCGCCTCGCGGGCCTTGTTGGATTGCAGCGGGCCGACGAGGTGGAGTTCGACATCCGGGTAGCGCTCCCGGAGGGCGGGCCACTTGGCCTTCGATTCCTGCACGTAGTTCTCACCGAACAGACGCTGCCCGGCCTCGAGGGCCGGCAGGATGCCCGCGGCAGGAATCGTCTTCGACACCGCCACCAGGGCGACGGAAGCGGGATCGCGCTCCGCATCCGCCGCCGCCTGAGCGATCTGGTGGCGCACCGCCGCCAGCCCGGCCACGACGTCGGCGGCGCTCGGGGGTGGCGGGGCGTTTTCGGTAAAGGCGCCCTGAGGAAGCGTGTCTTCGGGGAGAGGGGCTTCGGGAAGCGCGTCGTCGGGAACTGTGTCGGCCATGCTGCCTCGAAGCGATCGTTTCGGTGAACCGGTCGACCTGGGGACTACCATTCCGGACGCGGGCCGCAAGGGATGGTTCGCGAGGGTGAACGCGGGCGTCGGCCCGAGGCTCCCAACGGCAGCCCCGCGCGTGCGTGTTGACCCCTCCCCTCCCCGTGGTAGTCCGGCCCCCAGCCTCTCCGGGCAGGCCCGCGCCGCGCGGACCGCCCCTCACCCCCAGAACCCCGGCGCCCGGCCCATGACGACCACCCCCAAACCCGCTCCCGAGCGCTACAACGCCAAGGAGACCGAGCCGCGCTGGCAGCAGGCGTGGGACGCGGCGGGCATCTACGCGACGAAGAACGACGACTCCCGTCCGAAATACTACGTGCTGGAGATGTTCCCCTATCCTTCAGGGCGCATCCACATGGGCCACGTGCGCAACTACGCCATGGGCGACGTGGTGGCGCGCTACAAGCGGGCGCGCGGCTTCAACGTGCTACACCCGATGGGCTGGGACGCCTTCGGTCTGCCGGCCGAGAACGCCGCCATGGAGCGCAAGGTCAATCCGCGCGACTGGACTTACGCCAACATCGCGACGATGCGCGGCCAGCTGCAGAGCATGGGCCTGTCGCTCGACTGGAGCCGGGAGATCGCGACCTGCGATCCCGACTACTACAAGCACCAGCAGCGCATGTTCCTCGACTTCCTCGGCAAGGGGCTGGTGACGCGCCGCACGGCAAAAGTGAACTGGGACCCGGTCGACCACACCGTGCTGGCCAACGAGCAGGTCATCGACGGGCGCGGCTGGCGCTCCGGCGCCCTGGTGGAGCAGCGCGAGCTGACCCAGTGGTTCTTCAAGATCACCGATTTCGCGCAAGACCTCTACGACGCCCTCGACGGCCTGGAGCGCTGGCCCGAGAAGGTCCGGGTCATGCAGAAGAACTGGATCGGCCGCTCGGAGGGGCTGGAGGTCCGCTTCGCGCTCGCGACGCCGCCGGCCCATGTCGAGCCCGAGATCAAGGTCTACACCACGCGGCCCGATACCCTGTTCGGGGCGAAGTTCCTGGCCATCGCCGCCGACCACCCGATCGCGGCGGCGCTCGCTCCGGCCCACCCGTCGCTCCAGAGCTTCATCGAGGAATGCCGGCGCACCGGCACGGCCCAGGCCGCCATCGACACGGCGGAGAAACTTGGGTTCGACACCGGCCTGAAGGTCCGCCACCCCCTCGACCCGTCCTGGCTGCTGCCGGTCTACGTCGCGAACTTCGTGCTCATGGAGTACGGCACCGGCGCCGTGTTCGGCTGCCCGGCCCACGACAAGCGCGACCTCGACTTCGCCAACAAGTACGGGCTCGGCAACACGCCGGTGGTCTGCCCCGAGGATCAGGACGCGGCGAGTTTCGTCGTCACCGACACCGCCTATGACGGCGACGGGCGCATGATCAATTCGCGCTTCCTCGACGACATGACCACCGACGAGGCCTTCCACGCGGTGGCCAACCGCCTGGAGGCGGAGATCCTCGACGGGACGCCGGTGGCGCAGCGGAAAGTGCAGTTCCGCCTGCGCGACTGGGGCGTCTCGCGCCAGCGCTACTGGGGCTGTCCGATCCCGATCATCCATTGCGAGGCCTGCGGGCCCGTGGCCGTACCGGTGGCCGACCTGCCGGTGAAGCTGCCCGAGGAGGTCTCCTTCGACGTGCCCGGCAACCCGCTGGAGCGGGACCATGCCTGGCGTAACGTCCCCTGCCCCACTTGCGGGCAGCCAGCGCGGCGCGAAGCCGACACCATGGACACCTTCGTGGACTCGTCGTGGTACTATGCCCGCTTCACCGCGCCCTGGCTGCAGGATGCGCCCACCGATCGTCGGGCCGTCGACCAGTGGCTCTCCGTCGACCAGTATATCGGCGGCATCGAGCACGCGATCCTGCACCTGCTCTACGCCCGCTTCTTCATGCGGGCGATGAAGGCCACCGAATGGTCGGGCGTTTCGGAGCCCTTCGACGGCCTGTTCACGCAAGGCATGGTCGTCCACGAGACCTACAAGGACCCCGCCGGAGCCTGGGTGCCGCCGGCCGATATTCGAATCTCGGCCGAGTCCGGAGCGCGCGAGGCGTTTCACGTGAAAACGGCGGAGCCGATCACCATCGGCGCCATCGAAAAAATGTCGAAGTCGAAGAAGAACGTCGTCGACCCGGACGACATCATCGCCAGCTACGGCGCCGACACGGCGCGCTGGTTCATGCTCTCCGACTCGCCGCCCGAGCGCGACGTGATCTGGACGGAGGACGGCGTCCAGGGGGCGGCCCGCTTCGTCCAGCGCGTCTGGCGCCTGGTCTCCCTGGCGAGCGCCGTCGAGGCAGTCGAGGGTGCGGGCGACGCCGCCCTGCGCAAGGCCGCGCACAAGGCCCTGGCCGCCGTAGAGGAGGATGTGGAACGCCTGCGCTTTAACCGTTGCGTGGCCCACATCTACACCCTCGCCAACGCCCTCGACGAAGCCCTGCGGGGCGGCGTTTCGCGGAGTGTCGCCGGGGAGGCGGCCGGGATCCTGACCCAGCTGATCGCCCCGATGATGCCGCATCTGGCCGAGGAATGCTGGAGGGCGCTCGGCCGCGACGGCCTCGTCGCGCAGTCGGCCTGGCCGGAGGTGGAGCGCGCGCTCCTCGTCGAGGACAGCGTCACCCTCCCCGTCCAGCTCAACGGCAAGAAGCGGGCGGACGTTACGGTGCCGCGCAGCGCCGAGGTGGCGGCGGTCCAGGCCCTGGTGCTCGCCGACGAGTCGGTGCAGCGGGCCCTGGAGGGACGGGCGCCGAAGAAGGTGATCGTGGTCCCTGGCCGGATCGTGAACCTCGTCGTCTAGGGGCATGATCCGGCGACCATGATCCTGCCGGATAGGAAACGTAAAGCTTGCGCCGAATAGGCTGTCGTCGAACCCCGGTTCGCCGTACAGACGGGCGGGACCAGACAGCGGGACGGCGGCGGGCATGATGCGCTTGGCAAACGGGACAGGGGCGGTTCGGGCAGCTGCGAACGGCACGGTTGGCCGAGCCGTACGGGTCGCCGCCGTCGCCGCCCTGGCGCTCAACCTGTCGGCCTGTTTCCGTCCCCTCTACGGTCCCACCGCCTCGGGCGAGCCGATGTCCGCCCTCCTCGCCTCCGTGCAGGTCGACGACGTTCTCATGGCGCAGGGCCAGGAGCGCCTCGGGCATTATCTCCGCAGCGAACTCATCTTCGACCTCGATGGCTCGGGGCAGCCCTCGGCCAAGCGTTACCGCCTGAAGATGCAGGGCAGCGAGTCGGTGCAGACCCCGATCGTGTCCTCGCAGACCGGACGCGCCGAGGCCGGCACCATCGTGGGAACGATCAAGTACGCCCTGGAAGACCTCAGCGGCACGAAGATCATCAGCGAGGGCGTGGCGACCTCGACCGCCACCTACGATCGCTCGATCCAGCGCTTCGCCAGCCTGCGCGCCGCCCGCGACGCCGAGATCCGCCTCGCCAAGGTCCTGGCGGAGCAGATCAAGACCCGCATCGCCTCCGTGCTGGTGACGAAGCCCTGAGCGCGACCGCCCCGTGACCGCCGTCAAGGCCAGCGACGTCGACGGGCTGATCCGGCGCGGGCCCGATCCCCGCATCGCCATCCTGCTCGTCTACGGCCCGGATACCGGCCTCGTGTTCACCCGCGCCAAGGCGCTGGCGGAGGCCTTCGTCAGCGATCCGGGCGATCCCTTCGCCATGGTGAAGATCGACGGGGACGTGCTCGCCCAGGACCCCGGCCGCCTCGTGGACGAAGCCGGCACCGTCGGGTTGTTCGGCGGCACGCGCACGATCTGGGTCAGGTCGGGCAGCCGCAACTACGCCCCCGCCGTCGAGGCCGCGCTGAAGGCCGAGATCCAGAATGCCCGCATCGTGGTGGAGGGGGGCGACCTCGCCAAGAGCGCACCCCTGCGGACGCTTTGCGAGAAGTCGCCGAAGGCCCTCGCCCTGCCCTGCTACCCGGACGACGAGCGGGCGCTGGCCGACCTCATCGACCGCACGCTCCAGGATCAGGGCCTGCGCATCGCCCGCGACGCCCGGGACATCCTCGCCACCAGCCTCGGTGGCGACCGCGGCGCCAGCCTCTCGGAGATCGAGAAGCTCGCCCTTTACGCGCGCGGGCAGGGCCAGGTGAGCCTCGACGATGTCGAGGCAGTGGTCAGCGATGTCGCCGGGAGCGTGCTCAACACGCTGATCGATGCGGCCTTCGCCGGGCGCAGCGGCGAGGTCGAGCGCGACTACCGCCGCTTCCGCCACGAGGGCATGGACCCCTCGGTCATGCTCGGCTCGGCCCTGCGGCATGCCCTGACGCTGCTCGCCACGCGGCTTGCCGGGGAGGGGCAGAGCGCCAGTCAGATGGTGGCGAACTGGCGCGGCCTGCATTTTCGGCGCAAGTCGCTGGTGGAGACGCAGCTTGCCCGCTGGTCGCCCCCGGCCCTGCGGCACGCGATCCAACTGCTTCAGGACGCGGTCCTGGCCTGCCGCCGCGCGGACCCGGACTTGGCCCACGCTCACGCATCGAGCACGCTCCTGCGCATCGCCACCGAGGCTGCCCGGCGGCGCTGAAGTTCAGGCCTCCGGCAGGGCGACCTTGAAGCGATTGCACAGACCCCGCAATTCCTCGGCGGTCTCGTAGCGGATGCGGATCTCGCCAGCGCCCGCCACCTTCGATTTCAGCGCCACGGTCACCCCGAGTGCCCGGGCCATGGCCTGTTCGAGGGTGCGGATATCGGCGTCCTTCTCGGCCGCGCGGCGGGGGCGGCCGGGACGGGGGCCATCGCCCTCGGGTACCTCGGCGGAGGCCAGGGCCTCGACCTCGCGCACGGACAGCCCCTCCTCCACGATTCGGCGGGCGACGCCCTCGGCGTCCCGCACGCCCAGCAGCGCGCGGGCATGGCCCGCCGTGATCTCGCCGGCCACAACGCGGTCTTGGATCGCGGGGGCGAGCTGGAGCAGGCGCAGGGTGTTGGCGAGGTGGCTCCGGCTCTTGCCCAGGATCTCCGCGAGTTCGGTCTGGCTGTACTGGAACTCGCTCATCAGCCGGTCGTAGCCGGCGGCCTCCTCGATGGCGTTGAGGTCAGTGCGCTGGACGTTCTCCAGGATGGCGAATTCCAGGGAGGTCCGGTCGTCGATCTCCACCGTGACGACGGGCACCTCGTGGAGCCCGGCGCGCTGGGCCGCGCGCCAGCGACGCTCGCCTGCCACGATCTCGTAGGTGTCCGGCACGCCCGCGAGCGCCCGCACCACGATCGGCTGGATGATGCCGCGCAGCTTGATCGAGGCCGAGAGCTCCTCGAGGTCCGACTCGTTGAAGCGCCGGCGCGGATTGCGCGGGTTGGGGCGCAGGAACTCAACCGCAACCTTACGCTGCGCTTGGGACTTGGGCGCCTCACCGTTGTCGTCGCCGAAATCGCCGATCAGGGCCGCGAGGCCGCGCCCGAGCCGGGGCCGCACCACATCATCCGCCATCGCCACCTGCTTCAACTCCGAACCTGACTGGACCGCTTCATAGGGCGGGGCAGGGAGCCCCCGCATCGTCACGCCGCGACGGGCAGGCGCCCCTCGCGCTGGATGATCTCTGAGGCGAGACGCAGATAGGCCTGCGAGCCCGCGCATTTGAGATCGTAGAGCAACACCGGCTTGCCGTGCGAGGGCGCCTCGGACACGCGCACGTTGCGCGGGATCATGGTCTCGTAGACCTTCTCGCCCATGAAGCTGCGGACATCCGCCACCACCTGCGCCGACAGGTTGTTGCGCGGATCGAACATCGTCAGGACGATACCCTGGATGGTCAGGCGCGGATTGAGCGCGCCGCGCACCTGCTCGACCGTACGCAGCAGCTGGCTTAGGCCCTCCAGGGCGAAGAACTCGCATTGCAGGGGTACCAACACCGCGTCGGAGGCGGCCAGGGCGTTGATGGTGAGGAGGTTGAGGGAGGGCGGGCAGTCGATCAGGATGTAGGTGATTCCCGCCGTGGCGCCGGTCTCGCCGACCCCCTTGAGCACATTGCGCAGGCGATGGGCGCGGTCCGGCGCGCTCGCCATCTCCAGCTCCAGGCCGAGGAGGTCCATGGTGGAGGGCGCCACCATCAGGCGGGGCACCGCGGTCGGGATGCAGGCCTGCCCTAAGGAGGCCTCGCCGGCCAGCACGTGGTAAGTCGAGACCTTGCGCTGCCGGCGGTCGATGCCGAGGCCCGTCGAGGCGTTGCCCTGCGGATCGAGGTCGATCACCAGCACGCTCTCGCCGATGGCAGCGAGCGCCGTGCCGAGGTTGATCGCCGTCGTCGTCTTGCCGACGCCGCCCTTCTGGTTGGCCAGAGCCAGGATGCGGAGCGGCCGATCCGGGTTGCCGCCGGTCGTCGGTACGGGAGTCGGATCGCTTGTCATGAATCCACGCGAGATAGGGTCGTGACGCGGACGATCCGCGCTTCCGACTCGGTTCGGCTCGGCACGAGATCGTAAACGAATCTCCACCGTTGCGCGGCCTCGGTCAATTCCGATTGGACGTCACGTCCCTTCGGAAACAGGCCGACCGTGCCGGTTGTCAACAGAGGCTCCGCCCAGGCGAGCAGCTGGGTGAGGGGGGCGAGCGCCCGCGCGCAGACCACCGCGACGCCTCGATGGACGCCGATGACCTGCTCGATGCGGGCATTGTGCACCCTGGCTGGAGCCCCAGCGAGGCGGGCGGTTTCGGTCAGGAAGGCGCATTTGCGCGCATTGCTCTCCACGAGATCGACCTGGAAATCGGGACGTTCGTGGCCGGCGATGGCCAGAACGAGCCCGGGCAGACCGGCACCGGCGCCGAGGTCGAGCCAAGTCGCAGCCTCCGGCGCGATCTCTCGAAGTTGGAGCGCATCGGCGATGTGGCGGGTCCAGACCTCCGACAGGGTGGCGGGCCCGACGAGGTTCTTCACGGTCTGCCAGCGGCGGAGCTGCTCCACATAGAGGTCGAGGCGCCGGGCTGTTTCACGTGAAACATCCGCTGCGGCCAAGACCCGATCGCGGTCGCGATCAGAGGCCATGGGCGGCCCCACGATCGGCTCGGCGGGCATGGGCGGCGAGCAGCGTGAGGGCGGCCGGGGTTACGCCCTCAATCCGCGCGGCCTGACCCAGGGTGCCGGGGCGCACGGCTTCGAGCTTCAGACGCATCTCGTTCGACAGCCCCGGAATGCCCGCATAGTCCAGGCGGATCGGCAGGGCCACTGCCTCGTCCCGGCGGAAGGCCACGATGTCCGCCTGCTGGCGGTCGAGATAGACCGCATAGGTCGCGTCGGTGCAGAGCCGCTCGGCCACGCGGGGCGGGACGGCCGCGAGTTCCGGCCAGACCGAACTCAGGCGCGCCCAATCGATCTCCGGGTAGGACAGGAGCTGGAAGGCGCTGCGACGGATGCCATCCTGATTCAGTTCGATGCCGACGGCGCGGGCTTGGTTGGGGGTCAGGCTCAGGGTGTCCAGTTGCGCGCGTGCGGCGTCGAGGGCCGTCTGCGCGGCGGCGAAATGCGCCGCCCGACGCGCGCCGACGCAGCCGAGAGCGGCGCCCTTCGGCGTGAGGCGCTCGTCGGCATTGTCGATGCGGAGCGAAAGTCGGTACTCCGAGCGCGAGGTGAACATGCGGTAGGGCTCGCTCACCCCATGGGTGACGAGGTCGTCGATCATCACACCGAGATAGGATTCGGCTCGGTCGAAGGTGGTCAGCGCAGAGCCGCCGGCGAGGCGGGCGGCGTTGATGCCGGCGACCAACCCCTGCCCCGCCGCCTCCTCGTAGCCTGTGGTGCCGTTGATCTGACCGGCGAGGAACAGGCCTGGCAGACGCTTGGCCTGAAGGGAGGCATCGAGTTCGCGGGGATCGACGTAGTCGTACTCGATGGCGTAGCCCGGGCGCAGGATCCTGGCCCGCTCCAGGCCGGGGATCAGCGCGATGACGTCGCGCTGGACGCTCTCGGGCAGTGCGGTCGAGATGCCGTTGGGATAGACCGTTGGGTCGTCGAGGCCCTCCGGTTCGAGGAAGATCTGGTGTCCCTCCCGGTCGCCGAAGCGGACGACCTTGTCCTCGATCGATGGACAGTAGCGCGGGCCCCGGCTGGCGATGCCGCCCGAGTACATCGGGGAGCGATGCAGGTTGGCGCGGATAAGATCGTGCACCGCCTGCGTGGTGCGGGTGATGCCGCACTGGATCTGCGGCGTGGTGATCCGCTCCGTCAGGGTGGAGAACGGGACAGGATCCGCGTCCGCCGACTGCATCTCGAGGCCGGACCAGTCGATGGTGCGGCCGTCGAGGCGGGCAGGCGTGCCGGTCTTGAGGCGACCGAGGGCGAAGCCGGCGCGGTCGAGGGTCTGCGCCAGGCCAACGGACGGAGCCTCGCCGACGCGTCCGGCCGGGATTTGGGTCTCGCCGATATGGATGAGTCCGCGCAGGAAGGTGCCGGTGGTCAGCACGACGGCGCCGCAGGGGAGGGGGCGCCCGTCGGCTAGGATCACGGCGGAGACCCGACCCTGCGCGAGGGCGATGTCGGCGACCTCTCCCTCGATCACGCGCAGGTTTGCGGTCTCGGCGATCGCTGCCTGCATGGCGGCCGCGTAGAGCTTGCGGTCGGCCTGAGTGCGTGGACCCCGCACCGCCGGGCCCTTGCGCCGGTTGAGAAGCCGGAATTGGATGCCAGCGGCATCGGCGACGCGCCCCATCAGGCCGTCGAGGGCATCGACCTCGCGCACGAGATGGCCCTTGCCGAGACCGCCGATTGCCGGGTTGCAGGACATCGCGCCGATCGTCGCGACCCGGTGGGTGACCAGGGCCGTCCGCGCGCCGATCCGGGCGGCGGCGGCCGCGGCCTCGACGCCGGCATGGCCTCCGCCGACGACGATGACGTCGTAGGAATCAGGGGTTTGGTGCATGGGTTCGATTAAGCGCCTGCGGCCGGAATGGTCAACGGATCGATGATGCGGATCTCTGTTTTCACGTGAAACCGGAGGTCCGTGCCTCCACGGTCACAGAGCGGCGTCGGGATCGGCTACTTGCCGATGCAGAAGCCGGAGAACAGTCTGTCCAGCATCTCCTCCACGCCGACATGGCCCGCCACCTCCCCGAGGGCGCGAACGGCGAGACGCAAATCTTCGGCCGCGAGTTCGGGCAAGGCGGTGCCCGCCAGCAGCCGGTCGAGGTGCTCGCGGCAGCGGGACAGGCCGAGGCGGTGGCGCTCACGGGTGATCAGGGCATCGCCGTGTCCGACGGCCCGGACCGCCTCGTCCTCGATCGCCGCCAACAGCCGATCGAGGCCGGATCCGGTGAGCGCCGAGATGCCGATCGTGCTGTCCGGCAGCGCGGAGACAGGATCGAGGTCGCGCTTGGTGCGAACCTGGAGCACGGGCACGGCGGGCATCGAGCCGGGCATCACCGTTTCCGCGTCAGGGCCTTCAAGCATCACGACCAAGTCGGCCTGCTGCATCCGGGCCCGCGTGCGACGGATGCCCTCCGCCTCGATCGCGTCGCCCGCCTCGCGCAGGCCTGCGGTGTCGACGAGGATCACCGGCAGGCCGCCGAGGTCGCAGCGGATCTCGATGACGTCCCGGGTCGTGCCGGGCGTGGATGAGACGATCGCCGCTTCGCGTCGGCTCAGGGCGTTCAGCAGCGTCGACTTGCCGGCATTGGGCGGCCCAGCGAGGACGACGGTGAAGCCTTCCCGCAAGCGCTCGCCGCGGCGGGCATCGGCAAGCACAGCCGCTACCTCGTCGCGGATCGCCCGCGCCTTGTCCGCCAGGGCGGCATCCAGAGCCGCGTCGTCGACGTCGCCCTCGTCCGAGAAGTCGAGGGCCGCTTCCACGCTCGCGAGCAGGTCAATGAGGCGGTGGCGCCAGTCGGCCACGATCCGGCCGAGGACGCCGTCGAGCTGGCGCAACGCTTGACGCCGCTGCGCTTCGGTCTCGGCGTCGATGAGGTCGGCGATGCCCTCGGCCTCGGTGAGATCCAGGCGGCCGTTGAGGAAGGCGCGGCGGGTGAAGGCGCCGGGTTCGGCCGGGCAGCAGGCGGGAATGTCGGCCAATGCCCGCAGGACCGCGCTGCGGACCGCGATGCCGCCATGGAGGTGGAGTTCCACCATGTCCTCGCCGGTGAAACTGGCAGGCCCCGGCATCCAGGCGACGAGGGCCTCGTCGAGCGGCGTGCCATCGGGGGCGCGCAGGGTGCGAAGGGAGAGGCGCCGGGGGGCGGGGAGGGGGCCAGCGAGCGTGCGGATCACGTCCGCCGAGGCCGGTCCGCTGATCCGAATGACGCTGACGGCCGAGCGGCCCGGGCCGGTGGCGGGCGCGAAAAGGGTGGTCTGTTCGGGCATGGGGGCGACGCCCTGGACGCCGACGCCGGTCGCGTCAAGCGATCGTTAACCAGCTAACGGATTTGTTTCAGCTGGAAATCGTTGAATGTCAGCAGAGGGTTGGCCGGACGCGGCGTACCACGCACCCGCGTCCGGCCAGATGGGCTCAGGTGTTCATCGAGTCGAAGAAGTCGTTGTTGCTCTTGGTCTGGCGCAGCTTGTCCATGAGGAACTCGATCGCGTCGGTGACGCCCATCGGGTTGAGGATGCGGCGCAGGACGTAGGTCTTCTTGAGGGCGTCCGGCGGCACCAGGAGCTCTTCCTTGCGGGTGCCCGAGCGGGTGATGTCGATGGCCGGGAAGATGCGCTTGTCGGAGACCTTGCGGTCGAGAATGATCTCGGAGTTGCCGGTGCCCTTGAACTCCTCGAAGATCACCTCGTCCATGCGCGAGCCGGTGTCGATGAGCGCGGTCGCGATGATGGAGAGCGAGCCGCCTTCCTCGATGTTGCGGGCCGCGCCGAAGAACCGCTTCGGGCGCTGCAAGGCGTTGGCGTCAACGCCGCCCGTCAGCACCTTGCCGGAGGAGGGGACGACCGTGTTGTAGGCGCGGCCGAGGCGGGTGATCGAATCGAGCAGGATGACCACGTCGCGGCCATGCTCCACCAAGCGCTTGGCCTTCTCGATCACCATCTCGGCGACCTGCACGTGGCGGGTGGCCGGTTCGTCGAAGGTCGAGGCGATGACCTCGCCCTTCACCGAGCGGATCATGTCGGTCACTTCCTCGGGCCGCTCGTCGATGAGCAGCACGATGAGGTAGCATTCCGGGTGGTTGATGGTGATCGACTGCGCGATGTTCTGCATCAGCACGGTCTTGCCGGTACGCGGCGGCGCCACGATCAGGGCGCGCTGGCCCTTGCCGATCGGGGCGACGATGTCGATGATCCGCGGCGAAAAATCCTTCTTCGGCGGATTGTCCAGTTCGAGCTTGAAGCGCTGCGTCGGGAACAGCGGCGTCAGGTTGTCGAAATGGACCTTGTGCTTGATCTTCTCCGGGTTCTCGAAGTTGATCGTGTTGACCTTCAGCAGCGCGAAGTAGCGCTCGCCGTCCTTGGGGCCGCGGATCGGGCCCTCGACGGTGTCGCCCGTGCGGAGGCCGAAGCGCCGGATCTGGGTCGGCGAGATGTAGATGTCGTCGGGGCCCGGCAGGTAGTTCGAGTCGGAGGAGCGCAGGAAGCCGAAGCCGTCCTGCAGCACCTCGACGGTGCCGGCACCGATGATCTCGACCTCCTTGGCAGCGAGCTGCTTCAGGATGGCGAACATCAGCTCCTGCTTGCGCATGGTCGAGGCGTTCTCGACCTCGACCTCTTCGGCAAAGGCGATCAGGTCGGTCGGCGTCTTGGACTTGAGGTCCTGGAGCTTGACCTCACGCACGGCGTCAAGGTCTGCGGCGACGATTCCGCCGTCGGCCGAATGGTCCACGGGGAGGGCTTCGTACGGTGACGTCATGGGAGATTCGGAACCGGCGGGAAGGGTAGGGAATCGGGGCAGATTCAAATCGATGGTATCGGGGAGTTTGATCGCCGGGCGCCTTTTCGGCGCCTGTCAGTCGGAGCGTTCGTGCGAAGAACGGCTCCGCGCATCGTCTTTGCGGAGCCTCAGGGCTCGCGGATGCAGCACGGCGTAACGAGGAGAGGATTCACCCGTAGCGGGTTTGCCGGGTTTTCGCAAGGTCCGTCCGCGCGTCAAGCCGGATCAGCGGCGGCGTAGTCGCACATAGAGGGCGCCGGCCCCGCCGTGGTGGCGCGCCGCCTCCTCGAAGCCGAGCACTAGGCCCCGCAGTTCCGGCGACCGGAGCCAGTGCGGCACGCTCCGGCGCAGCACGCCCCGCTCCGAGAAGGCCTCGTCGTAACCCGGGCCGCCCTTGCCGGTGACGACGAGGACGTGGGTGTGTCCGCTGGCGCGCGCCCGCATCAGGAAGCCGATCAGCGCCCCGTGCGCTTCCGCCTGATACATCCCGTGCAGGTCGATCCGGGCGTCGACCTGGAGCGCGCCGCGGCGCAGGGCGAGCCGGACGCGGCGCTCCAGGCCGGGCGCCTGGGGTGGCGCGGGAGCGACGACGGGAGCGGCCGGGGCCGGCGGCGGGGTCGGCTTCAGGGCGGCGCGCTTGGCGAGCGTGCGCGCCATAGGTTTCGGGGGCACGGGTTTCGGAGGCGCCGGCTTCAGGGGCACGGGTTTCGGGGGCACGGGCTTGAGCGCGGACGGCTTGGGGCCGGATACCTGGCTCGCCGGAACCGGCGCGGCGGCTTTCGACGGCACGGCCTCCGGGCGCGGCAGCGCGCGGCCGCGCAGGGGCGTGATCAGGCGGGCGATCTCGCCCCACAGATAAGCGTCCTCTCCCGAGAGGCCGCGCGGGCGCCGGGGTGTCTTCATGGGGCTACGGGTCCGGCGCCGCGCGGCAGCAGCACCACGAAGCCGACCGCGTCGCGCAGGTTGCCGGCGCGCACGCCCGCCTCCGCGCCGGTGCCGAGATAGAGGTCGCCCCGGGCCGGGCCGACGATGGCCGAGCCCGTATCGGCCGCCACGACGAGACGCCCCGGCGCGGCGTCGCCCGCGATCCGGCCCTCGAGCCAGAAGGGGAGGCCGTAGCGCCAGAGCGTGGCGTCGATGGCGACGTTGCGGCCCGGGCTCAGGGGGACCCCGGCGGCGCCGGGGGGGCCGAGGGCGGGATCCGCGATCTCGGCGATTCGGAAGAAGATGTAGGAAGCGTTGGCCCGCATCAACCGCCGCGCGTGGCCCGGATTGGCCCGCAGCCAGCCGGTCCAGCGCGCCAGGGTAAGGCCGTCCAGCGGCAGGTGACCCTCGCCGACGATGAGCTTGCCGATGGAGGTGTAGGGGCGCCCGTTGCGCCCGTCGTAGAGCACTCGCACGGAGCGCCCGTCGGCGAGGCGGACGCGGCCCGAGCCCTGGACCTGGAGCACGAACAGGTCGACGGCATCGCGCAGGTAGAGGAGCGGGCGGGCGCGCGCGCCCAGGGCGCCGTCCTCGATGGCCGCCCGGTCCGGATAGGCTTCGAAGGCGTCGCCGACCCGGCGCGCCGCGCGGAGGGCGGGGTCGAGGCCCGGACGCGTCTCGCCGGGTTCCAGGCTGACGAGGTCGTCGGGCCGGGCCAGCACGGCGGCGGTGTAGCCGGGGCCGGAG
Organism: Methylobacterium goesingense; assembly: GCF_022179225.1. Taxonomy (GTDB): domain Bacteria; phylum Pseudomonadota; class Alphaproteobacteria; order Rhizobiales; family Beijerinckiaceae; genus Methylobacterium; species Methylobacterium goesingense. Next base: position 18,619 of record NZ_BPQL01000046.1, read on the forward strand.
GTCGCGGAGCCGTCGAGTTCCGGCTCGAAATAGCCGGTCAGGAAGCCGCTGCGGCGCTCGGGCGTTCCGGCAGCCGCAGGGCGGATGACCCGGTAGGCATCGAAGGTTTCCGTGAAGAAGCGGCCGGCCTCGGCCTCGGGCACCGCCGACGCCCGGGCGCAGGCCGCTGTCAGGGCTTCGGCCGAGCCGGCGACGCCGGTGGGCTGGGGGGCTGCCGGCGTGGCCGAGCAGGTCCGCCGGAAGGCCGCCAGGGCCTCGCTTGCGTCGGGTCCCGGAAATCCGTCCAGGCGCGCGGTCTCTACCGGCTCCAGCACCGCGTCGCCCACGCGCAACGGCTCTGCCGCGGGGGCAGCCGAGCCGGGGGCGGGGAGGCAGAGAAGGACGAGGGCGGCCGCGACGGCCGCAGGCCGGGATGTCACGCGGTCAGCCGTCAGTTCAGGCGCCGGCTTCCGTCGCCACGAGCTGCCAGTTCGGATCGCGAGTGCCCAGCGTCCGGGCGAAGGTCCAGACGTCGGGCACCTCGACCACGGTCTCGGCGCTGCCATCCGTCACCTGGCCCTGCGCGTTGCGGGTGGCGGTGATGAGGTGGGAGAGGAAGCGCACGGTGATCTGGGCCACGCGGTTCTTCACGTCGACCGCCACGATCTCGGCCTTGTCGAGGGAGACGAAGGTGGTCTCCACGGTCTCGCGGCGCCCCTCGCGGGCGTCGATCTCGCGCTCGAAACCCTCGCAGACCTCGCGGGAGAGCAGGCTGCGCAGGGTCTTCCGGTCCCCCTTGGCGAACGCGATCACGATGGCCTCGTAGGCGCTCTTGGCACCCTCCACGAAGGCGCGCGGATCGAAGTTCGGCTCCACCTGGACGACGTTCTCGAGACCCTGGGCGATGGCGGAGCCGGGCTCGGCGATCCCGCGCCAGTCGCGGGCATCCGCCTTCGGCGCCGCCTGGCCCCGGTCGGCCTGTGCCTGCGCGCGATCGGCGCCGGGCAGGCGCACCACGTTGTCGCCGTCCCCGCGCGCGGCCGGCGGCTCGGTGCGGCTGCGGTCCACCGGCTTGAAGGGCGAGCGCTCCGTTCCGGTTTTCTGGCCCAGCACCGAGCGCAGCCGCCAGATGACGAAGACCGCCAGCGCGAGGAAGATCAGGGTGGTCAAGTCGAAGGAGTCCTGCATCACTGATCCGATCGTGGCCGTCGCACGAATACGTTGTTCCAAGGGGCTCCGAAACCCGGTCCGGTCCCCGGCAGGAGCACGCGGCTGGAGGTTCCGGCCGAGACACGCGGCCGAGAAGCTCGACCATGTGGCGCTTTAGCCGAGTGCCGCGCAAGGATCGAGCCGCGTCTTCGCGGTCCGGAGGGCGGCGGGCCGACGCGGGGCAGGCCCGGAGCGGAAGGGCACGGTCTCGGGATGGCTCGAACCTCCGGGGTCGCGCACAGGGATATGGGGCGGCCGGTCCGCCGGTTCCAGGCGGCCGTTTCGGGTGCGGACCCGCTGCGTCCGGTCCGGCGCCGCAGGGGCCCGCGTGCCGGCCCGTCGCCTTGTTCCGCCCGGACGGGCGTGATAGCGCGCTCCCGCGCCGGCCGGGTGGTCGCATCGTCGCGGGTCGCGCTCACGCACGGCTCGCCGGGATGCGGAGATCGGCGGAGGCCTCGATCCGGCACGGCACCGCCCATCCGCAGACCCAGGAAGAGGATACAACGCCATGGCCGACAATCCCGCACCGAACGGCAACGGTGGCGCCACGGCGCAGCCCGACGACGGCACCCCCACCATCAACGCACTCGCGCAATACACCAAGGATCTCTCCTTCGAGAATCCGAATGCGCCGCGCTCCCTGCAGCCGCAGGAGAGCGGTCCGCAGATCAACATCCAGGTGAACGTCAACGCCAAGCAGATCGCCGAGGTCGATTTCGAGGTCGAGCTGACCCTGGAAGGCGATGCCAAGATCGCCGGCGAGGTGCTGTTCGCCTTCGAGCTGACCTATGCGGGCATCTTCCGCATGCGCAACATCCCGGAGGACCAGCTTCACCCGGCCGTGATGATCGAGTGCCCGCGCCTGCTCTTCCCCTTCGCGCGCCAGATCGTCGCTGAGGCCGTGCGCAACGGCGGCTTCCCGCCCCTCTACATCGATCCGATCGACTTCGTGGGCCTCTACCGCCAGAAGGCGATGGAAGCTCAGGCGCAGCAGGGCGCGCCCGGTCCGCTCGCCTCCTGAAGGCCTAGCCGCCCCGTATCCGCCGGTCCTCAGGGCCGGCGGATACGGGGCATCGCGTCGAACGCCACGCGCGGTGCCGCCCGGAAGCGCGCTACCGCTGACATACATCGGCCTCGGCGCCAGAACGCCCGTTCGGGCTGGACCTTGCACCGTTCCGGCCCGTGACGCGGTGCGGTCCGGAGTGATCGGGATCGAATTCGGGACTTGGCCGTTACGCGCTTCCAGTCGCGGCCGGCCCGCTTGCGGGTCGGCTTGCGCCGCAGCGCCGTCGGATCCCGTGGGATCGGCGGATCGCTCCAGCCCCCGGATCGTATGCTCGCCACGCATCACCTCGCCCCGATCAACGTCTTCACGGGCGACATCCAGGGCGGTCTCGGACCGTTCCTGGGCACCTGGCTGGCGGAATCCGCCGCCTGGAGCCCGTCGCGGGTGGGCTTCGTCACCACCCTGGTGGGCATCGGCTCTCTGCTCATGAGCGGCCCCTTCGGCGCCCTGGTCGACCGTCTCGGCCGGCCCCGGCTGCTGATCGCCCTGGCTTGCGGGGCGATCCTGTGCGGCACCTTGCTGCTGCTGCCGGCCCGGGGCGTGATCCCGGTCTTCGCCGCGCAGCTGTTGGCTGCGGCGGGCGGCACGCTGCTGCTGCCGGCGGTGACCGCACTCACTCTCGGCATCGTGGGCAAGGATCGCTTCCCGAAGCAGCAGGGCCGCAACCAGGCCTTCAACCATCTCGGCATCCTGCTCGCGGCCGGCGGCATCGGCCTCGGCACCGGCTGGTTCGGCCCGGCCATCGCCTTCTGGGTGCTGGGCGGCATGGCGGTGCTGGCGATCGTCGCGACGCTCACCACGCCGGGCCATTGCTACAACGCACGCCGGGCGGTGGGCTGGCAGAAGGATTCCGACGACAACCCCGAGCGCGCCGGCCTGCGCAGCATCGTGTCCGACCGCCGGCTCCTCGTGCTCGCCGTGGCCCTCGCCCTGTTCAACCTCGGCAACGGCGGCATGCTCTCGCTGCTCGGGCAGAAGCTGGTGGCCACCGCCGTCGATGCCACGAGCTGGACCGCCCGCTACGTCATGGTGGCGCAACTCGTGATGATCCCGGTGGCGCTGTTCGCGGGCTCGCTCGCCGACCGGCGCGGCCGGCGCCAGCTCCTCGTCGCCGCCTGCGCGGTGCTCCCCGTGCGCGCCGCGCTCTCGGCCTTCATCGACGATCCCGTCTGGCTGATCTCGGCCGAGATCCTCGACGGCGTCGCCTCCGGCATCATCGGCGTCGCGGTGCTCGTGGTGGTGGCCGACCTCACCTGGGGCTCCGGCCGGACCCAGACCGCGCTCGGCTCCCTCAATGCCATCCAGGGCATCGGCGGCGCCCTCTCGGCCTGGTACGGCGGCCTCGCCCAATCGGTGCTCGGCTGGACCGGCGCCTTCCTGGCGCTGGGCGCCCCCGCCCTCGTCGCCCTCGCGCTCGTGCTCTGGCTCGACACCACCAGCGAGGGCCGCGGGGCGCGCAGGCGCGACGCCGCGGCCGAGACGGCCTTTGGGGAGAGGGCCTCCGGGGAGACGTCCTCCGGGAAAGCGGCCGAGCCAGGGCAGGGGACGCGGCAGGCCCGGCGCGAGCCCGAGCGCAAGCCGGAGACGGCCCGAGGGCGGATTGCCGCCGGGGGGGAACAGGCCGTTCCCGCCCCGGTTGGCGAGGGTGCCTCAGCCACCGGAGCCCCAGACGATGGACGATCGACCCGACGGACGGACCCTGCGGGTCACGGAACCCCGCGCCGTGCCGTGGCTCAGCATCGTGTTCGGCTACGGGCCGATGCTGCCCTTCGCCGCCGGTGCGCTGGCCGCCTGGGGTTGGCGCGGCACCGACCTCGGGCAGGCCGCCGCCGCGCTGACGATCCTGTGGGGCTGCGCCATCCTGCTGTTCCTGTCGGGGGTGCGCCGGGGCGTCAGCTTCCGCACCGAGGGCGGGGCCACCGTCACCCAGATCGCCACCATGATCGGGCTATTCAGCCTCGGCTTCGCCGCCCTGGTGCTGACGACCCTCGACGCGGCCGTGCCGGCCCTGCTCCTGCTCCTCGTCGGCTTCACCGCCATTGCGGTCCTCGATCCGATCGCGGCCCGACGGGGTAAGGCACCGTTGTTCTTCGCCCGCCTGCGCCCGGTGCAGATCCCCATCGCCCTCGTGAGCCTCGCGGCCCTGCTCGCCCTGGCGCTCTGATGCCGGGCGCTCGGGTGCCAGGCAGCCAGACGCCCGGTGCGCTTGCCGCCCCCGGCCGCCCGCGATAGAGCCCCCGGGACCCCGAACAGCCCCGACGGACGCGAAGATCACCATGGCCAAGGCCGATTCAAACAAGGCCGACACCCTGAAGCCACGCCTGCCGCGCGGTTTCGTCGACCGTCGCGAGGACGAGATCGCCGCCCAGCACCGCATGCTGGAGACGATCCGCCGGAGCTTCGAACTCTATGGCTTCGAGGCGCTGGAGACGCCCTTCGTCGAGTACACCGAGGCGCTGGGCAAGTTCCTGCCCGACCTCGACCGCCCGAACGAGGGCGTGTTCTCGTTCCAGGACGACGACGAATCCTGGCTCTCGCTGCGCTACGACCTCACCGCGCCGCTCGCCCGGCACGTGGCCGAGCACTTCGATGCGATCCCCAAGCCCTACCGGAGCTTTCGCGCGGGCTACGTCTTCCGCAACGAGAAGCCGGGTCCGGGCCGCTTCCGCCAGTTCATGCAGTTCGATGCCGATATCGTCGGGGCCGGCTCGGTGGCGGCCGATGCCGAGATCTGCATGCTGATGGCCGACACCCTGGAGAAGCTCGGGCTCACCGGCCAGTACGTGGTGAAGGTCAACAACCGCAAGGTGCTCGACGGCCTGATGGAATCGATCGGCCTCAGTGGCCCCGACAAGGCCGGCCAGCGCCTGACCGTTCTGCGCGCCATCGACAAGCTCGACCGCCTCGGCGATGCGGGCGTGCGCGAATTGCTGGGCGCCGGCCGCAAGGACGAGAGCGGCGACTTCACCAAGGGGGCGGGGCTGGCGGACGAGGCGATCGGGCGCGTCCTGGCCTTCACCGGCTGGACCGGGACCGGATCGGCGCCTGCCGACAACGCCACCACGCTGTCGAACTTCGAGGCGTCGCTCGCGGGCAGCGCCATCGGCCTGGAGGGCGTGCGCGAACTCGCCGACATGGCCGCCCTGTTCGCCGCCGCCGGCTACGAGGATCGCATCCGCATCGACCCGTCCGTGGTGCGCGGGCTCGAATACTACACCGGCCCGGTCTACGAGGCGGAGCTGACCTTCCCGGTCACCAACGAGGACGGCCAGACCGTGCGCTTCGGCTCGGTTTCCGGCGGCGGGCGCTACGACGGCCTCGTCGGGCGCTTCCGCAGCGAGCCGGTGCCGGCCACCGGCTTCTCCATCGGCGTCTCGCGCCTGTTCTCGGCGCTGCAACTCGTGAAGAGCCCACTTCTCGAGGGCACCGCCAAGCCCGGTCCCGTCGTTGTCTTGGTGTTGGATCGCGAAAACATCGCCGAGTACCAGCGGCTGGTCTCGAGCCTGCGCGAGGCCGGCATCCGGGCCGAGCTCTATCTCGGCGGCTCGGGCATGAAGGCGCAGATGAAGTATGCCGACCGGCGCGGCAGCCCCTGCGCGATCATCCAGGGCTCGAACGAGCGCGAGGCCGGCGAGGTCCAGATCAAGGACCTGATCGAGGGCGCCAAGGCGGCGGCCGCCATCACCAGCAACGCTGAGTGGAAGGCCGCGCGCCCGGCCCAGTTCTCGGTGCCGGTCGCCGAGATGGTCGAGCGGGTCTGGGACGTGCTGGAAACGCATTTCCCGGGGAGCAGGCCCGAGGCTTCGGCCGAGCGGAACTGACCGCCCGGCCGACGCGAAGACTCAGGCGACCGAGATGTCGACCTGGATGTTGCCACGGGTGGCGTGGGAGTAGGGGCACACCACGTCGGCACGCTTCACGAGATCCTCGGCGACCGCCCGGTCGAGGCCCGGCAGGGTCGCCTTCAGGGCGACAACGAGGCCGAAGCCGGTGCCGTCGTCGCGCGGGCCGATGCCGACGCTCGACTCGATCTTGGAATCCTCCGACACCTGGATCTTGTCCTTGCCGGCTACGAACTTGATCGCGCCGAGAAAGCAGGCCGCGTAGCCGGCTGCGAAGAGCTGCTCCGGATTGGTGCCGGCGCCACCGCCGCCGCCGAGCTCCTTCGGCGTCGAGAGCTTGACGTCCACCTTGGAATCTTCGGTCGCGGCAGAACCCTCGCGGCCGCCGGTGGCATGGGCGTGTGCGGTGTAGAGTGCCTTCATGTCGGTCTCTCCTCGTCGTGGAACGGGGTGGTCGGATCGGACGCTACGCTCCGGCCTTGGCCAAAGCGATCTCGATTGCGCGCAATCTAATTTTCATCTCGCACGGAACTTGATTGTGCGCAATATGAGTTTTGCATAAGGTCGTGACAGGCCGCCGGTTCCGTCCGGTCGCCATCAGGAAGGACACCGCATCATGTCGGGACGGACCACCCGCCCCCGCACCGAGCCTGTCGCGGACCCGGGCGCCGACGCCCTGAGCCTCGACAGCCAGCTCTGCTTTGCCGTCTACGCTACGGCCCACGCCTTCGGGCGCGCCTACCGGGCGCTGCTGGCGGGGCACGACCTGACCTATCCGCAATATCTGGTGTTGCTGGTGCTGTGGGAAGAGGAGGGCCTGACGGTCAAGGAGATCGGTCAGCGCCTCTTCCTCGATTCCGGAACCCTGACGCCCCTGTTGAAGCGCTTGGAGGCGGCCGGCCATGTCCGCCGTGCCCGTGACCGCACCGACGAGCGGCAGGTCAGCATCTTCCTCACCCCGGGCGGGCGGGCCCTGCGCCAGCGCATGGAATGCGTGCCGGGCCTCGCGGGCGGCCTCACGGGCCTCGACATGGACGGCCGCCGCGCGCTCCTCGACACCCTCGTCCAATTGCGCACCTCCCTGCACCAGAACCTCGCGCAGGACGCGAGCCCCGGCGCGGCGCGGGCGGAGGAACGGGCCGAGGCCGGAGCCTGAACGCGGGAGCCGCCCCCGCCGGAGGCGGGGACGGCCCATCCGTGGGCATTCGCCAACGGAGACAAGCATTGCAGACGGCGAATCCGGTCCCGCGCGGGACCGGGCGCGACGCTTACTTCTGCGTGCCGAGATACGCGATCACGTCGGCGAGCTTCTTGTCGTCCTTGAGGCCCGGATAGACCATCTTGTTGCCCGGCACCTTCGCCTTGGGGTCCTTCAGCCACTCCTTGAGGTTGGCCTCGTCCCAGGTGATGCCCGAGCCCTTCAGGGCGGCGGAGTAGTTGTAGCCCTCGTGCGTGCCGGCCTTGCGACCGACGACACCCTTCAGGTCGGGGCCGACGCCGTTCTTGCCGAAGGCGTGGCAGGCCTTGCAGGGCGCGAAGGCCTTCTCGCCGGCCGCGGCGTCGCCGGCCTCCTGGGCCTGTGCGGAGAGCGGCAGCAGGAGCGCGAGCGCGGCGCCGCGGCCGGCGAGAAG
>NZ_BPQL01000047.1 GCF_022179225.1 Methylobacterium goesingense
GCGGGGCTGTCGGGTCTTGGGAGAGCGATCCCTCCATGGGCCCGCCCCCGTGCGGTGGGGGCGGGCGCCGGGCTCAGGCGTGGGCGAGGACGCCGGCGGGCTGGACGTTCCCCTGCGCGGCGTGGTGCCGCTTGAGCATGGGCCGGAGTACCGCCAGGGCCAGGAAGGCCGCGATCAGATCCATCACCGCCACGGTGTAGAGCACGGTGGCCCAGGTGCCGGTGGCCTGCATGAGCAGGTTGCCCACGGGGACGAACAGGGCCGCGAAACCCTTGGCGCAGTAGAGCACGCCGTAGATCTTGCCGATGTGCTTGGAGCCGAAGGTGTCGGCGGCCGTGGCGCTGAACAGCGAGTAGACCTCGCCCCAGGCCAGGAACACGATGCCCGAGAGGATCACGAAGGCCCACGGGTTGGTGCCGAAGTATCCGAGCGCCACGATGCCGATGCCTTCCATCGAGAAGGCGATGAACATCGTCTTCTCGCGGCCGATCCGGTCCGAGATGTAGCCGAAGAGCGGGCGCGAGATGCCGTTCATCACCCGGTCGAGCATCAGCGCGAAGGGCAGGGCCGCCATGGCGAAGAAGTACAGGTTGACCTGGAATTCCTTGACGCCGAGATCCTGCGCGATGACGCCGAGCTGGGCCACCGCCATCAGGCCGCCGGTGACCGTGCAGGTGAACATCAGCAGCATCACCCAGAACACCGGCGTGCGCAGGGCTTCACGCAGGGTGTAGTCGCGGCGGGTTTGCAGCACCTTGGTGGAGTAGACGACCTCGCCCTTGGCCGGACCGCGCAGGCCGATGGCCGCCAGCATGATGATGCCGCCCTGGATCAAGCCGAAGGTGAAGAACGCCTGGGCGTAGCTGCCCTGGGAGATCATGTTGGCGATCGGAATGATCGTCAGGGCCGAGCCGGCGCCGTAGCCGCCCGCCGTCAGGCCGACCGCGAGGCCGCGCTTGTCCGGGAACCACTTCAAGGCGTTGTTGATGCAGGTGGCGTAGACGCAGCCGACGCCGATGCCGCCGGCCACCGAGCCCATGTAGAAGCCGGTGAGCGAGGTGGCGTAGGAGTTGATGATCCAGGCCAGACCCGTCATCAGGCCGCCGAACATCACCACCCGGCTCGGGCCATACTTGTCGATGAAGTAACCCTCGATCGGCGTCAGCCAGGTCTGCACCACGACGAAGATCGTGAAGGCGACCTGGATCGCGGCGCGATCCCAGCCGAAGGTTTTCTGGATTTCCGGAACGAAGAGGGTCCAGGCGTATTGAATGTTCGCCGCCGCGACCATGCAGGCCACGCCGAGGACAAGTTGCAGCCATCGATTGACGGTCGGTTTCGCCGTTGGGGGCGCGGCAGCGGTCAGGGCCATGAGCTTTCTCCCGTATTCGATCTTGTGTTTCGTGCTGTTATGCCGAATTCGAATTATCTTGCAATTTCGCGCCCCGCTGGCGTGGGGTGACGCTGCGACGCCAAAAATCCAGGGCCGCATGTATGCATTATTTGGTATACCAGATATGCGTGCAAGCAGAATAATTCAGTCGCCAAGCCCCATTTTCCGGGATTAAGGGCTCGCCTCGCCCGTTTATGCGCCCTGGAATCAGTAAGCCCCGGGCGGTGCTCGGTGCCGGGATGCTCCGCATCTGTTAAGCCGCTGAAATACCTGCGGATCGTCGCTCGAGATCTTGATGCGGTCCCATCTGGTCTTGGATCGCCGCCGCCCCGACGGCAATCCGCAGCGCTGTCCCCGCAATCCACAAGACATGCGTCATCCGCATCGCGGTGCGTCTTGCACTGCGAAACACCTGATTCGGCGCGTGGGCTTCAGGCGAAGTGCTTCGAGAGCTTGAGGCCCTGGGCCTGGTAGTTCGAGCCCGCTCCCGATCCGTACAGGGTGGCCGGGCGCTCGGCCATGCGCTCGTAGACGAGGCGGCCGACGATCTGGCCGTCCTCGAGGAGGAACGGCACGTCGCGCGAGCGCACCTCGAGGACGGCGCGGGCGCCGGCACCTCCGGCGGCGGCGAAGCCGAAGCCCGGATCGAAGAAGCCGGCGTAATGGACCCGGAATTCGCCCACCAGAGGGTCGAACGGCACCATCTCGGCGGCGAAGTCGGGCGGCACCTGCACCGCCTCCTTGGAGGCCAGGATGTAGAACTGGCCGGGATCGAGGATCAGGGCCCGCGACGGGTCGGCGTGCAGCGGCTCCCAGAAATCCACTGCCCGGTGGGCGCCGGGCGCGTCGACGTCGACGAGGCCGGTGTGGCGCCGGGCGCGGTAGCCGACGAGGCCGGAGAAGCCCGAGAGATCGATCGAGACGCCGATGCCGCCCTGGAAGGTCGGGCTCAGGGCGTCGACCAGGGGCGAGGTCGCGTGCAGGGTGGCGAGCTCGGTGTCGGTGAGGCGGGGCTCGCCGCGCCGGAAGCGGATCTGTGACAGGCGCGAGCCGGTGCGGACCTTCACCGGGAAGGTGCGGGGCGAGATCTCGGCATAGAGCGGCCCGTGATAGCCGGCCTCGACCTGATCGAAGGCGGCGCCCCGGTCGGTGATGACCCGGGTGAAGACGTCGATGCGGCCGGTCGAGCTCTTCGGATTGGCGCTGGCGGCAAGGTCGTCCGGCAGGGCGAGGTGCTCCTGCAACTCGGCGATGTAGACGCAGCCGGTCTCCAGCACCGCCCCCTGCGCCAGGTCCATCTCGTGCAGCGCGAAGGCCGCGATACAGGCCGAGACCGTGCGGGCGCCGGGCAGGAAGCTGGTGCGCACGCGAAAAACCCGGGCGCCGAGGCGCAGGTCGAGGCTCGCGGGCTGAATCTGGTCGGGGGCGTAGGGCGTGTCGGGCCGGATCGCGCCCGCGCGCGTCAGGGCCTCGATCCCGCCCGCGGCCAAGATTCCGTGCTGGCGGCTGTCCGCCCCGTCCTGCATCGCGTCCGGCATCCGTTCGCACCACCCGCTGATCACTCGGGCACCGCCCCGGCGACCGGGGCGGGAACGCCGTATCCTGCACGATTGCGGCCGGATCGCCTAAAGTCCGGTTAAGCGTCCGGGTCCCGGTCGATCCGCAGGACGATCCAGGCGAGGACGAGGCGCGCGATGGCGCCCATGGCGACGAGCCCGGCCAGCGCGCTCGCCAGCAGCGGGAAGCCGGCGGGCCAGACCAGCAGGGCGGCGGTGAACAGGACGGCCCCGAGGCCTGCGGTCGGCCCGAAGGCCAGTACCAGCGAGGGCAGGCCGGCGATCCGGGGCGGCCCATCCCCGTGCCGTGCGAGCCAGGCTCCCGCCGCCTGCGCCAGCCCGTCGAGGATCAACGCCCCGGCGAGCGCCCCCGCGGCCCAGCCGTTGCGCTCGGGCGCGGACCAGGCGAAGGCTCCGGCCAGGACCGCGATGGCGAGGCTGGCGAGGAGCGCCCGGCCGGGCGGCGGCAGGGCGGAGCGCGAAACGGTCTCCTCGACCACGGACACGGACCTCGATCTTGGGCGGGCATCCCCGCATTCACCGCGATTGACGCGGTTTTGCGAGGGCCGTACCACGACGCCCTGTGCTTGTCGCGAACGCAGCGCGCTCGGGGTTCAGGTCCGGCCAGGGAGGCAGAGACGGCGATGTACAAGGCTCAGACGCGCGGGATCAGCGTGACCGTCATGCCACGCTTCGTCGAGGAAGAATCGTCCCCGGCCGAGAGCCGCTACTTCTTCGCCTACACGGTCGAGATCGTGAACAACGGCTCGGAGCAGGTGCAACTGCGCTCGCGCCACTGGCGCATCGTCGACGGGCGCGGGGAGACCCAGGAGGTCCGCGGCGCCGGGGTCGTCGGCAAGCAGCCGGTGCTCGAGCCCGGCGAATCCTTCAGCTACACCAGCGGCTGCCCCCTCACGACGCCGGACGGCCTGATGGCCGGCAGCTACACCATGGCCACCCATGGCGGCGAGAGCTTCGAGGCGGAAATCCCGGCCTTCTCGCTGGATTCGCCCCACGTCCGACGCAGCGTGCATTAGGGCCATGTCAAACGAAGGCCCGCGCCCGGAGACCCTCGACTGGCTGGCGCGGCTCGTGGCCTTCGACACCGAGAGTTCGAAATCGAACCTCGCGCTGATCGACAGCGTGGCGGCCTCTCTCGACGATCTCGGCGTGCCCTTCGTCCGCGTGCCGAACGCGACCGGCGACAAGGCGGCCCTGTTCGCCACCGTCGGCCCACGGGTCGATGGCGGTGTCGTGCTCTCGGGCCATACCGACGTGGTGCCGGTGACGGGCCAGGCCTGGAGCGCCGACCCCTTCACCCTGCGGGTGGCGGACGGGCGCGCCTATGGGCGCGGGGCCGTGGACATGAAGGGCTTCTGCGCCCTGGCCCTCGCGGCGATCCCGCGCTTCCTGGCCGCCGACCTCAAGCGCCCGATCCATATCCTCCTGTCCTACGACGAGGAGACGACCTGCCTCGGCGTCGCCGACACCATCGCGCGCTTCGGCGCCGACTTGCCGCGCCCGGGCGCGGTGATCGTCGGCGAGCCCACCGACCTCGAAGTCGCCGACGCGCACAAGAGCATCGTCACCTACCTCACCACCGTGCACGGCCACGAGGCGCATTCGGCCAAGCCGATGCTCGGCGCAAACGCCGTGATGGCGGCGGCCGACCTCGTCTCGGAACTGAACCGGATCGCCGACGCGATGATCGCACGCGGTGACGCCTCAGGGCGCTTCGATCCGCCCGCCACCACCGTGCATGTTGGCACCATCGCGGGTGGCACGGCCCGCAACATCCTGCCCAAGGTCTGCACCTTCCACTGGGAGTTCCGCGGCCTGCCCGACCTCGACATGGGCGAGATCCCCGCCCTGTTCGAGGCCAAGGTGCGCACCGTGCTGCGCGACCGGCTCAACCGCTACGGCGATTACGGGCGGATCGAGACCTTGGAGGAGGTCTCGGTGCCGGGCCTCGCCCCCGAGCCCGGCTCGGCGGCCGAGCGGCTGGCGCTCCGGGTGGCGGAGCGCAACCACACGATCTCGGTGCCCTACGCCACCGAGGCCGGGCGCTTCCAGGTCGCCGGCATCCCCACCGTGGTCTGCGGCCCGGGCTCCATCGACCAGGCGCACCAGCCGGACGAGTACATCACCCTGGCGGCCCTGAAGGCCGGGGAGGCCTTCATGGACCGGCTCATCGCCGCGTGCGTGGCGCCATGACGGCCTTCGTGTCCCGGACCATCGCGGCGGACGGCCCGGTGAAGTTGCGCCCGCTGGAGCGCGAGGACCTGATGTTCGTGCATCAGCTCAACAACAACGACAGCATCATGCGCTACTGGTTCGAGGAGGCCTACGAGTCCTTCGCCGAGCTGGCGCAGCTCTACGAGCGCAACATCCACAACCAGACGGAGCGGCGCTTCATCATCGCCAATTCGGAGGGCGCGCCCGCCGGTCTCGTCGAGCTGGTCGAGATCAACCACCTACACCGGCGCTGCGAATTCCAGATCGCGATCCACCCGGCCTTCCAGGGCCAGGGCTACGCCCCGCGCGCCACCCGCATCGCCATGGACTACGCCTTCAGCGTCCTGAACATCCACAAGCTCTACCTGCACGTGGACAAGGACAATGCCCGCGCGGTGCGGATCTACGAGCGCTGCGGGTTCGAGCCCGAGGGCATCCTGAAGGACGAGTTCTTCGTCAACGGCAAGTATCGGGACGCGGTGCGGATGTGCCTGTTCCAGCCGGCCTACCTCGCCCGCCGGGGCGGCGGCGACATCGGCGATCCGGTCCTGAAGGCTTAAGAGTGCCTCACAAAACTCCCGACCGTCGACGGTTCTCGCCTTGAGTACGCCCGTGCAGCGGGAGTTTTGTGGGAGACACTCGCTCGACTTTGGCCATTCATGCAGCGTGGCAGAGAGCATAGGCCCAGGGCGTGGGTAGGCGGAAGCGGGGTTTTGTTCGGGGGCGTCGACGCGGTCTTGTCACTGCGTGCGATCCTCAGCGGCATCCCGTGGGTCCTGCGTGCTGGCTACGCCTAACGCATCAGTTGCATTGCCGAAGGGTGGTAGTCCGGGATCAGAGCTAAAGCGTGCCGTTCAAGTCTGCTGACCTTCGAGACAAAAACAATTTCGTCTTTTCAGCACATAAAGGCGTTGCCGCCATCCCGTTACGAAATCTAGCGTCGATGGCGGCCTATTATGATATTATATTTTATTCGGACCGACTGTAAACAGCGTCGCCATGCCAGATCATATCCGTTTGACGAACAAAGCCTCTTGCTTGGAGAAAAGAGTCGACGTCGGTTGCAAGCGGCGCTCCAACGTAGATGGCTTCTTGAGATAATTCGACCTCAATAAATTTAACTTTTTCGAGATATTCGCCGGATCCATTTAAAGCTAAAAGCTCAGAGCCCTGTATATCAAAGACCATCACATCTACATCTTCCGGTTTGATTTCCAGCGACGATAGAAATGAGTCTAGTCTTGTCGTCTCAAGTACGTCGACACTTCCTGTTTCAACAACGCCTGGCCAGTTAGAAGTTAATAATGGCGTCGCTTGAAAAATACTAGAAGATGCTCCAAGATTATTAAATCGGTGAAAATTTACCTTTTTACCATCGACATCACTTAATAGGGCTTGTCTGCAAATTTGCCTGGGTGGCCCCTGACGCGAATCGACATCGATTATTTTGTCTAATTTGGAGAATATTTCTGGATCGCCCTCAATCCAAACTATCGTTGAAGGTTCTAGTGAGATATACGCATCTTTTTCTTGAGCATAATGGGCGCCTGCATGGATAATACAATTGGGCTTATATTTTATGCTACGTAGATAGTTGTCAATGATCACTGGCGGATCCTCGGTGCTGAGTTTTTATCGCGCATACGATCATGGAAGCATGATATGTTATGCTGTCCAGGTCGCTCTACAGCAGGCGTTCCTGTTCTTCAAATAGGAAGCCTAATTATATCGGTGCAACAATAGGGCATTTCTATCGCCATATTAGTTTTATCCCGAAAGCGAAATATTAGCTAGCGAAGATCATAAATAAAACGTCTATAGCAGAGATTTGATATCTCTTAATGCGTCGATCTGTCAACGGGCTTGCTGGCCCTCGCGCATCTGAATTAGTCTGTTTTAAGAACGCCTAACAGAACCGTCTGATTTGGTTGAGGGTTATGAGGCTGGCGGCGAGGGTGCTGAAGGCTTGGTAGATGTCGATGCGCCTTTCGTAGCGTATGGGCAGGCGTCGGAAACGGTTGAACCAGGCATGGGTCCGCTCGACCACCCAGCGCCGCTTCAACACGACGAAGCCCTTCTGATCGGGGTCCTTCTTGACGACCGCGCAGCGCATGCCGTGGAAGTTGCACCACTCTTCGCAGGGCTTGGCCTGGAAGGCGCCGTCGAGAATGGTCAGGCGCAGGCTCGGCCCGGGCGGCGCCCACCCTCCAAGCGCTCGCTACGGGTTTCGCTCCGCGTCTGGACGGAGACGCGGCCGCGTTGTTCGCGACCGCCGACGCGGTCCTCGCGGGAGGACGTGCGCGTCGCGGACTACGCCTTCAGCGTCCTGAACATCCACAAGCTCTACCTGCACGTGGACAAGGACAATGCCCGCGCAGTGCGGATCTACGAGCGCTGCGGATTCGAGCCCGAAGGCATCCTGAAGGACGAGTTCTTCGTCAACGGCAAGTATCGGGACGCGGTGCGGATGTGCCTGTTCCAGCCGGCCTACCTCGCCCGCCGGGGCGGCGGCGACATCGGCGATCCGGTCCTGAAGGCTTGAGCGCCGGGCCTCCGTGTAGAGGTCCGGCGCCGCGTTCGGGTCCTGCGTTCGGCCGTTGCGATCAGTTGCGACCCGCGCCGCCCTGACCGCCGGTACGCTCGCCGGCACCGCCGCCATTAGCCATGCCGCCGCCGGACTTGCCGCCCTGCGCGCCGGTATTCATGCCGCGCTCGGCGCCCCCGGTCCGGTTGCCGGTGTTCATGGTGCCGCGCTCGGCGCCGCCCGACCGGTCGGCCGCGTTGCGGATGCCCGAGCCCTCTGTCCCACGGTCGCGGTTCATCCCGCGCTCGGCCGAGGCGCCGTTGCGGCCGCCCTGCTGGCGGGTATCGGCATTGCGGATACCGTCCCGCGACTCGCTCTGCGTCGAGCGGACGTTTCGGGTGGTCTCCTGCCGGCTGTCACGCCGCTCGTCGGTGCGGGACGAGACGGCCTTGCCGCGGAAGCCGCGCTCCTCGAAGCGGGCGCCGACGGTGACGCCGCGGCGCTCGGTCACCGTCAGGCGGCGGTATTCCGGCGAGCCGTAGAGGACGCGCTGGCCGCGCACGACGACGTAGCGGGTGCCGGGACGGCGGGTCGTCGTCTCCTCGACGCTGACGAGGCGCCGGTACTGGGGCGAGCCGTAGAGGACGCGCTGGCCCCGGATGGTGACGTAGCGCCGGCGCGAGCGCTCGACCACGCGATCGCCGCCGCGATGCTCGACGGTGACGAGGCGACGATATTCCGGTGAGCCGTAGACCACGCGCTGGCCACCGATGAAGACGAAGCGACCCGAACGGCGCCCGCCCTCGAAACGCTCGCTGCGCGTTTCGCTCCGCGACTGCACGGAGACGCGGTCGCGCCGCTCGCGGCCGCCGATGCGGTCCTCGCGGGAGGACGTGCGCGTCGCCCGGTCATCGGAACGGTCGCCGCGCGCGCCGTCCCGGTCACCGCGCTCCGCGCTGCGGCCCTGCGCGTCCTTGTCCCGAGACGCCTTGTCCTGAGAATCCCGGCCCTGAGAATCCCGGGCCGCCGTATCGCCTCGGCGGCCGGACTCCATGCCCCCGCCCTCGCGGCGCCCGCCGGCCTCGGCCCGGCCGCCCATCTCGCCGCGGGCGCCCGAGGCCCCCTCGCCGCCGCTCTGGCTCCGCGCGGCAGCCCCGCCGCGCGCACCAGCTTCGCCACCGGCGCCACCCGCCTGGCTGGCGCCCTGCGCATAGGCCGACGTCGTCATCAGCAGAGCCGTCAAACCCACCACGAAAGTTTTCATCGACGTTCCTCCAGGACTCTTGTTGAGCACATTTGAGAAACCCGAAACGTCGAACCTTCAGAAACGGTTCAATCGAAAACTTCCTATCCGGTCGCGACACTCTACGCTGTACTGCAATATGCTAAGGCCAAGCTTGTTTCGCGGGCTGAAATTCTTGTCGCCGGAGCCCGAATTCAACCGTTCGATCGGCTGGCGACGTCCGAAGCGGCAACGTCAGGCGGCGTGTTGCCCTGCGCTGCAACCTCAGCTTCCACCGCCGCCGGATCGAGGTCGTAGCGCCGCGAGCAGAACTCGCAGGTGATGCCGATGCGGCCATCGTCGGCAATCATGTCCCTGCGTTCCTGGGGCGAGAACGAGGTGATCATGCCCATCACCCGCTCGGGGGAGCAACGGCACTGCTCGTGCACGCCCTGCGCCTCGAATACCCGCACGCCGCGCTCGTGGAACAGGCGGTAGAGCAGGCGCTCGGCCGAGACCTCGGGGTCGACGAGCTCGTGGTCCTCGATGGTGGAGACAAGGCTGCGTGCCTCGACCCAGGCATCGTCCTCGGGCACCCCATGCGCGTCGAGGTGGACGTGGCCCTCGGGGATGTCGCCCGGCGGCAGGTCGGCCAGGCGCGCGCGGTCGATGGATTGGGGCAGGAACTGCACCAGCAGGCCGCCGGCCCGGTAGGTCCGGGCGCCGCCGGCATATTGCTCGGCCACCGCGAGGCGGACCTGGGTCGGGATCTGCTCCGACTGGCGGAAATACTGGTGCGCCGCCTCCTCCAGGCTCTGGCCCTCCAGGGCGACGACGCCTTGGTAGCGGCTGCTGGTCGGGCCCTGGTCGATGGTCATGGCCAGATGACCCTGCCCGATCAGGTCCCCGTCCTGTAGCGGCCCGGCGCCGAGGGCTTCCACCCGGCCGGTATCGAAGCGCGCGGTGGCGCGCAGGCGGTCGGGCGCCTCGAAATCGACGACGATCATCGCAACCGGACCGTCGGTCTTGGTCTGGAGCTGGAAGCGGCCCTCGAACTTCAGGGACGAGCCGAGGAGCACGGTGAGGGCCGCCGCCTCCCCGAGGAGGCGCGCCACCGCGTCCGGATAGCCGTGGCGGCGCAGGATGGTGTCGACGGCAGGGCCGAGCCGGACCACGCGGCCGCGCACGTCCAGCGCCTCGACGGCGAAGGGCAGCACGACGTCGTCGTCGCCCTCGATGAGGAGGGGGGCTCCGTGTCCGGCGGTCGTTCCAGCAGGCGTTCCAGAAGTCATGGCAGCTCCGATCGGGCTCGACGAACGCGAGGGCTGGGCCACGGACCACGCGACCCCTCGGGGTCAGGATCATGGTCAGGGGATCGCCGAGGGGAATCGGCGGCGCACCGGTCGGAACGGCCGCACTCGTCGCGCGGCCGCGCCCAACCCTCGGGCAAGGATAGGCCCTATATAGGCATCCGGGCGCAGCGGCGCGACGGGGCCGGGCCGGGCCGCGTGCGGATGCCCCCCGCGCGCCTCAGAGTCCGCTCAGAGGCCGTGGGCCCGCAGGCACCAGGCGAGGATGCCCTTCTGGGCGTGCAGGCGGTTCTCGGCCTCGTCGAAGATCACCGATTGCGGCCCGTCGATCACCTCGGCGGTGACTTCCTCGCCGCGATGGGCCGGCAGGCAGTGCATGAAGATCGCGTCCTTGGCCGCGGCCGCCATCAGGCGGGCATCGACCCGGTAGGGCACGAGCAGGTTGTGCCGGTGCTGGTCGTCCTCGTCGCCCATGGAGACCCAGCAATCGGTGACCACCGCGTCCGCCCCGTCCACCGCCGCGTAGGCGTCGGTGGTGACGTTGACGGTGGCGCCCTGCGCCTTGGCCCAATCGAGGAGCGGCTGGGGCGTCGACAGTTCCGGCGGCGCCGCGATGTTGAGGGTGAAGTCGAAGCGCGCGGCGGCGTGCACCCAGGAGGCGAGCACGTTGTTGGCGTCTCCCGACCAGGCCACGGTGCGGCCCCGGATCGGCCCACGGTGCTCCTCGAAGGTCAGGAGATCGGCCATGATCTGGCAGGGGTGCGAGACCTTGGTCAGGGCGTTGATCACCGGCACGGTGGCGTACTCGGCCAGCTCCAGCATCAGGCCATGGTCGAGGATGCGGATCATGATCGCGTCGACGTAGCGCGAAAGCACGCGGGCGGTGTCGCCCACGGTCTCGCCGCGGCCGAGCTGCATCTCGCTGCCCGTCAGCATCAGGGTCTCGCCGCCGAGCTCGCGCATGCCGACGTCGAACGACACGCGGGTGCGGGTCGAGGGCCGGTCGAACACCATCGCCAGGGTCTTGCCGATGAGGGGACGGTCCTCGGCCAGTTCGCCCTTACGGCGGCGCGCCTTGATGCGGGCGGCGGCGTCCAGAACCGTGCGCAGCTGCTCGGCCGAGAAATCCTTGAGGTCGAGGAAGTGGCGGGTTCCGTGGCCGGTCCCGTTCAGTGTCGTGGTCATCGGTCCGTTCTTCGTGTGCGTGGTCCCGGTTCGGGCGGTTCCGGTCGAGGCTGGCCCGGTCCGGGCAGGTCCGGCATCGCGGCCGGAAGGGCGGGCGGCGGTCCGGCTACTCGGCGGCGCCGCGCAGGCGCGTCCCGAGGCGCCCGGCCGCCGTGTCGAGGCGGGTGACCGCCTCCGCCACGTCGGCTTCCGTGATGATCAGCGGCGGCAGCAGGCGCACCACGTTGTCGCCCGCCGGGATGACCAGCAGGTGCGCGTCGCGGGCGGCGGCCGTGAACGCGGTGTTGGGCACGTGGAGCTTGAGGCCGAGCATCAGGCCTTCGCCGCGGATATCGGCGATGACGCTCGGGTGCCGGTCCTGCAGGGCGGCCAGGCGCTGCTTCAGGATGAGGCCCATGCGCTGGACATGGTCGAGGAAACCGTCGGACAGCACCACGTCCAGGACGGCATTACCCACCGCCATGGCCAGCGGGTTGCCGCCGAAGGTGGTGCCGTGGCTGCCGGCCGTCATACCGCGCGCGGCCTCTGCCGTGGCGAGGCAGACGCCCAGCGGGAACCCGCCGCCGATGCCCTTGGCCGCGCTCATGATGTCGGGGGCCGCCCCCGCCCACTCGTACGCGAAGAGCTTGCCCGTACGCCCGACCCCGGTCTGGACCTCGTCCATGATCAGCAGGATGCCGTGTTCGTCGCAGAGCGCGCGCAGGCCGCGCAGGCATTGCGGCGGCACGGGGCGTACGCCGCCCTCCCCCTGGATCGGCTCGATCAGGATCGCGGCGGTCTCCGGGCCGATGGCGGCCCGCAGGGCGTCGTGGTCGCCGAAGGGCACCTGGTCGAAGCCGTCGACCTTCGGACCGAAGCCCTCGATGTACTTCTGCTGGCCGCCGGCCGCGATCGTCGCCAGGGTCCGGCCGTGGAAGGCGCCCTCGATGGTGATGATCCGGAAGCGCTCCGGATGGCCGCCGGCCGCGTGATACTTGCGCGCCATCTTGATGGCGGCCTCATTGGCCTCGGCGCCCGAATTGGCGAAGAAGGCCACGTCCGCGAAGGTCGCGTCCACGAGGCGGCGGCCCAGCCGCTCGCCCTCCGGGATCTCGAACAGGTTCGAGGTGTGCCAGAGCTTGCCCGCCTGCTCGGTCAGGGCCGCCACGAGGTGCGGGTGGGTGTGACCCAGGGCGTTCACCGCGATGCCGGCGCCGAAGTCGAGGTATCGCTCGCCCCCGCGCGCCTCCAGCCATGCGCCCTCCCCGCGCTCGAAGGCGATGGGAGCCCGGGCATAGGTCGGCAGAAGGGCGGATGTCACGATCCCGTCTTCCCGTGTCTCTCGCGGGCACGCCGGAGACGCGACCGCACCAAATGAAAGTGCCGCCTCGGATGGGGCGGCACGCGCGCGATTACTAGAGAAATGTCCAATTCTGTCAACGACAGACCGGGTTCACATCCCTGACATGCATGCCAATTAGGCTGTCGTGCGCGGCACGCGGTTCGCCGTGCGTCATGCCTTGCACCCTGCGCCCGGAAGTGCTCAGAGCCGCGTCAGGCCTGACACGCCGACCCGCCAGGGGTCAGCCGCCCACGAGAGGAACGACGCAGCATGAGCACCGTCACGGAACGCCTGGAAGCCCTCGGCCTGACCCTGCCGAAGGCTGCCGCACCCGTTGCGAATTACGTGCCGTTCGTGCGCAGCGGCAACCTCGTGGTGATTTCCGGCCAGATCTGCTTCGGCGCCGACGGCAAGATCGCCAGCGCCCACATCGGCAAGCTCGGGGCCGAGGTCTCGGTGGAGGACGGCATCGCCGCGGCCCGGCTCTGCGCCCTCAACGTGCTGGCCCAGGTGCAGGCGGCGGTGGGCGACCTCGAGCGCGGGGTCGTGCAGTGCATCCGCCTCGGCGGCTTCATCAACGCGGTCCCGACCTTCGCGGGGCTGGCCGGCATCATGAACGGCGCCTCCGACCTCATGGTGGAAATCCTGGGCGACCGCGGCCGCCACGCCCGCTCCACCGTCGGCGTCGCCGAACTGCCCCTCGACGCGGCCGTCGAGGTCGAGGCGATGTTCGAGGTCAAATGACCCCGAACGCCCCCGACTGGCTCACCGCCCGCCCCATCGCCCATCGCGGCCTGCACGACCGGGCGGCCGGCCTGCCCGAGAACACGGCCGCCGCCGCCGAGGCGGCGGTCCGGGGCGGCTATGCCATCGAGTGCGACGTGCAGCTGAGTGCCGACGGCGAGGCGATGGTGTTCCACGACGAGACCCTGGGCCGCCTGACAACGGCCGCGGATGCGGTCGGCGCGCGCCCCGCCGCCGCCCTCGCGGCGCTGGCGGTGGCGGGGAGCGCCGAGCACATCCCGACCCTGCCGGATTTCCTCGCCCGGATCGGCGGGCGCACGCCCCTCGTGATCGAGGTGAAGTCGCGCTACACCGGCGACCTGCGACTCGCCGAGCGCGTCGCCACCCTGGCGACCGCCTATGACGGCCCCGTGGCGCTCAAATCCTTCGATCCGCACATCGTCGCCGCCCTGCGGACCCTGGCGCCGGAGCTTCCGCGCGGCATCGTCGCCGAGACGCGACAGGAGGATCCGGCCTACGCGACGCTGGCGCCGAGCCTGCGGCGCGCGCTCTCCGACCTTCTGCATTTCGACGAGACCCGGCCGGATTTCCTGTCCTGGCGGGTGGACGACCTGCCCTGCGGGCCCGCGTTCCTGTGTCGGCTCCTGGGGCAACGCCCGGTGATGACCTGGACGGTACGCAACGCGGACCAGCGCCGCCACGCCGAGACCCATGCCGACCAGATGGTGTTCGAGGGGTTCTGTCCCTAGATCGCCCCTGCCCCTGCCCCTG
>NZ_BPQL01000048.1 GCF_022179225.1 Methylobacterium goesingense
CCTTGTTGATTTTGATCTCCAAGAAGGGCAGGCCGGCGGTCTGCTCGACCTTGACGTCATCGGCGCCCTCCGTCCCACGCAGGATCGTGGCGACCTGATTGGCGGCCTTGAGCATCGGCTCGAACTCCTCCCCGAAGACCTTTACGGCAAGGTCGCCGCGGGTTCCGGCCAGGAGCTCGTTGAAGCGAAGCTGGATCGGCTGAGAGAACTCGTAGATGTTGCCGGCGAGCGCCCCGAGGGCATTTTCGATCTGTTTCTGCAGGCCGGCCTTGGACAGGTCCGGATCCGGCCATTCCTCCTGCGGCCTAAGGATGACGAAGGTATCGGACGAGCTCGGCGGCATCGGGTCGGAGGCGACCTCCGCGGTTCCGGTCTTCGAGAAAACGTAGGCGACCTGGGGGAATCGGCTGATCGCATGCTCGACCTTCAGCTGCATCGCCTGCGACTGGGTCAGGGAGGTCGAGGGAATGCGCTGCGCGTTGAGCGCGATGCTCTTCTCGTCAAGCTGCGGGATGAACTCCTGCCCGAGCGTGGTGAACAGGAACCCAGCGCCGACGAGCAGCGCCAAGGCGACCGCCACGAAGGTCATCGGAACCCGCAGCGCGGCGCCGAGAACGGGGCGGTAAGCGGCCTTAATGCCCCGGATGAGGATGTTGTCCTTCTCCGTAACCCGGCCGGTAATGACGATGGCGATCATCGCCGGCACGAAGGTGAGGGAGAGTACGAAGGCCGAGACAAGGGCGATGATAACGGTGAGGGACATCGGTTCGAACATCTTGCCCTCTACTCCTGTGAAGGTCAGGAGCGGCACGTAAACGAGGATGATGATGGCCTGCCCGTATAGGGACGGCTTGATCATCTCCTCGGCCGAGGCCCGCACGGTGACGAGACGCTCCTCCAGATCGAGCTTGCGCCTAAGCTCAGTCTGCCGCTCCGCCAGATGGCGCAGGGCGTTTTCAGTGATGATGACCGCCCCGTCGACGATGAGGCCGAAGTCTAGGGCACCGAGACTCATGAGGTTGGCGCTGATGCGGCCCTGGACCATGCCGGTCATGGTCATCAGCATCGCCACTGGGATGACGAGGGCGGTGACGATGGCCGCCCGGATGTTGCCGAGCAGCAGGAACAGGATGACGATGACGAGGGCGGCGCCCTCGGCCAGGTTCTTGGCCACGGTCCGGATGGTGGCCTCGACGAGAACCGTGCGGTTGAGGACGGTCTGGACCTCGACGCCGGGTGGGAGGGTACGCCGGATCTCGGTCATCTTCGCATCGACAGCGGCCGCCACCGTCCGGCTGTTCTCGCCGATCAGCATCAGGGCGGTACCGATGACGACCTCTCGTCCGTCCTCGCTGCCCGACCCTGTGCGCAGGTCGCGCCCGATCCGGACCTCGGCGAGGTCGGAGATGCGGACAGGCACCCCACCGCGCGTGGTCACCACGACGGAACCGATGTCCTCCATGGTCTCCAGCCGGCCGGCAGCGCGCACGACGTAGCCCTCGCCGTTATCCTCCAGGTAGCGCGCGCCCTGGTTGGCGTTGTTGGCCTCCAGCGCCCGTCCGAGGTCGGCGAAGGACAGGTCGAGGGCGGTCAGCTTCATCGGGTCGGGCTGGACGTGGTACTGCTTGTCGAAGCCGCCGATGCTGTCGACGCCGGCTACGCCCGGCACGGTCTTCACCTGGGGGCGGAGGATCCAGTCCTGGACCGTGCGCAGGTAGGCTGTGCGTTCGAGCTCGGTCGCAAGCCGCTGGCCCTCGGGCGTCAGGTAGCTTCCGTCCGACTGCCAGCCGGCCTTGCCGTCCGGGGAGACCTTTCGCTCATCCGGCTTAGCATAGTGGATCGACCACATGTAGATCTCGCCGAGACCGGTGGAGATCGGGCCCATGTGGGGCTCGGCCCCCGGCGGCAGGTTCGACTTCGCCTCGCCGATCCGCTCCGCCACCTGTTGGCGGGCAAAATAGATATCGAGCTTCTCGGAGAAGACTGCGGTGACCTGCGAGAAACCGTTGCGCGAGAGCGAGCGTGTGTATTCGAGACCCTTGATGCCTGCGAGTGCGGTCTCAACCGGGTAGGTGACCTGCTTCTCGATATCGACCGGGGAGAGAGACGGCGCCGTGGTGTTGATCTGCACCTGATTGTTGGTGATGTCCGGCACCGCGTCGATGGGTAGCTTCGTCAGCGAGAACACGCCGAAGCCGGCCGCCAGCAGCGAGAGAAGCACCACCAGCCAGCGCTGGTGGACAGAAAAGTCGAGGATTTTCGAGATCATGATGCCCGCCCTCAGTGCGCGTGGTTGGCTTCGGACTTGCCGAGCTCAGCCTTGAGGAGGAAAGAGTTGGCCACCGCGACCTCTTCACCGGGCTCGATGCCGGACAGGACCTCGAAGGCGTCGTCGTCGACCTTGCCGAGGGTCACGTCCCTGCGTTCGAAGCCCTCAAGCGTACGTACGAAAGCGACCTTCTCAGCCCCAATGGTCTGGATGGCAGATCTAGGCAGCCGTACCTTCACCATATCCTGGGCGATCTCGACCTCGGTGGTCACGAATGTCCCCGGTCGCCAGGCCATGTCCTTGTTCGGCAGGGCGACGATGACCCGGGCGGAGCGCGTCTCCGGATTGAGGATCGGGCTGACGAACACGACCTTGCCCTCGCCACGTGAGGCGTCGTCGCCCCCTACGATGGTCACCTTGGCGCCTTCGCGGACTTTCGGGAGCTCGGTGATCGGGACGGCGAGCTCGATCCACACGGAGGACAGGTCAGCGACGGTGTAGACGTCGGCCGGGTCGCCTTCCTTGCCGACGGCGGCGCCGACGTCGACCTTGCGCTCGACCACCCGCCCGGCGAGGGGGGATTTGAGCTCGTAGCGGCGCAGGCTAGATAGGTTCGGAGTGGTCTCGTCCTTCTTGGCGGACATGGCGACCTCGGCCGCGTTTAGCCCCAGGGCCGAGAGTTTCTGGCGCGCAAGGTCGACCCGCAGGGTCGCCTCGGAATAGGCGGCCTTTGCGTTGAGGAAGGCCGACTCCGCCGAGATTCGCTTGTCCCAGAGTGCCTGCTGGCGGTCGAAGTTGGTTTTGTCCAGGTCGGCCTTGACCGTTGCGGTGAGGAAGTCGCTCTTGGCCTCGGCGACCTCGCGGCTGTCGAGGACGGCCACGACTTCGCCCTTGGCCACCGCCTCGCCGAGGCGCTTGCGCATTTCGGAGACCGTGCCGACGACACGCACCGGCACGCGGGCGATCCGGTCGGCGTCCTGGGCGATGGTGCCGGGCACCAGCAGGTGTCGCAAGAGGATGCCCCCCTCGACCCTCGCCAGCTTGATGTCCTGATCCGCGGCCTGCTCGGCGGACATCTTGATCTTGCCTTCGCCCTCCTCGCCCTCGGCATGGTTGTGCTCGCCGGAGGGCTTGGGCTCACCCTCCGCGTGCTCGTGGCCGTGATCGCCGTGCCCGTACCCGTCATCGGCCTGGGTGGCCGGAGGCTTGGTGACGGACGCTTTGGTCGGCGGCGGCGGCCGGTCGTTCATCAGGCCGGCGGTCGCGAGGGCGCCCTGCACGACCTCGGACACGCGGGGGAACGCACCGCCGATGACGATGCCGATGGCCAGGAAGGCCACGGATAGGAATGCACGCATGAGAATGGGCCCGGGTCCGCCAGGGACGTCGCATTGCCGCTTATGTGGCTCGGGACGGTCCCGTACTGGTTATTCGCGATGGTGAGGCGGTCGGGACCCGCGAGGGCCGGCCGGGACGCGCCACGGACGTGGCGGGGTCGCCTCAGGCGCGAGGCGGCCTTGGAAGGCGGTCGGGTGAAACCGATCCGACGGGGGGCGTCACGGTCGCGTAGGAGGTGCGTGCGGTCCCACGGGACGGCAGCGTAGGCGACCCGTTGACGTTCAGGACTTGGTGGCAGCCACAATTGGCGTGGCAGGCCGGGCAGGCGTCCGAATGGTCGGTCGCGCCCCCCTGGGTCGGTACGGACACCGACAGTTCGTGGCTGACCGAGCGGTGGGCCTCGGCGGAATGGATCACGCCGGGGACGACGAGCATCAGGACCATGACGAACGAAAGCACGCGGAGAGTGGTCGCCCACCAGCCGCGCATCGTCTCATAGGCCCTGATCTCGAATCCCGCGTTCATTGGTCCCTTGTGGAGGATTTCTGGGCCACCCGTACATCGGGGGGAGTGACGAGACGTGAACCTCAATAGTCGTAGTGATGGTGATGGTGGTGCCTACGCTCGAAGTAGACCGGCTGCTCCTCGCGGTGCGGCCGAGAGCGATGGACGATGACGTCGTCGTGGTCGCCATGGTGGTAGCGGTCGATATAGACGTCCCTGCCACGCTCCCCATACCCGCCGCCGTAGTATTGGGCCGACGCGGCCATCGGCGATAGGACCAACGTGGCGGCGACCAAGACCAAGACGCGCATTCTCATGACGCACTCCCCGAGTTCCGAAGGCGGGAAGGTGATCCAGGGGAGGTGAACTGCGCCTGACATCATCGTTCAGAACATTCGGTGTGCCCGCCTCGACAAGTCAGCCGAGGCGGGCTTTTCACGGTACGCGAGGGGGCACCAGCGCACCGCGAAGGTTTTGAGGCGGGATCGGCCGGGGGGGCCGCCGCTAGGGCGTATCCGATGCTGGCGGCCAGAATCGCAAAGACGACCAGCAGGGGAAGCATCCGCATCGGCGCGTCCTCACCACCCCACGAGCCTCCCGCCCTTCATTCATTTCTTGTCGTGGGAATGACCGTGGGCGTGGCCATTTTTGTCGGAGTGAACGGGCTTCCCGTCCTTGCTGACCTCGCGGGTCTCGCTCGTGCGCGGGTCGTCGCGATGGGCCGGACCGCCCGCGACGCCGCCGGTGTTCGGTGCGGATTGCTCGGGATTGTTCGCGTTTCCATGCCCGTCCTCAGCGGCGAAGGCAGGTGCCAAGAGATCGGCGAGCAGGCCGGCGGCGAGGAAGACGGCAATGGAGCGCTTCATGATGCTGTCTCTGGGAATCGACGGCTAGATGAGGCCGCTTCAAGATCGGAGATAGCGAGGCTGTTTGACAGGCGGACGCCCGGTTCGTGACGAAGTGTGTCAGCGGCCGGCCCGCGGCAGGGAGATCCGGACCTGCAGGCCGCCTTCCGGTCGATTGACCACGGCGATGGTCCCACCTTCCGCCTTGACGATCCGGCGTGCGATAGTCTGGCTGAGGCCAGTTCCGCCGGTATCGGAGGGCACGGGCAACGAGCAGAACGCCCTCATCGTCAACGACCTGAACCGCAACGATGCCGGTCTGAACGACACCCTAGGCGCTTCGAGGCAGGGATATCAGGTCTGCGACGCACTTCCGGCTCGCACCGCGCGCGCCATAGCAATCAATTCTCGCGCTGTAACTCCATGAGCGGGGCGCCGCAGCGCGCTTGGTTCTGTGGTGGCCAGCACAGGTCGGCCCATGGCGAGGCCACTGGAGCGGACGTTCGTATCGTGCCCGCGCCAGAGACGTCGAAGCCGGGCAGCCTTGGTGTCGATCGTTCCAGCCGTGATCCCTGGCGCCATTCTTAAACATCCTGCCTTGTTCAGCGGGTGGTTAGCAAAGCTTGGCTGTTCGCAACATTCTTGAAGTGGTAGGCGGCCGCGCTATGAAGGCTGCCTTGCACGAAGCCTTGAGGCTACGCAGCCTTCCCACGTCCCTTGGCCTTGGGCGGCTCGTCCTCGCCACGATTAGCAATCCTGCCGAGACCAATGGATTTTGCCAGGGCCGAGCGCTTCGCGGCGTAGCTTGGTGCAACCATCGGGTAGTCGGCCGACAAGCCGAAGCGCTGGCGATAGCTATGCGGGTCTAGCCCATGCGTGCTTAGGTGGCGCTTCAGGGTCTTGTAGGTCTTACCGTCTAAGAAGCTGACGATGCCGCCTGGCTGCACTGACTTGCGGATCTGAGCTGCGGTAGGCTTCTCAATCTCGGCCTCCGATATGGTCGCGCCGGTCCCGCTAGCTAATCCTTGGAGCGCACCGTGCATACTGCGAATTAAGTCAGATAAATCAGCCGGACGAACCGGGTTGTTCGATACATACGCGCAGACGATATCGCTGATGAGGTCGATGACATCGGTGGTTTGATTTTTTGTGTTGTCTGACATGCTACTATTCGGTTTCGCGCCCCCACACTCTCCAGATCGTACATTTGAGGACAATTATCAAGGACAACTCAGAGCCTCAGTGCTTTACCCCTTCATCCACACACTCATACTTTATCACAGCCTTCAGGTGTTGGCTGTGCATAGCTCGCCTCCGTCGCGTATTCGACCGTTTTCCCGTCATCCTCACTGAGCGCAGTTTGAGCATCCTCAAACCGGTCGGTTTCTGTCGGGAAAATATGACCGGATTTCTATTGCGGATTAAACGCACCTGGATCACTATCCCGACATGCTCGTCGGATATGCCCGCGTCTCCACCCTCGATCAGAACCTCGACCTGCAGCGTGACGCGCTGACTAAGGCTGGGTGCGAGCGCATGTTCGAGGAAAAGAAGTCCGGCAAGGCTGGAACCAAGCGACCCGAGTTCGAGGCGGCCCTAGCCTACCTCCGCCCGACCGATGTGCTGGTGGTCTGGAAGCTTGACCGGCTCGGTCGGTCTCTCGTCGAGATGATGCGCACCATCGACTCCCTCCGCGTGAAGGAGGTCCACTTCCGATCGCTGACTGAGCAGTTCGATAGCGACACGGCCCACGGGCGCTTTGCCCTACAGATGCACGGCGCCATGGCCGAGTACTTCCTCGACCTCAACCGCGAGCGCACCATGGAGGGGCTGAAGGCTGCCCTGGCGCGCGGACGCAAAGGGGGACGGCCCAAGAAGCTGACGCCAGCCGATATCGAGGTGGGCCGCGCCCTGTTGCACTCGGGCACCATCTCGATCGCGGCCATCGCCAAGCGCTTGGGAGTGAGCCGGGACACCTTCTATAGCTACTTCCCCCAGGCACGCACCCGCAGCCAGGCAGACGTCGCCGCTGCGGTGACCCGACAGGCATCCTCCTGATGCCCATCCGGCGCGAGCACCGCTTCTTCTACCCCATCGACTGGCCGCAACTCTCGGCCGTGATCCGCTTCGAGCGAGCGAAGGGACGCTGTGAGGTCTGTGCCCGTCCGCATGGACAACGCGTCTTCCATCTTGGCGACGGTCGTTGGTGGGACGGAGTGGAGGGCTGGTGGCGTGACGGAGCTGGGCGCTTCATCTGCCTCGGGATCGGAGATGACGATGTCCTCGGACGGGTCCGAACCACACGCGTGGTCCTGGCAACTGGCCACCGTGATCACGACACGGCCAACAACAAGCCCAAGAACCTCGCTGCCTTCTGCCAGCGCTGCCACATGAACCATGATCGCCCGGAGCATCAGCGCCGCCGATGGCGAACGTTGTTCCGGCGCAAGGCATCTGGTGACCTCTTCCGGGGGCCATATCCGTAGCCTCAGATTGACCTGAAACCGATTGGACGAGTCATCGGGCCTACGGGGAATGACGAAGGCTCACCCAGGAGGCGTTCGGGGTCGAAGCTCAACCTCGATAGCTGACACGCGACGTATGGTGCGGCCACTTCGCAGGTGCGCAAGCGACCTATCAGGCCGCAGATCGAAGCCCGCCCGCAAAGCTCTCTTCGACGAGAGTGGGGCGTGCCGCAGCGGACTGCGGCACGAAGGTGATGAGAGCGACCACGGCATTCGGGCTCATGGAAGCACGATCATCCGTACATCCGGTGCATAGCCGCGGATGAAACGGTACCAATCCTCTCCCTGGGCAGGGTCGGTCTCCACCACGAGGGCCGAGATACCACCGGGGAGCAGGGTGGCCGTCCAGGCATACGGCTCGGACGTAGGCTCGCTGGTCAGTACCACCACGCGCTGAACCTGCGACAGCACCGCATAAAGCGATGGCGCATCGAAGGCGCTCGGCCCCTGGAAGGACTGATCATCGAAAATGGCGACGAACGGCATGGCGCTCGGCGGACCGAAACGCCGGGTGCCAGGGTCGGCGAACACCACGCCCGTACCGAGCTCGCACATGGCTCGGTAGACAGGCAGCCGAGCCTTGGCCTTGCGCTTCGTCTCGGCGTCGGACCCACGACGGGGGAAGGGGGCACGCATCAGGCCTCGCCTCCCTGATCGGAGGCAGCAGCTGCCTCGACCCGGCGGGCGGCCAGGTAGCTGTCCAGATCGCGCCGAGCCCAGACGAACTTCCTCCAGCCGACGACCACATGCGCCGGGGCCCGCCCTTCTCGCCGCATCTTGTTCAGCGTCGAATGGGCGACTCCGATGTAGCTTGCGGCCTTCCCCGTCTTGAATGCGGGCTCATCTTGCAGATCGAGTTGGGGATGCTTGGGCATCGCTGACCTCCGAAACCCGTAGCCGGAATAGCGACGGTGGCCGGAAGATCAGCGAAAGCACCTCGATTTAATCGACCTAGGAATGTATCGGGCGCCCCGGGAATGGGGCTACCTATTCTCGACGGCCGCATATTCTCTGCCGGCCCGCTCGGCGTAGATCCTCTCCCATTCTACCCACTGCGCCGTTCTTGCGGCATTGGGGGCTCCGACCCGGAGATGCTGCGGGAGCGCGATGAGCCGAGCAGCCGCCGTCCCCATACCCTGTCGGTAGGGGCCGAGCTCATCCGCATTCCAACTGACCTGGACCCACGCGGCGATGTGATCGAGCTTGAGATGCCAGCGCTCAGGCGCACCGTTCACGTAGCTCAATTCGTGCGCCACCCTCTCCAGCAGGATGATCCCAGGCGTACGAAGAGGTGGCACTTGCACCGGTGCAGGCCCGAACAGACGCTCGTGGACCGCGAGCCATGCCGCTTCCAATTGGCGAGGGCCGATGCACGCCCGTCCTCGGACTTCTCCAGCCTGCGGCGAGATCATCGTGACCATCTCGTCGGACGCGAGCGCCACCCCTGCCGCGTCGGTCCGCCAGAAGCCCGGAGGTATGTCGATCAGGGTGCCCGTCCGCTCGTCGACTAGGGCTGCGCTTCCACCACCCTCGATGAGAATCTCTCGAAGCTCGGCGCCCAGCATATCCGCCATCGATGGGAAGCTGACGCTCACACCTTTGGGCAGGGGGCGCGCCAGTCCCGCGAGGCCGAGCGCTCGGGCGCTGGCAGACAGATGCTCGGACAGGAGAGCGGACCGGTAGGGCGGCACCAACGTCACAGAAATGGTCGCCGGACACCGCAGGGGCTGGAAGGGCCGTGGCGGTTCCGCGAAGGCATCCTCACCTTCGACGTCGCCGTCGTCTTCGTCCGCAGCTTCGATCTCGGCGACGGCGACCTCGCCGGGCTGGGGTTCCGGCGCCCGCATCGGCACAGGGATGCGAGGCCGAGGGAGAAGGCGTGGCTCGGGCTGAGGGATATCGCGCGCTTCGAGCACCAGCTCGACGCCGATGTGAGACGCCGCGACCTCTCGAACCACCAGGTTGTACGATACCCGCCGGCCTCGCCCCGGGACGGTAATGAGGCTTGAGCCATAGATCCCAAGGGACGAGATGTTGAGAGTGCGAGGACCTGCGACCGGGGCGTGACCCTGCAGCGTGCGAGCCACTACGAAAAGCGGGGCGATGCAGGTGGGGACGTACCCCTTGGGCAGCTGCAACGACATGCGGGGGACATCCGGTTGTGCGAAGACCAGGGACGGCCACGCTCTTGGCCCCATTGTCCAGGGCGAGGGTTAAACCGTGGTTCCCAGTCCACCCGTCGGTCCCATCGCTGTCGGCAGGCCTACGCTCATCCCTTGGGAGGCTACTCTTCGTAATCGTCGAATCCCTCGTCCTCGTTTTTATCACGAGGCAGAAGGGCATTCTGCATACGCTGTAGGGCGCGGACCTGAAGGCCGTGGGAGATGTCCTGAGGGCTGGACCGCATGGACGGCCTCCCCGAACCGTTGGAGGATTTCGGGCGCATCATGTCCTCGTACAACGCCGAAGCCCGCCCTTTGAACTTGCCGACAAGGGCAGCCCGGGTTTCTGCCGGCAGGTCAGCGAACCTATGCGGCCAAGACGAAGACCATAGTACGTTCAGGTCAGGGGACGGCGCGGTTAGGCGACTGATCAGGACTATCAGCTCGGCGATGGAGAAATCCGGATACTCCTGCCTCGTTGTCTCGTCCTGAGCCACCTGAGCATTAGGAGCGCCAGCGAGCTTCTGTCCGCCGGACTTCAGAGCGTCGACCTCGGCCCGAAGACGATCCAATTCCGCCGAAACATCGTATTTTGCTTTGGCATCGTCAATCCTTTGAATAATAGACATGTCTATTACACGGTCTGTATCACTGTTGTCATGAGGATTTTCTATAGAATTATTACTTAAAATTGAATTTAGAGCTTCGACTATGCCTTTTCTTGAAGCCTCAATGAATGACTCAGCCATTTTTATAGCTGATTCCCTGGCATTGTTAGATTTTTCATATGATATTTGATCTATATCTTCGTTCGATCCATAATTTTTATCAGATACATGAGCCGCAATGCTCGTATCTCTGGAACTTTCATGAAATAACGCCAATTCTTTATATGATTTATCCATATTCCTATGAGAATCTGTCAATTTATTACTCGAATATGATCTAGAATCGTCTTTACTAGTTAAATAGTCAATTTTGATATCGCGCTGATAAGATTCTTTACTTACTGAATTGAATTTGTCTTTCATATGAATGCCGAGCAACGGCCTAATATCACTGATGAACGCATTCGCGTTTTCGTCAAATATCGGGAGAGACTTTTCAATAATAAACTCCATTTCTTCGCTAATAGATCGGCCGTTGGAAGTCGCTCTACGTTCTATTTCTTCTTTTAGATCTCCTCTTATTCTGAATGTCAGATTATGACGCCGCTTCTTTTCCTCGGGAGCAGGGGGCCTGCCCCGCCGTTTCGGCGTCCCACTATCATTTGTCATCTGTGCCCACCCGCTCCCGTTTGATCACCCATTTTCCAGTGAATATGTCCTTGCCCTTCGGTCCGCAAGATGCCATTTATATCACGTGATTTCGCGTGAAGAATGGAGACACGCGTGCTGAATGAGAGATCCAAGGACTGGCTAAGCCGCCCGACATGCAGCGTGGCCCAGTTCGCCGAGATGGTCGGAATGTCCCGGAACGCGGTGTACGTCGCGATCGAGCGTGGCGACGTTCAGGCCGTTCGCATCGGCAAGCGCATCGTCATTCCGACGGCACCGGTCCGGAAGCTGCTTCGGATCGACGAGGCCTCGACCGGATCTGCGGAAGCGGCTTGAATCTGATGCGTGCCACCTCTCCTGATATCTCGCTGTCGCGTGCTGATGCGCCTCCAACCGAGGTGATGAGACGCGAGGTAAAACAACGCCGAGTCCGCATGGATGCGGAGAGGGAACAGGCGCGCGGCTTCGGCCTGCGCGGGCCCGACTTCGCTTGGCTGCTGGACCAAGGCATTCCCGGCAAACTCAGCGCCTGGCGAAGTGTCGGCGGCTTCGACCTGATCCTACGGGATTCCGTGGTGTTCGGGCGTAAGCAGCGCTTCGAGTTCGCCCGTCTCGTCCGTGACGCTAAGAGCGATCGCGTTGCCGCATACACGCTGCTGGCCCGTGATACCGCGGGAGCGCCCCTCGATGTCGTAGCTTGGCATCCCCGTACAGGACGCGTTGCGACGTGGCTCGGCCGTACAGGATTGCTCGGGCTCGAATACCCCTGTCCCGGCACAGGCAAGGACCCCCTCGTCGTCTATCGCAATCCTGCAGCGTGGCTCGCGGACGAGCGTCGGGGCGTCGTGGTGGTCGACGAGCAACTCGCGCGAATGGACCTTCTCGAAGCCGGCTCGATCCTGGCAGCGGACATCCCCCACGGTACGGCTCTGCAGGTCATGCTCTCAAAGGTACGCCTCCCATCGATCCTAGTGCCGGCGGATGCCGTCCGGAAGGCAGCGGCATGAACGAGCCTATCAACCTCGATGTCGCCCGCGAGAGAGCGCAACGCGGGAAGCTCGACAAGGCGACACGCCGGTCACCGCAGCCCGGATCCGAGCTCGACCAGAAGCTCGCGTTCCTCCCTCAGACGGACCTTGGAAACGCAGAGCGGTTCGTCGCACGCAACCGCGACCGGTTCCTGTGGTGTTCGACGGTCGGGTGGATGGCCTGGGACGGTAAGCGCTGGGACGCGGACGGGGCCGCCGAGAAGGTTCTCCGTGCAGAACACGACACGGTCAGAGCCATTCAGGTCGAAGCGGACGCGATCCGCGACACGGACCTTGATGTAGAGCTCGTACCGAAGAAGGACGGCAAGGGTGAAATGCTGTCCGACAAGCTCGCGTCGTGGGGGCGATCGTCGGAGGCGGCCTCCAAACTCAGCGCCATCGCGAAGCATGCGACGGCCTACCTGACGGTCAAGCCGAGTGACTTCGATGCCGACCCGATGCGGATCAACGTCCTGAACGGCACCTTGACGATCGCAAAGCACCCCATCGAACCCTACGTCACCCTCATGCCGCACAATCCCGAGGACCGCATCACCAAGATCGCGCCCGTGACCTACGACCCCAACGCAGCGTGCCCGACCTTCGACGGCTTCCTGCTTCGCGTACAGCCGGACATCAACAATCGTCGCTTCCTTGACCAGTGGAGCGGTCTTTCGCTCACGGGCGACATCAGCGAACAGAAGCTCGTCTTCCATTGGGGCACGGGCCGGAACGGGAAGTCCGTCTACGTCGATGCGGTGGGATACGTGGCCGGCGACTACGGCGCCACGATCCCGATCGAGACCTTCATCGAGAGTGGCCGGGCCCGTCGAGGCGGGGAAGCCACGCCGGATCTGGCCCGCCTACCCGGCATCCGCATGCTGCGAACCTCGGAACCCGAGAAGGGCGCGAAGCTCGCCGAGGCGCTGATCAAGCTTGCCACGGGTGGCGAGCCCATGGACGCCCGTCACCTCAACAAGGCGTTCTTCACCTTCAAGCCGAGCTTCAAGCTCACCATCCAGGGCAACTACCGCCCGAAGGTCGATGGGACGGACGAGGGAATTTGGGGCCGGCTCAACCTGGTGCCGTGGAGCGTGTTCATCCCGAAGGAAGAGCGCGACCGAAAGCTCGGGGAGAAGCTGAAGGCCGAGGCCTCGGGCATCCTGAACCGCTTGCTCTCGGGTCTGTGCGACTGGCTCGACAACGGCCTCGTCATCCCGCCCGACGTCGAAGCCGCCACCGAAACGTACCGGGCCGATTCCGATCCGATCGGGAGGTTCCTGGCCGTCTGCACGAAGCCGACCATCGGCCACCGGACCCAGGCGACCGTCCTCCATGAACTCTACGTGGCTTGGGCCAAGGTCAACGGCGAGGCATCGCGTTCAGCGAACATGCTCGGACGCGAGCTGAGGGGGCGCGGCATGCCCGATATCAAGTCCGGCGTGCAATGGTGGGTGGATATCGAGACGACGAAGTTGCCGTCCGAGTTCGTCGACAACTACGGCGAGCCCCTGCACGCGGACGAGAATGCGTATCGTCGGTATCGTGATGGCGACTGATACTCCCAATCCTCCCGGAATTCACAAACTCCTCCCTCGCCCAAGCCATTGAAAAACAATGGTTTGGGAGGACTTGGGAGGATTGGGAGGTTTTCGGCGGCCTACCTTCTCTATCTACCCGGCCGTAAGCACCTGAGATGAACTTCACAAAATTCTCCCAATCCTCCCTAAAACTCCCAATCTCAGTAGACTCAATGACTTGGGGTAGGGAGGTTCCGCTTGCTCCTGGGAGGATTGGGATGATCGACACCGGTTGCTACCATTCCAGGTCCCTGCAATGTCTTTCGCCCTTCACCCAATCGCCCCACCCGACCGCTCAGGGCCCTTCGCATACAGGATCGATGCATGCGAGCGGATGGCGAACTCCGATCCCTGCGCGTGTTCAGGCAGGTGACCTGGGCCTGCGTGGCAATGCCCTAGCCCAGGCCATGCGCCTCTCGAAAGGCGAACGGGACCGCCTGCTCGATGCGCTCATGGCCCCTATTTACCGCCCCCTTCACGGCAACACCTGCTTGTGGCCTAGATTCGCGTAGCGACGCGTGCTGCTGTTCGGATGTCTTCGATGCGCACACCGAGAGCGTTCAGGGTCTGGCGCATATCGTTGAACACGGGCGCCGCGCCCTGGGGATCGGAGATGGTCAGCAGCGCGGTGAATGGAACGCCATCCTCCGGCATCTGCTCGCCGGCACGCGTCACATAGCTGACGAACATGCGCCAGCTCGACGACTTGCCGACACCCCGAGGCATCGTCTTAGCAAAAGCCTTGACAGGGCTCCACTTGAGACCGTGCTCGATCCGCTCGGCTTCAAAGGCCGCGCCCTCGTTGTTCTTTGGTAGGTACACAGGGTCAAGTCGGCCCTTCCAGCGTGGTTTCCCTTCAGCGTCGAAGTCCTCTTGTTGCAGCGATGCGTCGACATTCACCCGGACAAATTCCGAGCCAAAGCGGGTATCAAGAGGTGGCGTCGAAACGAGTGTGAGCTTCGCGCTGCCTCGGCATTTCCCCTCTGGGGTGACGAGCGAAGGAGGCCACGCAAACTGGAACTCGATCTGTTGGTTGGGGCGAATGCGCGAGGCAAAGACCAGGGTAATCTGATGGTCGTTTCCTTCGAGAATCTCACGAGCAGAGGGCGGCATTCCGAAGCCGGCGAGATCGCGTGCGACAGTCGCCAGGGTTTTCCCCGCAAGCACCTTGGGCAACCGAGCGTGGTGCAGAAGAAGGCCGATCAGCGTCTCCCGTGAAACTTCACCTTCGATGTTGTGGTCGAGTACCGCAGCGCTCTTGGCCCCCAGGGGTGATGCATAGCTTGTCCCGCAACCGTCACAGACATCGCCGTTAGGCTTCACGGAGGAAAGACCGTGACCCAGGGGGCTTTGCGGTGAGCCTGAGCCGCCAATATGGGCGAGATCCGGCTTGACCCCGGCACGAAGGCCAGGCCCCCGGCGCGAGTAGCGAGCCGGTGCGTGCGGTACGACGTTCGATAGCCCCGGTGGATTCAACGCTGCGACGGACACGTTCCGGACGCTCTCGGCAGGCATCAGCATGCTGTCGTTACGTGCCGAGGCCAGAGCGACTAGCGCCTGTGTCTCATCCTGATGCCATTCTGGCCGCAAGGATTGAGGAGCTGTATTGCCGGCCGAGATGAAGAAGATGGCGTTGTGAGCGTCTGCAAGGTCGTCGAGCCGTTTGGCGTAGCCGCTGTACCGATCAGGTTCGGCAGGATGCTGGATGTTCAAACTCATATTGAACACACGCACATCGTGCCGCGCCTTCGCGTCGGCTACGGCGTAGCCGATCTCATCAAAAAACTGTGGAAGCCCATCGGGGTAGTAGCTGGTGAAGGCAGTTGGGTTGTCCTCCGTTGGAAACACCGCAATGTCGACGAGTTCGGCACCATCTGGCTCAGGGCAGATCTCTAGACCATTCAGAGTGTTACCTCCGACTGCCAAGCCACCGATGAAGGTGCCATGATCCGCATCGACGTCGACGTCGTTGAGAATGTCCCAGCGGTCGATCACCCAATCGGACAGCGAGGCACCAATCCCACCGTCGATGATTCCGAGCTTCGGGTAAGTCCGAGTCGTGTTCCTCTGCGGCAGAGACGCCTGCTGACAACTAGGTTGACCGACGCCCGCAGAAGAACGGGCGGAAAGGCGTCCTCTAACGGTTGTGCGGGTCACAATGGGCGGCAGATCGACCCGGCGCACCAGAGGATGGTGATCGAGGAATGCGAGCAGACGACGGTGGCGTTTCAAATCTGCGTCGAAAGGAGCCAGTTCGCGGGGACGCTTGCGGTCTGCAGATTGCGACATCGTGAGCTGCACCGTTGGCGGCTCGGCAGAGCGGGCTAGGCGCAATGTCAGTTGAGGCTGATCCTTCTCTCCTGTTTGGAGGCGCTGAACCGCCAGGCCCTGGCCAATGGCGGTCAGCCCATCGAGGAAACTGGCATAGAGGCGCTGCCGGTCTTGCCCAACAGCGTCCCAACGGCCTCGCGCTGGAGGGACCTCGAACATCTCCACTTGGTAGCTGCTGCCAGTCATTGGGTTGGCGAGCCAATTCAAGGCCTCCTCGACCGAAAACTGCCGACGGTCGCTTGGCCCGTATAGCTCAATCCGATCTATGGCTCCTGTTTCGCTCTTCGCGGCTGATGGGTTAGGCATCTCGCGCCCCGAGTTCTCATCGTACTTGAGACGCGTGTTCTCCTCAGCTTTGGAGATCTCGCGCGCGACGGCGCTCAAGACG
This sequence comes from Methylobacterium goesingense, assembly GCF_022179225.1. GTDB lineage: Bacteria > Pseudomonadota > Alphaproteobacteria > Rhizobiales > Beijerinckiaceae > Methylobacterium > Methylobacterium goesingense. The sequence continues at coordinate 16,248 of NZ_BPQL01000048.1, forward strand.
TTTGGTTGAGCCTCGAAGTACATTTCACCAATATCGCCGCCACCCACCAGCGAAATACGGTTGGGATTGAAGATCGCACGGAGAGGCCGATGGCTTTTAGCCCAAGCCTCACGTCTCAGAAATACTTTAATGAAACCTATATTCCCGTTTTGCTGAGCAGCTAGAGTTTCGCCAACCGCGTTCAGCTGGTTTATCAAAGATTGCTTATGAGCACGGAACAAAGCATCACGGCCGGCAAAAAAGTCTTTCTTTGGACCGCCGCCGCCGACGTCACGACCCTCTTCGAAATTGTCCGTGTTGAGGATGATCTGGATTGGGCCGACCATGATAGGGACCTTCCAGCGATCCGGGGTAGGTGCCGGCCGCCACAGTGCAACAATTTCATCATATCGTGCACCAAACGGCGTTTACAACGCAACAGATTTATGTGAGAGAACATTATAGGAACGATTTTGCGCAACGGTGCTGTAATTTGGAACACTTCCCGATCATTCAGGCTTTGTGCCGGGCCGCACTCTCGCAGCCGACGCCCGCGATCCGAAAGCAAGTCGAACGGCTTCGAGATGCTGTGGCGCGGGACGGTGATACAAAATCTTCTGGTGTTCTTTCCGGCTTACTCACAGCTGCCGAGCGTACTGTGGAGCTTGGCCCAAGCCGTATCGCTCAGTCGCGAGCCCACGTTCCAGGGGAAACGCTGACGCGCAATACGCCCGTGCCGGTTGATCGCGAAACGGCTGCAGCGCTGGCTGAGATCATCTTCCCTCCAGACGTCCGGCCCCAGCCTCCGATCTTCGACGAAGCAATCGAGATTGCAGTTCAATCTATTATCGAGGAGTGGAACAATCTATCTATCTTAGAAGAGAACGGAATGCAGCCGTCTCGAAGCTGCCTGATCTATGGACCACCCGGGACAGGAAAAACACGACTAGCCATGTGGATGGCTTCTCAGCTTGATATACCAGTTATTCTTGTAAGAATAGACGGTCTTATTTCCTCTTTCTTAGGAACAACCGCAAGAAATATAGGAAATCTTTTTGCCTTTGCAAATAAATATCGATGCGTCCTTTTACTTGACGAGTTTGATGCAGTAGCGAAGCTAAGAGATGATCCTCAAGAGGTCGGTGAAATCAAGCGGGTCGTCAATGCCTTGCTGCAAAATCTTGACTCACGACGAGACGTAGGCATCACGATTGGTATCACTAATCATCCGAAGCTGCTCGACCCTGCTGTCTGGCGCCGTTTTGAAGTGCAGCTAGAAATACCTCGCCCGAAATTTGACGTCAGGGTTCAGATTGCAAGGAATTTTATAGCTCCATTTAAAGTGTCTGAATCACATTTGAAGTTAATTGCCTGGTTCACAGAAGGCGCCACAGGTGCTGAAATCGAGTCAATAGTTCGTACCTATAAAAGGTCTCTTATTTCAAAAGCAGACGAGCCCATCAAACTTCTTGAGACACTTAGAAGATTTGCTACTCTTAATAGTGCACGGCTTGATCCTAGCCGCCGCGAGTTACTGTTCTCTGATGCTGCGCAGCTATTTAGGATAATGCATCAAGATGAACAGCTATGCCTTTCCTACGAAGAAATCGGCAGCATTGCCGGAAAGGACAAATCGACGATAAGTCGCACCGTCGGCAAGAAAGCTGAGTAGTATTATAACCTGAACAAGAGTTAAGCTGCGCTCTATGACGCGCGGGCGCCGCCGCCCCGGCAAATTTCCGGACCTGAGGGTACGAAACTTTCGCACCCGTGCGGCGCCTCAGTGTCCTGCGGGCTCTTGAGGCCCCGCTACCCCTTCGAACCAGTGACCCGGCCAAGCCGCCGCGTTACGGCGCGCAGGAGATCCCGTGAACCAGAGGCGATGACGCTGCTCTGGCCGACGAGGGCCCCATTCACCTGACGGATCGGTCGGTCCTGAACGAGATGGACAACCCGATCCTCGCCCTTTGCCCCGTAGGTCGACACCGCAACATCGGACGCGATCGGGAGCCAAAGCTCGCTCTCCGGGTCTCCTAGATCCTCCCTGCCTCGCGAGGACATGAAACGAGCGAACGGCAGGCTTCCTAGAACGAAGCTACGGTCGGAGCGCGGGATAAAGGCAACCGCAATCCCGCGGGCCTCAAGCACCCCGAACACCTGGGGCGATATGTTCATCAGGACGCTCATCCGAAGGGCTTGTTCGACCTGCTTAAGGCCTGCTGCCGAGAGATAGGCTGCTCTTTGGTCTGGCGGCATTGGGCCACTCTCTGCCTCCATCACTTCGATGGCAGAGAGTGCCAGATCCTCGACATCGCCATCGAGAGGAAAGCTTCTGAAGAACTCGGGGCTGCGCTTGTGCTGGATGTACAGGAACAGGAGCAAGGTCCTGCGCTCATCGGCGCTCAGGTTCAGGGACTGGCCTGCGCGTACGCGGTCGACGATCCGTCCGAGAACCGGATCGGCGGCATTCTCTACCGCTCCAAGCGCTCGCTCCACCATGGCGCTGGGCCCCCCATCAGGGCGAGCGACCGTGTAGACGTGCCGCTCCTTGAAGATGCCCTTGGGCTTGCTGCGCCAGATACCCCGGCCTGGCACACGCTTGTCGTAGACCCAGAGCATCCCCTCCGGATCGACGAAGCGCTTCTGCAGCATCTCAGGGACAAAGTGCTGCCCGGCTGGGAAGGTCATGTACCCGTCGTCGGATGAGGGAAGCGGTCAGGCTGATTGCGACCGCTCCAGCCAATCGAGTACCGCCCGAATGACCTGCTCAGCCGTGGATTTGGCGTCACGTCCCTCCTCCGGCTGGAGATCTGGAACACCACCTGGATTCTCGCCAAGGAGGCGACCGACGTGCACGCGCTGACGCATGCGGTTCAGGTGCTCGGCTCGTACGCGGAGTTGTGCTGTGAGGATCGCAGCGGGACCACCCCGGGTTGCGCTCTCAATGAGCTTCTCGGCCTTCCAGGTTCGCGGATCACCGTCGAAGTCTGAGGACTGGAACGCTCCAAGCTGGCGATCGCGTGCGTATCGAGCCGCGAAAGTGAGCGCACCCTCTACGAGCGCTGCCGACAGAACCGTGCAAGCGATCGGGGCAGCACCAGGATCGCTCCCGCGGAGTTCGCTGACAGTTTGCCTCCACCATGCGCGGAACTGCCGGAAGCCGATCCGCTCAAGAGCATCTGCAAATGCGTCGAGAGGCTCGGCGTGCCGCGGGCGCCCATCGGTACGCCGGCCGACAATATCACGCACAAGGGCGAGCGCGCGCGTTCGTACGGCAGGGTTCGTCCGGGCCGAACGCGGTCTCTGCTTCTCCGCGAACAAGCTGAGGGGACCGTGCATCTGCCGGGGTGTCAAAGATTCGCCTGCCAGCGCTAATACCTCACCAGCGACAAGGCAGGTGATCGCGCCTTCGACTGCCACTCGATTATGCCCGGCGGTAATTGCACGCTCGACGATGACCCCACGGTCCAATCGAGCATTTCGGATACCATCCGCGCGGATACGGACGTTGAGTTCAGTCTTTACGAAGTCAGCAGCCACAGTGTCGAAAAGAGGAGGATCTGCCGCCTCAAGCAGCTCTCCAAAAATTACGTCATGGTGCGAGGGTAAATACCGGAACCCATTCCCCTCTTCTTTCGAAAGATGCGGAATGGTATCGCCTATCTCGCCGTCCTGGAATCCAGCCTGCCGGCCAATTTCAAATAGTTCTGGAACAGTAATCCCTGGACTTGTCGGATCAACGAATAAGCTGCACATAAGGGCTTCTCGCAGAAGCGCATTGATCTGCGGATTCATGATTACATGCTACTCACATCACCACGGTATCGCAGTCTGCATTATGGCTGATGCCTACAGCCTCGACATCGCATTATCAGCTGCGGCCATATCCTCAGCATAGCGGTCGCGAGTTGCTTCATCGAAGGTCTGGACGTGAAGAATTTCCATGCTTCGTATGAAATCGTCGAAGTTAATGGGGTACAGCGCCCCCCTAGCCCCCCTGCTTCGTAGGGCACTCATACGCGCCTCAACTGCAGACAGCCACGCCGGGTACATCGACGGCAGCGCAGGGTCGCGTTCACGAAAGCGATCGTACTCGTCGGACGACAGATGGGCGATATAGACGGTCCGTAACGTCATGCATCAGCTCGCAGAGAGATTCTGCGAGCTTCATCGTCTCGACTTGCTGATGCGGAGCAATGTGCTTGGGACATCCTAGGCGAAACACTCCTCGCGCACGGGCTCATTGCCAAGCTGGATGTGCAGCGGTGCGCCCGTCGCCTGGGCAAACCGGCGCAGAGACGTGGTGGTAGGCGCGACCTTGCCCTTCTCCCACCGTGCAACCATCGCCTGAGACGTGCCAATGCGCCGCGCGACTTCAGCCTGAGACAGCTGGGCACGATGACGTGCTTCGGCCATGGCGAAGGCGAGCTCCATCTCAGGCGAGACTTCGGCCCGGGCGGCCTGATATTCCGGATCAGCGTTCCAGCGGTCGCGGACAGTCTTGAAAGAAATAGCCATCAGGATGCTTCTTTCGCTCTCTCTACAGCCAGATCCAACCACCGCTTGGGGGTCTTCCTGGTCTTCTTCATGAAGGCGGCCACGATCACGACCCGCTTCCCGGTAACCGACACGTACAGAGCGCGGCCATCGTCGCCGGCAGCGCTCGGGCGCATCTCCCAGAGCTTGCCCTGGAGATGCTTGACGTGCGGCTCGTGAAGTCGGTCCAGACCGAGTGTCTCGATCCGCTCCACGATCTTGTCCAAGGAAGCGCGTACCTTCACGGGCCACGCATCAAGCTCGGCCATGACAGCCTCGTTGAGAATCTCAACCTGCCAGGCCATGGCCAGAACCTATATCAAAAAAAGCATTACACAAGGGTTTCGTTCCCGATGGCGTGTGGCGATGCACCTGTTTCCACCGCGATCGGTCAGTCCTCTCCGTCCTCGGTTTCGTCGTCGCCCGCGGTCTCCTGACTTTCCGCAGTTGCACCGACCAAAGCTGCTAGCGTCGCACGCGGCAGCTTCCGCCACCGGGCCGCTTTGCGGGCCCCGACGACGCCGTACAGACCGCCGGCACACTGCCCGAGGACCAAATCGGCGTCGTTCAGCGCCGCCTCTCTGAGGAGGCCGATGGTCTTATCGTGAGCCACCTTCACGCGCATCAGTCCAGCGAGCTGGTCACGAGTGACGGTGAACCGGCCTACGGTCTTGCCTCCGAATGCGGTGCCGTAAAGCTGGCTCAGATCCTCGACAGCTTGTTCGATGTTTGCCCGTGCCATTCGATCTCTCCAACCTCTATGTCGGCGTTTTTTGCGCCCATAGTGCGAAAATTCATCCTGACATATAAATCATGGATCGACACCATGGTAGGCATTTTTGCACGTATCTCGTAGAATTCCCCTATCAGGGTGGCAATCCCGGCGGTGGTACCACGGGTGGAGGAGAGACCCAGAGCAGCAGACGGCATGTCTTCCGGCCGCCTTCCTCCCGAATGTCGCCAGCGTCCCGGCAGCGCACGATGGCCCTCTGGACGTCGTTCCAGGTCATGAGGTCGAGCCAGAGCCGTGCGGTCTCAGGGCCATGCCGGAAAGCAGCGCGCAGGCCGTCCTCCGTTCCGACGAGCGCAGCGCGCGTCGTCGTCACGCCCGTCCACCAGCCGCCGCCGGCACCCACGATGAGGGCCGCGACTAGCCCAAGCGCCACGAGCGCGGCGGTGCGCCGGTCGATGGCCTGGACACGGCCGGCGAATGCACGGCCAGAGGCTTCGGCGAGCGACGTGGACAGGCTCGCCACGGTCTCCGCTTCCGTCGACCTGCACTCGGCGCGGAACCGGGCGGCTTCGGCGTCGGCCGTCTCGCGTCCCTCCGCGAGGACGATGCGTAGGGTGTCCACCGTCTCGGCGGTGGCCGCCACGAGCATGTCGTGGCGCTCGTCCAAGTGCTCGATAGCCCCCGCGAAACCCGCGACGAGAGGCGAGAGCGGGTCCCCTGGCTGAAGTCCGCTCGCGCGTGCAGACTCCCGTAGCGCATCGGCCGTGCTGTTGGATTGAACCTCGGATGAGATCTGTCGCGGGATCGGCGCGGCGCCGCGGCTCACGGGAGCCACTCCGCGACGGGGGCGAAGCTCGCTTCCATCCGGCGCAACCAGATCACGATTTGCTGGGCCTTCCAGGGACCGAGGGCGCGCGCACCCGGCTGCCCGTAGCCTTGCGCCGCGACGAGGAACGGCAAGCCGTCCCCTTCAAGGTCGGGAGCGCACTCCAGGCGCGGCATCGAGACGAGCCTCGCACCTCGACCGACAGTGGCCGCGAAAATCGGCATCGTCTGCACCGTCTCGCTGAATGCCGCGTGCGCGCTGCGCCCCGGGGCGACCGTGCCTTCGTTCAGCACCAGGATTGTTTTCGGGCTGGCGAGCAAGCCACCTTCCTCGACGCTCTGGAGGTATGCCGCGTCGTCGATCGACGGGCCCAGCAGGTGCACGGGCACGACATCGACGCCCAGGCTCGTGAGCCAGGACAGCAGGTCCATTTCGCGAGCCAGGGCTTTCATGGTCAGGTCCCCACCGCCGAGATCCAGGATGGTGTCGTGCCGGCCGGCGATCTGTGCCTCCACGAGGCCGGCGATCCAGCTCCGCACGTCCGCGTCGTCGGCCGAGGGTGGGCTCACGGCACCGGGGAAATACCGCGCAAGGGTTTGGTTCGTCCGGTCGCCGTCGGCGATGAAAGGCGTGCGGCCGGCATTCATGGCGCGGTCGATCATCCAGCGCGAAAGGAGGGTCTTCCCGCGCGATCCACGTCCCATCGGCAGGATCAGCCTGGGCTGGCTCTCGGGCGCGAACGAGCGCTCGGGCGGGGCCTCGGGCAAGGGTTCTTCGAGGCGGGCGGCCTTGGTCTTCGTCATGATGAGGAATCCTCGTCGGAAGCCGGGCGCATGGGGGCCGACTGGTGTTGGCGGAGGGGTTGAGACGGCAGGGGCACGCGGCTGGCCCCCATGCCGGCGAGGACGGCCGCGATGCGCTCGGTCGCCTCGTCCACGCCGCCGATCGGCGGGACCGCCATCGGCGAGGGCCGCGCGGGCGCGATGCGCATGACGGGCGGTGCGAGAGACGCGACCAGGTGGACCCCACGAACCAACTCGCCCGGGCGAGGTGCCATGCGCGCCTCAACCTGACGCGCAGCTGCCACCGCCCTCCGGACCCGTCGCCAGGTCCTCGACGCCGTGTCCCGGCTCAGGGACCGGCGCCCATGTTCATCCGTCAGGTTCAGCCCGGCGAAAACGACGAGGGCCGCCGCCCACTCGATCCGGCCGGCGCCGAGTTCGCGCAGCAGTTCGTCGTGGTGCTGCGTCATCCACGTCGCCAACCTCCGGTCGCCGGCTCGGACCCTCGCGAAGGCTGCGGCGATTCCTTGGGTCTGGCGGGCCATCAGCGTCCCCTCCCCATTCGGAGGACGAGGGCCGCACAGGGGGCCGAGTGGAGCCTCACGCGGAAAGGACCGGGACGTTCAGGGGTCTTCGATGTCCCTACAGACCAAGGCACCCAAGGTGGCGCCGGCGGCCGGCGCGGCGCGGGGGTACAATGCGAATCGTCGCCCGGCGCCAAGGCCGGGGCAGAGGTTCGAGGGTCTGGACTGTGGCGGAACGGGATGCCCTCGGGGCACTGACGGTGGAGGTAGCGGACCTCCGCCTGGAGGTGGCCACGCTCGGTGCCGCGATGGGCCAGATAATCGTCGGCCAACAGGCGCAGACCGCCCTCCTCGACGCGCTCCTGGCGGCCGTGACGGACCTCGGGGCCGAAGGCGGCGGGGACGGGCTCGCCGAGGCGCTGGGCCGGATCGCGGACAGTCTCGACGCCCAGGGCGACAGCCTGGATGGCATGCGGGCCGGCCTCGACGCGATCCCCGGCGCGGTGGCGGTCGCCATCCAGGCCGGACGGTAGGGCCCGCCGATGCTGACGTACCGGACCGGGAGCGCCGGGGGTTTGAGCGGGGCGCGCGCCATGGTCGCCCACCTCCTCGAGCCTACCCTTCCGGCCGAGATGGCCCAGGTCGCGGCTTACTATGCCCGCACGCCTGGGGCCGCGTCGGCAGGACCTGATGCCTTCAACGCGACGGTCCCCCGCATCCGCGAGGACCTCGACCCGCGCCTCGCCACCCTGCTCGGCCTCGACCCGCATCAGATCCCAGATGTCGACGCGCTCGCGCAGCTCCTCGCGGGCCGGCGCGCCGATGGCGAGCCAGTGGAGGGACGGAAGCAGCGGGAGGCGATGCCCTCTCTGGCGGCCGAGACGGGGCTTGCCACCGACCGCCTCCCGACCGCCGAGGAAGTCGCCCGGGTTGTTGCCGGCCGACATGCTGGTACGAGCGAGCCCCTGCCGGCGGAGCGCGCCGCAGGCCTGCGGACACGCCTGCTTCGGCTCCTCGGCGCCGATGACGCCGCGCCGGACGCCGGTGTCGTGGCAGCGGTCGCGCAGGGTTGCCGCGCCGACGGTGGCCCCCTGCGCCCAACAGCGTTCCTCGACGGGCTGACCGCGACCCGCGCGCCCGTCCGGTTCGTGGACCTGTGCTTCTCGGCCGACAAGTCGCTGTCGCTGGCATGGGCCTTCGCCGAGACGGAGGCTGAGCGCGCCCTCCTGCATGCCGTGCATAGGGCCGCCGTGGCGGCGACGATGCGGACCATCGAGGGCACGCTCGGGCGGGCTCGGAGGGGCAAGGGCGGCCGGGGTGGGTACGAACCAGGCCACATGGCCTGGCTTGGGTTCGACCACTTCACCTCTCGGCCGACGACGGAGATCGCGACCCGCGACCCTGAGACCGGCGAGGCCTACACCCACCTTGCTACCGTCCGGGTAGCGGGATCGCCCCAGCTGCACACCCACGTATGCGCCCTGTCGCACGTCCTCACGGATTCGGGGCACGTTGGCACCGTTGACCTGGCGCAGCTGCACGGCCGAGTTCACGAGTGGGGGGCCCTCTATCAGTCCCACATCGCCACTGGCCTGCGCCGGATCGGTATCGACACGAGGCTCGACCCCGCAACGGGTGCCGCCTGCGTCGTGGCAGTGCCCGAGCGCGTGCGTGCAGCGTTCAGCAGGCGCACGACCCAGGGCGAGGCGGCCGCCCGGGCATACGCTCAGGACCAGGGCCTCGATTGGAATAGCCTCGACGCCGCCCGGCGCATCGGCCTGCTCAAGAACGGCGTCCAGGGGGACAGGCGTGCCGCGAAAACCGACGACGTTGGCGACCTCGACGCGTGGCGCCGCGAGGCCGAGTCCCTTGGGTGGCGGCCGGTCGCCTGGTCCAATCTGGACACCCCTATTCCCCTGCCCGACCGCGCCGAGCGCATGGAGATCGCCCGCGTCGCAGCGGCCCCCATCCTCGCAGAAGCCTTCAAGGGTGAGGCCGTTGTCGACGAGAGCGCGGCCCGCCTGGCAGCGGCCCGGGGCCTGGTGGCCGCCGGCATCGAGGACGCGGCGGAGATCGACGACGTGGCCCGCGCCCTCCTCGCGGGTGGCATCGAGGAGGATGGCGTCCACACCCCGGTGATCGTGCGCGAGGTGCGGGGTCCGCGCGGCGCGTTGGCGGTTCGGTTGACGACGGGCTGCCATATCGACCGCGAGACGCGCCTCGTGGCTCTGGCGCGCGCGGCGGCCGGGGACCGCTCCGCCGCCCTTACCATCCAGGAAGTGGATGCCGGAGCGGCCGGCGCCGGCCTGAACCTCACCGGAGAGCATGGGCAGGCACAGGGGAAGGCCATGCGCGAGATCGGAACGGGCGGTCGGGTCGGTGTCCTCGTCGGAGCGGCGGGCGCCGGCAAGTCGACGCTCTTGTCTGGGCTCGTTCGGGCCTGGGAGGCTCAGGGGCGCAAGGTCTACGGGACCGCGACCGCTTGGCGGCAGGCCCAGGCTCTTTCGGATGCGGGAATCCCCCCGGAACGCTGCATCGCCCTTGCCGCCCTCCTCGCCCGTGCGCGGGCCGGGACGTTGCGGCTCGACGTGGACGCGGTGATCCTGGTCGACGAGGTCAGCCTCGTTTCCGTGAAGGACTCGCTCGCCACCCTGGAGCTGCGCGAAGCGGTCGGATGCACCCTCGTCGCCATCGGCGACCCGCGCCAAGGCCGAAGCGTGGAGGCCGGCGGAGTTGTCGGTCTTCTCGGCCGCGCCCTCGGTGGAGAAGTGGCGGAAGTGACGTCGACCGTCCGCCAACGCACCGTCGAGGAACGCGAACTCGCTGGTCTCGCCCGTGCCGGTCGGGCCGGCGACGTCCTCGATGTTCTCCGCGACCAGAACCGGGCCCGCCTCGCTCCCGGCACCCTGAGCGAGACCGCCGAAGCCGTCGCGGACCTCTGGCAAGAGCGGGCCGCCGCGATCGGCGAGGACGCGGTGCTCGTCGTAGCCCCGACGCGGGAGGACTGCCGAGCGGTCAGCCTCGCCATCCGGCAGCGGAAGCGCGCGATGGGACGCCTTGGTCCTGACATCGCTGTGCTGGACGCCGTCGACCAGGCCGGAGACCTCTACGCCTTGCCCGTCGCCGTTGGTGACCGTATCAGGCTCTACGGCCGAACGCACGCGCGCGGTGCCGGTCGCGGCCAGCTTGGCGTGAACGGCTCGGTGGTGGAGGTCCTCGCGGTGGAGGAGGCCGGCCTCGTCCTGCGCGCGTCGAGCGGGCGCGAGGGGCTCGTTCCATGGACCGCGTTGCGCGACCGCGAGACCGGCGGCCGTATCAGGCTCGGTCCTGGCGACTGCCTGACCCTCTCGGCGGCGCAGGGGGCCACCGCCGAGGAGAGTATCCTCGCGATGCCAAGGGGGTCCGAAGGTGTCGGCGCTGCGGCCTTTTACGTGGGGCTGTCGCGCCACCGATCCACATCCTGGCTTGTTCTCGGCGAGGGCGGCGAGCGGCGTGCCGTGGCTGCCCAAAGGGGTATCGGCGACGCCCGCCCGATCCGCGCGGCCGACCTGTGGAGCAACGCGGCCGCCAACTTCAGCCGGCGTCCAGGGAGCGAGGGAGCCCTCGACCTCCTCGACCGGGCGGCGGCCGTCCGGCATGCGGCTGAGGACGGATTCCGGCGCGGGCTTGCCCGCATGGAGCGCCGGGCCGTGCAAGGTCTGACGCCGACGATCCTTCCCGCCCAGGGACGGCGCCGACGCATCGCGCAAGCGCTGGAGCCGCTCATCATCAAGCTCGCAGCTCGCGCGCAGGCCCTGACCCGGATCGCGGCCCTGGCCGCCGACCTTGGACGCACCCTCTCCGACGCTTCCCCGCCTCGCGCACGTATGCGGAGGACACGGACACGGACACCGGCGCCGCGTCCCTGAAGTCGCGCGGGACGGGCTACCGTGCTCCGCGCTCCTCCCGTGGAGGCGGCCCATTAGACCCCCCACCCCGATCCCTTCGGGTCGTTCGTGTCGTCGGGTAGACCGGAAGCGACCTGGCCCTCGTCACCGTACGGCCCCCGGGGTGGTCTGCCGGGCACGTGCGAGAGGTGGATGCGAGGGTGCCGGAACTCCGGCGCGACCGTTTCCGTCTCCGGTGATAGCGGGAGGTCCGGCAGGGCAGCCCCTGGGGTCCCGTGCACTACGACGGCGCAGTAAGCTGCCAAGCGCAGGAAGTGAGCGGAAGGGGCATCAAGCCCCCCCACGGCGCCCGCTGCGCTCACATCGTCGAGGAAGTCGAGGAATTGCCAGCCCGCATCGGACGGGTCTCGCCGGTGGAGCGACGCCAGGCATTCGACCGCGCCCGCAAGAGCCGAAGTCACAGCCACGACAGGCGGCCGCTTCAGCAAACTGCGCAATTCCTCCTGTACATCCAAGTCATACTGCCAGTTCGGAACGAATGCATTGTCCAGGCAGCTGTAAAAGTGCGAGACTGCGATGTACTCGCTGCGAAATGAGCCCTTGGATCTCTGGCTAATGTCCCGGAGTTCTTCGACGGCTGGCTGTATCTGCTTCAAGAATGAGGCGTGCGTGATCATGGCAATCTCCTGGAAGTCGAGCCCTGACGCGGGCGGACCCTTCAGGATGCCACTCCTGATTTTCGCCGTGGGGTGCCGAATGCCAAAAAACGTGGCCGCACCGAATTGAGGGGGGCGGGTGCAGCTGTTCAGCTGCAGTTTTGGCCGGCTGAGGGCTCAGCAGAGACCGCCCACGGTCGTTCCAGGGGTCGGAAATGTCCTCGACCGCCCATCCCCGCGCGAATCGGTGGACGCTGATTGGGGGGGCAGGCAGCCGTCATCGCCCCGTCGACGGTGGACGAGGTGTATCTTGTCTCATTCCGGCATCTTAGGCTGCCGCGATCATCCAGACGGTGCCGGCAAGGGGCTCGTCTTCATCCGGCCAGTGCGCTGATGGTACCGCGACCCTGCTTTTCGGCAGCCTTGCGACGTTTCCGATCCCCAGAATTCCCAGTTCTAGAACTAACAGTATTTGAGCCCTTCGCAGGCCTGCACCCTCCCCAAGAGGCGGGAACCGCGTCCGTTGAGGCTTCACCCGTAAGCTCGGGGAGGACCTTCGGTTCCCGGCGCCCCTTGGCTATACGGAGCCATACCGTCCACTCCCGCGAGACGATGCGCACAATGTTCGTGTCGTTGCGCCACCGCGTGAGCCTGCGCTCCTCGACCGCTACCAGGTTGCGCGCCACCGCTTCCCGCATCGCGTTCCTCACCGAGGTTTCGGAGACCCCCGCCAGTCCGGCGATCCCGCCCACGGTCAAGCGGCAGTCCCCTTCCCGGCAGAACTCGGCCGCGACCACGGCAAGCACCGCCTGCTCTGCGGGAGTGAAGTGCCTGGCCACGGATGGAGGGAAGCGTCCGGAGGCCGCCCAGACGCGCCTACGCTCCAGGCTCTCGTCCGTCCGAGGCCGGGAGCCTACGGACCTCCTGGCCTGTTTCAGCGGGGCCGGGACGATCTTCTGGATCTCGATAAGCGCGGCCAGTTCCTCGGCCTCGGCTTCCGACACCTGGCCGTCGGCGTAGGCCTTCCAGAGGAGCGACGAGATCCCAGGCAGGGTGATTCGCGGCGCCGTCCCGATCGCGCGTTTTAGTTCGTCGGCAAATATCATCCTCAGCCCCATCATAGGGCCGCAACAGATCGTTCGGACGCGCCAAGGGGCGCTCCCGTCCACAGGCAAAGCCATATCGTTGCCGGAACTCGCGTTCCGACTTGACGCCCGGGGGCGGTCCATGGCTTGTGAGGGTCACCAGACGTCCTCACACACCATCTCGATTTCGACGGCCTCACCCTGCCAGGGGTGGGGCCGTTGGCTTTTCAGGGTCTGACTTGCGGCGGCGGTGAACTCCTGATCCGAGTGCAAACTGAATGGATGCAGCTACGGATGCTCCATGTCGGCGGGACTGCACGGCCGAGTCAACGCCGAGAGGGCAACATCGCCCTCGCATCAGGATCGCGCCCCAGCCCGTCAGAACGACCGGAAACTTTACGGTTTATTAACCATGTGGTCTGAAGGGTGATCGGCATATCTGTTCGTCGGTATCCTCCGAAAAACGGACATGCCGATTTACCGATGCACCGATGAGCTGATATCGGGGGATGCTGTTTTGAAGATTGTGACTCTGGCGACGCAGAAGGGTGGGGCGACCAAAACCACGCTCTGCCGGCATCTTGCCGTGGCCGCCCAACTGGACGGTTATCAGACCGCTATCCTTGATACAGACCAGCAGGGAGGCTCCCGGGATTGGGGCGCCACACGCCTGAGCCGAGGCTACGGCCCTCCGGAGGTCCACCACGAACTATCGCCGAACGAGGACCACCTCCGCGCCACGCTCGGGGCCATCAAGGCCAAGGGCATCGAGATCCTCTTCATCGACACGCCTGGCAGCCTAAACGGGCCCATCGCCCTTAACGCGTCGCGCGCAGCTCACCACGTGCTGGTGCCGATGCGGCCGACAGCGGACGACATTAAAGCCCTGCCCCCCTTCATCGCACACCTGCGACGGGAGAGGGTCCCATTCTCCGTTGTGGTCAGCGCATCTGTCACGAACACACCTCGTCCGAAGACCGAGGCCCTCGCCTACCTGGAGGCGAGCAATCTCCCTTACGTGAGCACAGTCATCCACCAGAAATCGGTTATTCCCGAAACACTGATATCGGGGCAGACCGTTTTCGAGATATCGGGACTTACCGAGGCGGAGCGGAAGAGCGTGGACGAGTTCCGCGACGTCTATGAATGGGTTCGCACCAAGGTCGCCCTCGCACACAAGGTCGTCACATGAGCCGCCAGCGCAACAGCATGGCCGAGATCCAGCCGCTTGTGGCTGAAGCCCCCGAGGAGAAGGCTGACGAAGCCGCACCGGCGTCGAAGGACCCGAACGCGCGGAAGAAGGTGAGCCTCTACATCAAGCAGTCCCACTACCGCCGAATCCGCTCTGTGGCTGCCGACCGCGATCTGATGATGCAGGACGTCCTCGACGAGGCCCTGACCGCATACTTCACCGCGAAGGGCTATATGCCTTCAGTCTGACTGAATCACAGATGCACCGATGCACAGACATCGGTGTATCTTGATTAATGGACGCGCATGAGATGCGCAGCTGGGTCGGCATGCCTTATTTACCATGCATGGCAGGAGACGCTGGAGGAGCGATGAGCAGAACCGAAATCGGTTAATCAGGTAATCGGTATATCTGTAATACTAGGGATCGGTGCATCTGTGACGGAAATCCTTACTTTTGCATTCGAAAATGCAGAGCTACGCTCGCTGGGGTCGGGACCCAACCCCGCCGCCTGGTTCGGCCTGGGTGCTTCTCATAAGCAGTCATTCGTCGGCGGTCTGGCAACTTCGGCTCGGCGTGGGAAGCGGAAGTTGGCTTGATGTCCGAAGGTGGACCTACGGCCGCCGTCGTTGCGGCCAAGCCGATCAGCCCCTGTGACGCAGCGCCTCGACGAGGGCCGCCAGTGCCGGCGGGGTCTGGCGGCGCCTCGGGTAGTACAGGTAGTAGCCCGGGAACGGCGGGCACCAGTCCTCCAGGACCCGGACCAGCCGCCCTGTAGCGATGTGTTCGGCGACTTGATCTCGAAGCTGTAGGCGAGCACCCAGTGGTTCAGGGTGCCGTGATCGACCTCCAGGCCACGCGCCAGGAGCAACTTCTCGATGTCGCGGTAGCTGAGCGGATAGCGCAGGTACCAGGAGATGGCCTGGACGATGAGCGACGCCTCGTAGTGCCGGCCCTTGAAGTCAGCCTTGGAGCGCTGCTTCAGCTTGGCGGCGATAGCGGACAGGATCATGGCCGGCTCCAAGGCGGAGGCGGCAAGCTGGTCAGGGATAGCTAACAATCCGTGAACGAAGGCGCATTCGCGTTTGCGACAGGCCCATCTACATCATCCGTTCCAATTTAAGAGCCAAGCCGAATTCGGGCTGTCGTCCCACTCCAACAGGCTCCGAAAGTTACGGAACTATCTGACGGCCATCGGAAAGCGGCGCTCTATCTCCGAACAGGCTCTCCCTTGTCCGCTTAGCGAGGCCATCTGGTCGAACTCGGCGGCTCCGGCGTACATCGAGTGCTCTCCGACACCGGGCGCGACCTCGCCGAAGCACTGCCGCGCAGCCTCGACGATCTCAGGGTTGTATTGCTCGAATGCGCATTGGCTTGCCCCCCGACGCAGGAGCCCGTGCATCCGGAGCAGTCCCTCGCAATCGCGGGCGACGGCCGGTTCGAGGAAGCCGGCCGAGAGTATCATTGCCATGGCAAGCCTTCGCTTTCCGACGTAGTTCACCCCGCCCTCGCCGGCCATTCGCGATGCAGGTCGTCGATGACGAAGGCGTGCTCGTGTCGACTGTGGCCGGTCCCTTGGACGTGCGGATGGGACGGATCGAGATTACCGTGGGCATGCGCGACGACGTCTGGATCGGAGGCGGGCCAGAGCAAGGCGGCCGCCGCGACGCCTGCAACGGTCAACGCGCCGAGGACCGCCAGGGTCATTGGCATCCCGACCGTGGCTCCGAGCCAGCCAGCCATCGGGTAGGTCACGAGCCACGAGGCGTGCGATAGCGCGAATTGTGCCGCGAACACCGCCGGTCGGTCCTCTGGGCTTGCCGAACGACGCAGGAGGCGTCCGGTCGGGGTTTGGGCGGCGGAGTAGCCGATCCCAAGGACAAGCCAAGTCGCGAGCAACACCGGCCAGCCGATGGCCCCACCCCAAGTGAGGACCGCGACACCTACAAGGACAACGCCGAGAAAGGCCGCGGACGGCAGCATCACGCCGCGGTCGGACAGGCGTTCGAGTACCCGCGGCAGGACCAGGGCCGCAATCATCGAGCCGCCCCCGAAGCATCCGAGGGCGATGGCCACGTCATTCTGAGAACGTCCAAGCAAGGCCTGGACGATCACCACGGTGTTGACGATGACCATAGCTCCGGCGGCGGCGACCGCGAGGTTCATGGCGAGCAAGCCGCGAAGGCGGGGGGTCGCGAGGTAGATCCGCAGGCCCCGCGTCGTACGGTCGTAGATCCCACCGGTGCGCTCGCTCCGCGTCGCTGCCGGCAAGGTCACGGAGACCACCAGGGCCGCCGAGCATAGGAAGCCCACGACGGTTCCGCCGAACAGCCAATTGTAGCTGATGACAGTCAGCAGCAGGGCCGCCAGGGTCGGGCTGAGCAGGTTCTCCAGATCGTAGGCGAGGCGTGAGAGAGACAGCGCCCTGGTGTAGTCGCGCTCGTCCGGCAGGATGTCCGGGATGGTCGCCTGGAAGGTCGGAGTGAACGCTGCCGATGCCGACTGCAGGATGAAGATCAGGACGTAGATCTGCCAGACTTGGTCGACGAACGGGAGCAGCAGGGCAATGGCAGCTCGTACGAGGTCCGTGGCCACCAGGAAGGCACGCCGCGGCAGTTGCCCGGTGAAGGCGCCGGCGACGGGCGCGACCGCGACGTAAGCGACCATCTTGATGGCCAGGGCGGTCCCGAGGACCGCGCCGGCCCGGTCTCCTGCCAGCTTGTAGGCGAGCAGGCCAAGAGCGACCGTGAGAAGGCCGGTTCCTACGAGGGCGATGACCTGAGCGGCGAAGAGATGCCGGTAGGTCCGGTTCGAGAGGACGCTGAGCATGGTGATGGGTCCTAAAGGTACTTCGCCATAGCCTTGAACTCGGAGAGGGCGTCCGACGCGTTCTTGATGCCGCTTTCCATTCCGTGCCCGAGGCAATGCTCCATGTGGTCCTGGATCAGGAGGCGCTTTGCGTTCGAGATCGCGCTCTCGACCGCTTGGAGCTGCTGGGCGAGGTCGACGCAGGGACGGCCCTCCTCGATCATGGTGATGACGCTGGCAAGGTGGCCATGGGCGCGCTTCAGGCGCTTGACGATGTCGAGGTGGGAGGCGTGGTACATGTTGACATGCTATCCCCCCGGATGGGATATGTGAAGTCAGATTTGGGGTTCGCTGGACTGTCTGATCCGAAAATGGTGGCATCCGAGTTTGGTAGGATCAGCCGACGACGACTTAAGGGCCCAGGCTGTTCACGAACGTGCCGAAGGCGTCCGGAGAATCCAGACGACGTTCGAGCTGCCCGGCGCCGAGGCCGGCCAGCTCGATGCCCGTGTGTCATAAGCTCCAACTTGCCTGCGCGTTTAGCCGTAGGCAGGAGCGGTTGCACGGCCCAAATCTGTGAGTCGGTCGATTGACGGCCTCCGCAGCAAGGCGGGTTCGGCTCATCCTGAGGCCTTTGTCGCCGGTTGCGACATGCCCCTGGTTCATCCGGTCTCAGCGCAAGCTGGATCAGTCGAGAACCTTCGCCGCGTCGGGTTCGACCGCTTTCGGTTCGGACAGACCGGCCAATTCGCAATCGACCCGCAACGGTCTTTAGCCTGAGGGGGCGATGGTTCCGCAAACCAGGGATATCCCGCTGCCTGTCGATACGGGCCACATCATCCTCGTCGAGGACGACGACGGCTTGCGCATGCTCGTAACGCGCCTCCTCAACGAAAGTGGCTACCGGGTCAGCGGGAGCAGGAACGCAGCGGAGTTCTGGCGTATCCTGCCCGCCGGGGGCGCGGACCTCATCCTCTTGGACATCATGTTGCCGGGCACCTCGGGCCTCGACCTGCTTCGAG
Organism: Methylobacterium goesingense; assembly: GCF_022179225.1. Lineage (GTDB taxonomy): Bacteria > Pseudomonadota > Alphaproteobacteria > Rhizobiales > Beijerinckiaceae > Methylobacterium > Methylobacterium goesingense. The sequence goes on from NZ_BPQL01000048.1 coordinate 34,278, forward strand.
CGGTACGCGCCCGGAGCACGGTCCCGGTCATCATGATCAGCGCACGCAACGAGGAGGCTGACCGGGTTCTTGGCCTGGAACTCGGTGCCGACGATTACATCGCCAAACCGTTCGGCCGGCCCGAGTTTCTCGCTCGGGTCCGCGCCGTGCTTCGGCGTGCCTCCATCGCCCCGTCATCGCCCTCCTCACCGAAGGCGGAGACGCTCGTCTTCTCCGGCTGGCGGCTCGACCTGCGCAGCCGATTACTCCTCGATCCCGGGGGTGCGAGCGTTGATCTGTCCGGCGCGGAGTACGACCTACTACTGGTTTTCCTGGAGCATCCAGGCCGAGTCCTCGCACGCGAAACCATCCTGGAGCTCTCCCGCGCCCGGCTCGGATCGCCAACGGACCGCAGCGTCGACAAGCTCGTCAGCCGCTTGAGGCTCAAGATCGACCCCTTCGAAGGCGCGTCCCCCATCATCAAAACCATTCGTGGGGCTGGCTACATGTTCGCCTCGAAGGTCGAGCGCGCATGAGCCGAATCGCCTCGTTGGCGCGTAGCCTCGAAGCGCGCACGGTTGCCGTTCTTCTCCTGGCCATCCTTGCTGTCCACGGTGGTGCCCTGCTGCTCTATCGTCAGTCGGTCGCCGCGGCGGACGACGCGTTCGCGGGGCATGTCGTCAACCAACTTACGCTTGCCCGCGAGGCAGTGTTACGGAGACCGCCGCCTGAGCGCGATGCGGAGGCAAAGGCCTTGTCGTCGTCGCATTTCCAGCTCCGCTGGTCCTCGATCTCACCCTTGCGGCAGGAAGAAGCCGTCGACCCCAGGCTTCGGTCGCTGCGGGCCCGGATGGTCGCCGTGGAGCCTAGCTTCGGGAACGAACTTGCCCTGGCGATAGGGAGCGACAACGAGGCCATTCATCAAGAGGAGGAGCTGGGCGGCGCACTGGCACTGCCCGACAGCAGCTTTCTTACCTTCCGCTTTGCCCATGCGCCGAGCCTCGCCCGACTCGGACCCTGGCCTTACCTCTCCACCGCGATGGCTATCCTGGTCGGCATCGCCTCCGTCTTCCTGATGCACAGGATCGCGGGTCCACTCCGTGATCTTACCCGCATCACGGGGAAGATCGGACACGGCGATGTCGTCGTGATCCGCGAGGCTGGCCCCGACGAGACCCGCGGGATCGCCCGGGCCCTCAACGCGATGCAGGCACGCATCCACCTGCTTCTGGCGGAACGTACGCAGGCGCTGGCTGCCGTCTCCCACGACCTTCGCACCCCCATCGCGCGACTTCGCCTACGCCTCGACGGCCTGACCGATGCCATGGAGAGCCGTGCGATGAGCTCTGACCTCGACGACATGCAGGCCATGATCGATTCGACGCTCGCCTACCTCCGCGGCAACGCCGATCCGGAGCCACGCCGAAACACGAACGTCGCAAGCATTCTTATGAGCATCGCCGACGCGGCCTCCGACGCCGGCCAGGACGTAGGTTACGTCGGTCCCCGGCGTGCGCTCGCGACGGTGCGCCCGGTCGCCCTTCGGCGTGCCCTGGATAATCTCGTCGATAACGCCGTGCGCTACGGATCCCGCGCACGGCTTTCGCTCCAGGCAGATGTTAGGAGGCTTCTCGTGGTCATCGAGGATGACGGGCCCGGCATTCCTCCGGACAAGTTCGCCCAGGCCTTCGAACCGTTCATGCGGCTGGAAACGTCGAGGAACCGCAATACCGGGGGCACCGGCCTCGGGCTGACGACCGCGCGCCGCATCATAGAGGAAGAGAAGGGCGAGATCATCCTGGTCAATCGGCCCGAAGGCGGCTTCCAGGTTCGGGTTTCGCTACTGACCATGGGGGGCTGACACACTTCGTCACGAACGCGGCGTCCGGGTGTCAAATAGGTTTGCTATCCCCCCTCTCGACGCGGCCCATTCGGTCGTCGCAAGCGTGGATATCGAACTCATGAAGCGTACCTTCGCCGCCTTTCTCGCCGCCTGTACACTGACCGCCCTCTCGGCTCCCGCCTTCGCTCGGGACGGCGGAGGTAACGCCTCCAACCCGGAACGGGCGGTCTCCAATACGGGAGGCGTCTCGGGCGGCCCCAACCATGACGCCCCGCGCGGGGCCGAGGCGGGAGTGGTCGATGCGGGCGGGAAGCCCAACACGACTAAGAAGGACCGGAATACCCACGGTCATTCCCACGACGATAAGTAGATCCAGGACATAAGCTCCCGGCGGCCGAGAAGGCACATCGATGCGGATGCTTCCCTTATTGGTCGTGTTCGACCTCTTGACCGTCGGGATCGGCTACGCCTTGGGAGCAACTCCCCGGCCAGATTCGAAAGTTCTGGTATAATGCGTGGGTAAATTTGACGTTATACCGCACTGCGCGATGTTGCAGATGCATCGCTCCTAAGCAATGCGACCCACGATCAAACCCTTCCAAAAATCAAATCTGTTCTCAGAGCCATTTATCCTTCAGAGTGTTGCTTTTGCCTGTCACTGCGCGGGAGGGCTACGCGCGGAACCATGATGGAGCCGCCCGGGAGCGGCCTTCCGCTTAAAATCGGGGATCCTCATTCATGGCACGACTTCCCACGGGGAATGGTGCATTCGTACCCTATGCTGGGGTACTACGCGCGCTCCTGATCCCGTTCGGCCTGCTTGTCTCAGGCGGCGTCGCCCTGGCTCACGGCGTGGCCGAAGGCGATAAAGGCTACATCCAGGAGATTTCCGGCGTCCACCTCGTCTCCTTCGTCTACCTCGGTGCCAAGCACATGGTCACCGGATATGATCATCTACTTTTCTTGGCAGGGGTTATCTTCTTTCTTTATCGAGTCAAGGACATCGGACTATACGTAAGCCTGTTCGCGCTCGGGCACTCCACGACCATGCTTTTAGGGGTGTACTATGAGATCGGCATCAATGCTTACCTGATCGATGCGATTATCGGCCTGTCGGTCGTCTACAAGGCCCTCGACAACCTCGGTGCATTTCAACGTTGGTTTGGCGTCCAGCCGAACACCAAAGCCGCGACCTTGATCTTCGGCCTTTTCCACGGGTTCGGCTTGGCGACGAAGATCCAGGATTACGATGTCGCCCGGGACGGGCTGGTGCCGAACCTGTTGGCGTTCAACGTCGGCGTCGAACTCGGCCAATTGCTCGCCCTCGGCGCGATCCTGATCGTGATGGGGTTTTGGCGACGCTCGGGCGGCTTCTTCCGCCACGCTTATGCAGCCAACGTCGCAATGATGGCTGCCGGATTTACGCTCGTGGGGATGCAACTCACCGGCTTCCTTGTCGTCAAGTAACCAGTCTTCAAAACGGGAGATGAAGCGTGTACAACAGCGATATGCCGTCACGGGCCGAGTTGCCGAGCTCCTACCAACTCTTGAGATCGACCGGCATAGCTGCCGCCACTGCCGCGGTGCTTCTCATCACCGTCGTCCTACCGGCGGAATACGCAATCGACCCGACGGGCATAGGTCGGATGCTCGGGCTCACCGAGATGGGCGAGATCAAGACCCAGGTCGCGGCCGAGGCCGAGGCGGACCGGCAACGGGATGCAGCACCGGCCAGCCAGCCGGCGGGTCCGTCCCCGCGCTCGGACCTTATGAACAGGGTCCTGGCACTCTTCGTGATCGGCGGGGCGCAGGCCCAGACGGCGGCGGTGCCGCAGGAGAAGTCGGTCACGCTGAAGCCCGGCGAGGGCTCCGAGATTAAGATGGCTATGAAGGCCGGCGCCAAGGCAAATTACAGCTGGAGCGCGTCCGGCAGCTCGGTGAACTACGACATGCACGGCACCGCGCCCGGCGGCAAGGAAAGCAGTTACAAACGCGGTCGCGACGCCACCGGCGATACGGGCGTACTGACCGCCGGCTACGAAGGTCACCACGGTTGGTTCTGGCGCAATCGTGGTCAGGCGCCTGTCACCGTGACCGTGAAGGTCACCGGCGACTTCGACGATCTGAAGATCATGAAGTAGCAAGTCGGTTGAGCAGGCCGGGGGCCCGGTGAGAAGGCAAGTGCCGACGAGGCCCCCGACCCGCGCGGCGAGCGGGTGCGCGGAGGTCCGGTTCGAAGAAGAGCCAGGCTTGGCGGCGAACTTTAGAGGTACTTCGCCATCGCCTTGAACTCGGAGAGGGCGTCCTTGGCGGACTTGCCCCCGTGTCCGACCCCGTCCGCCAGGCAATGCTCCATGTGGTCCTGGATCATGACACGCTTCGCGTTCGTGATCGCGCTCTCGACCGCATGAAGCTGCTGGGCGAGGTCCACGCACGGTCGCCCCTCCTCGATCATGGCGATGACGCCCGCGAGGTGGCCGTGGGCGCGCTTGAGGCGCTTAACGATATCGGGGTGAGAGGCGTGCTGCATGTTGACATCCTATCCCCCCGGGTGGGATACGTTAAGGTGAAATCGCGGTCCCGGGGCGGCTGCGTGAGGCGGAGGCGTTGCGTCGGGAGTGGGTCGGATCGGGCGGTTCCTGTCGGTGCTCGTTGCACTCGTGCTGATCGCGACCTCGGTGATGCCGTTGGTCGCGGAAGCGCGCGGTGGCAGCTTAGCGGCCTATACCCACCTCCTCCATGGGATCGGTCACGGCGAGCACGACGACGATCATGGTCCCGAGGGGTCCGGGTCGGCGGACCTCGTTCACCATACGCAATCCCACGTGCAGATCCTGGCGTTCGCCTACCCGACGAACATGCCGAAGTCGGTGAACGCCGCAGAAGTCCGGTTCCAGGCCGTCCATGACCGTGCCCAGGGCATTCGGCAGGGCAAGGCGCCGTTCGAGCCACCCAGGGGCTGAGCCAGGGTCGCCCGGCTAGGTCGGGGCTTTTCCTCTTACGCACCTGCGTTCCCCGGGGCTCGCCGAACGGCAGAGACCGGCAGCGAGGGCTTATGGCATAGATATGTTTAAACGTACCCTCCTCGTCCTGGGGGCCGTCGGCGGCGGCTTCCTGATCGCGACCGCTTGGCCGGGCGCGACAGACGCGCTTCGCACGCGCCTCGCCCAGGGCGGCTTCCCGACGTTCGGCCCCGCCGCGACCGCTAGTCCGGCACCGACGGCGGCAGCGGCCCCGAAGCCCGAGGAAGCGCCCCGGGACGAACCCGGCCTCGTCCGGCTGACCGACGATCAGGTCACCAAGGCCGGCATCCGCACGGATAGCGTCAAGGGCGGCCGGCTCGCCCGCCACCTCCACGTGCCGGGCACCATCGTCCCGAGCGCCAACAACACCGCCCGGATCGCGGTGAAGACCCAGGGCACGGTGGCTGAACTGCGAAAGGGCCTCGGCGACCGGGTCGCCAAGGGCGAGGTCGTCGCCCTGCTTGACAGCCGCGAGATCGCCGACACCAAGAGCGAGTACCTCGCCGCCCGCCTGTCCGCCGCCTTGCAGAAGACCCTGTACGAGCGTGATCAGTCGCTGTGGGACAAGCGCATCTCGTCCGAGCAGCAGTACCTGCGCTCCCAGGCGAGCTACGAGGAGCTCAAGGTCAAGGTCGACTCAGCCCGGCGAAAGCTCACCTTCCTCGGTTTAAACCCGGCCGAGATCGAGGCCCTGCCATCCCTACCGGCAGCCCAGTTCGAGCGGCAGGAGATCCGGTCCCCCATCGCCGGCAAGATCGTCGAGCGTAGAGTCGACCTCGGCGCCGCGGTCGGTCGCGACAACCTGGAGACGGAGCTCTACAGCGTCGTGAACCTCGCCCAGGTCTGGGTCGACCTCTCGGTCTCGCCGGGCGACCTGCCGCTGACGCGCGAGGGGCAGACGGTCACCGTGTGGACCCAGGCGACCGACGAACGGGCCAACGGCAAGATCGTGTTCATCGGCCCGGTTCTCGACCAGAACACCCGCGCCGCACGGGTCGTCGCCGAGCTGCCCAATCCCGAGGAGCGGTGGCGGCCCGGATCCTTCGTTACGGCCGAGATCGCCGTCTCGGACAAGCCGGTGCGCACCCTCGTCCCATCCGAGGCGATCCAGACGATCGGGGGCAAGCCGACTGTGTTCGTAAAGGTCGAAGGCGGCTTTGAGGCGAGACCGGTGGGAGTCGGGCGTTCCGACGACGGAAACGTCGAGGTGACCTCGGGGCTGGAGCCTGGCGACGAAGTCGTCGTTGCCAACAGCTTCACCCTGAAGGCCGAGCTCGGCAAGTCCGCGGCGGAGGACTAAGCCATGATCCGCCCGATCCTCGCCTTCTCCGTCACCAACCGCTACGCGGTCATCCTAGTGACGCTCATCGCCACCGCTATCGGCGCGTGGTCCCTGGCCCGGCTGCCCATCGACGCCGTGCCCGACGTCACCAACAACCAGGTCCAGATCAACGCCGTGGCGACCTCCCTGACGCCGGTGGAGATCGAGAAGCAGGTCACGGTGCTGATCGAGCGGGCGCTCGCCGGCACCCCGGGCCTGGAGACCATGCGCTCGTTCTCGCGCAACGGGTTTGCCCAGCTCACCGCGGTGTTCAGCGACAAGGTCGACGTCTACTTCGCCCGGTCCCAGGTGAACGAACGCCTGATCGAGGTGCGTGGGACGCTGCCGCCGGGGGTCGAGGTCAAGCTCGGGCCGATCTCAACCGGCCTCGGCGAGATCTACTGGTGGGCGGTCGAGTATCTCCCGCCGGGCGAAGGGGCTCCCGTCCGGGACGGCAAGCCTGGCTGGCAGACCGACGGCAGCTACCTGACGCCCGAGGGCGAACGCCTGACCGACGAGTTCCGCCGCACCGTCTACCTGCGCACGGTGCAGGACTGGATCATCCGGCCGCAGATGAAGAGCGTGCCCGGGGTCGCCGGCGCCGACGCTATCGGCGGCTACGTCAAGGAGTACCAGGTCCAGCCCGACCCGATGAGGCTCGTCGGCTACGGCCTGTCGTTCAAGGACGTGGCCGATGCCATCGAGGCGAACAACGCCACCCGCGGGGCAAATTACGTCGAGCGCAACGGCGAGGGCTACATCGTCCGGGCCGGCGGCCTGATCGGGAACATGGGCGAGATCGCCGAGATCGTGGTCGCCACCCGCGCCGGGGTGCCGATCCTAGTTCGCGACGTGGCGAACGTCACCATCGGGCGCGAGCTCCGGACCGGCTCGGCCAGCGAGAACGGGCAAGAGGTGGTGCTCGGCACCGCCCTGATGCTCATCGGCGGCAACAGCCGCACGGTGTCGGCCGCGGCGGACGCCAAGATCACCGAGATCAACAAGCTGCTCCCCCCGGGCATCATGGCCCGGACCATGCTGAGCCGGACCGAACTCGTCGACGCCACAGTCAGGACGGTGGCCAAGAACCTTGCCGAGGGAGCGTTCCTCGTCATCGTCGTGCTGTTTCTGGCGCTCGGCAACATCCGTGCAGCCATCATCACGGCGCTGGTCATCCCGGTCGCGATGATGTTGACGGCCAGCGGTATGCTCGCCGGCCGTATCAGCGCCAACCTGATGAGCCTGGGCGCGCTCGACTTCGGCCTCATCGTCGACGGCGCGGTCATCATCGCCGAGAACAGCCTGCGCCACCTCGCCGAGCGTCAGCACGAACTCGGACGCAAGCTGTCATTAGACGAGCGGTTGGTTACGGTCCGGGTCTCAGCCGAGGAGATGATCAAGCCGTCCGTGTACGGACAGGCCATCATCATCCTGGTCTACGTGCCCCTCCTCACCTTTACCGGGGTCGAGGGCAAGACGTTCACACCGATGGCCTTAACCGTGCTGATCGCCCTTGTGGCCGCCTTCGTGCTGTCGCTGACCTTCGTGCCGGCGATGATCGCGACCTTCGTCACCGGTCGCGTGAGCGAGTCCGAGAACGCTCTCATCCGAGGGATCAAGGCGGCCTACCGTCCGCTCCTAAACGGCGCGATCCGGGCGCCCATGGCCTTCGTCGCAGGCGCGGTCGTCCTGCTCGGCCTTGCGGGCGCACTGTTCACGACGCTGGGGCAGGAGTTCGCCCCGACCCTCGACGAGAAGAACATCGTCATGGAGGCCCGGCGCATCCCGTCGACCTCGATCACGCAATCCCAGTCCATGCAGCTCGGCGTCGAGCAGGCAATGAGCAAGTTCCCGCAGATCGCCTTCGTGTTCTCGCGATGCGGCACCCCGGACATCGCCGCCGACCCGATGCCGCCCAACGCCTGCGATGCCTACCTCATCATGAAGCCCCAGGCGGCGTGGCCCGACCCGAACCTCACCAAGGAAGCCCTGATCGGCGAGCTTGAGGCGGAGGCAAAGCTGATCCCCGGCACCCTGCTCGGGTTCTCCCAGCCGATCCAGATGCGCTTCAATGAGCTCATCGCCGGCGTCCGCGATGACCTGGCGGTGAAGGTATTCGGGGAAGAGTTCGGCCCAATGGTGGATGGCGCCAATAAGATCGCCGGGATCCTGCGGGGCCTTGACGGAGCCGCCGACGTGAAGGTCGAGGAGGCGGTCGGCCTACCGTTCTTGGATATCAAGATCGATCGGCGTGAGATCGCCCGACGGGGGCTCAGCCTCGCCGACGTGCAGGACGTCATCGGCACGGCCATCGGCGGCAAGGACGCCGGCCTGGTGTTCGAGGGAGACCGCCGCTTCAAGATCGTCGTACGCCTGTCCGACGCGATCCGCGGCGACGTCGAGGCGCTGAAGAACCTGCCGGTGCCGCTGCCGGCCAAGACCGGGATGGCGGAGGGCGCGAGCGTGCCGCTGCGCCAGATCGCCTCGTTCGGCTTTACGGAGGGTCCGAACCAGGTCAGCCGCGAGGATGGGCGCCGTCGGGTCGTGGTGACCGCCAACGTGCGCGGGCGCGACATCGGCTCGCTCGTGGCCGAGGCGCAGGAGCGCATTGCGAAGGAGGTAACGCTGCCGGCGGGCTACGAGGTTCGCTGGGGCGGGCAGTTCGAGAACCTGACGGCAGCCCGCCAGCGCCTGATGATCGTGGTGCCAGCCTGCTTCGCCCTGATTTTCATCCTGCTCCTCGGAGCGCTCGGAACGGCCCGCGACGCTGCCATCGTGTTCAGCGCTGTTCCGCTGGCGCTCACCGGCGGTGTCGCGGCCCTGTGGCTGCGGGGAATGCCGTTTTCGGTGTCGGCGGCGGTCGGGTTCATCGCCCTGTCCGGGGTCGCGGTGCTCAACGGACTCGTGCTCCTCAACCACATCAAGCAACTGGTCGCCGAGGGGGCTGACGTGCTGACCGCCGTACGCGAAGGAGCGATGACCCGGCTCCGGCCGGTGGTGATGACCGCCTTGGTCGCGGCATTGGGCTTCGTGCCGATGGCGTTGGCGACGGGTACAGGAGCCGAGGTGCAGAAGCCGCTGGCGACTGTAGTCATCGGAGGCTTAGTCAGCGCGACCCTGCTCACCCTAGCGATCTTGCCTGCGCTCTATGCGCGGTTCGGAAGATCGCGAATGGTTAAAATTTCGAGTGAAGTACCTCAGCCCGCCGTGTGAGCGATCTCAGATCATCTGCTGCCTTCACGATGCATTGTTGCACGCAGATGGCGACGGCGATCATCGTACTGGCCGCTGAGCTTCTAGAGCGAGTTCGAATCTGATTTTCCGATCCACGCATTGACGAATGATCAGTCTTGAATGTGACTAGACTATCATTATTCATTGATCGACATATACACAGGTAATTAATGCATTAAAAAATTTAGTCAAAATTACATTAAATATCAATTCTAAATACAAAAGTAAAAATTTTATTTTTTACTTGCAATCTAAGGATTCTGGGAATTGTTGACCGCAAAGGTTGCTGAAGAATTTCCGGGAAACGACCGTCATATCTACGGGCTCGACCTGCTGCGTATCTGCGCGGCTGGTATGGTGGCGCTTCTGCATCTCACCTACCAGTACCCTCCTCTTACCTTTATCCCACCTGTAGGTTGGGTTGGCGTAGAGATTTTTTTTGTCCTCTCAGGTTTTGTCATTGCCGCGTCGCTGACCAACTCATCGCCGCGACGCTTCATCAAGAACAGGCTGCTGCGGCTCTATCCGACAGCGTGGGGCTGCACGATCATCGGGTCCGCGGCCGTACTGATCTTCGGCGGCACGCACACAGTGGTAGGTGACCTCGCGACGCTAGATCCGCGATCCTTCATCGTCTCCCTGGCGCTTTTCGGTGGACGGTTTTTCTCGTCAGCCTATTGGACGCTTGAAATCGAACTCGCCTTCTATGCATTCTGCCTCCTCTACTTCATTGTATGCCCGCAACGGGATGTGTCGCGGCTTGCCAAGATCCTGATCATCTGGGCCACCCCATATATTATCCTGCTGACCCTCTCGAACCTCGACGTATTTGAGGCAAACTGGCTCGACTTCGGCTACGGCTTTCGTAACGCGTCGCTGCTGAGGCATGGCCCTCTGTTCGCTCTTGGCATGCTACTCTGGCAACTGACCAAGGGGGACAAGCCAAGGTCAGCAAATCTAAAATGGATGGGAGCTGCCATATTACTCTCATGCGCAGAAATACTTTGCCGGTCGATTGAATTTGTTCAAAACATTGTCGTTGGAAAATCGCCAGTTAGTGTTGGTGCGATTTCACTGGGTCTCTGGGGTAGTGCTTGTATTGCAATCATAATCTCAATTAGATGTAATACTGCCTTTCCACGCCACATACGCTTGCGTTCTGTCACGCGGACGCTGGGCTTGATGACCTATCCTTTCTACCTCATCCACCAATCCGTCAGCGGCAGTGTGATGGGGTATCTGATCATCGATGGCATGTCGGATACTACAGCTCTAGCGATCAGCCTGGTTGCTTCACTAGTGCTGAGTTGGGCAATCCTCGTACTCTGGGACCCCGCAATCCGTAACGCGATCACGTGGATCGAGACACGAGCTTCCTGAGCAATTAAGCGGTTCTCTAGAATTTGTTGAAGTAGGAGGATACATCATGATGCCAACTAAGACTATAGTTCAATTTTAATCGTGATAAGATCGAGCGTATTCCAATCGAAGACAATTTCAAATGATATTCCACTAAGTATCCTATTTGAGGCAGACAGTCAGATGTCGATCCGCGTTAGTGCTAAATACCATATGAAATATAGTTAACCGTAAACCTCGTTTTATACATATTCGAAAGCTACGTAGTATATGCATGAGTAACACGGTTTTGCAGAGTTGCCTTTAGCACATGAGACCAAATTGATGATAGATTATACCATCTACTTGACGAACTGAAGCCGATCACACGTTGATCGCTTCTGGACGGCGTTACTAGATCGCAACATTGCGAGAGCACGACGTTGGAGGCTGCAGAATGAGCGTTGTACCAGGCCTTAAAACTGCCTTGGACCTTACGATCCGCGGCCAGTTCTCCGAACTCCTGCCTCGCATCACCCGACACCTACGTCAGGGTTTCTATCGCGAGCATCTCTCGTTCGGACTGCGACGCGACATCTTTATCCCCTTCCTGACTCCGAGAGCGAAGCTGTCGATCAGTGTGCGCGAAATCAAAGACAGCGACATCCCGCTTCTCTTCCCAGCCGCGGAGTTGACATCTGACGGGCGCGAGCCAGACGAGGTTCGCTGGCGCAAACAGGTCATCGCAACCAAGCTGCCGAGCTGTTTTGTTGCCGTCGATGAGGGCACGGGACAGCCGTGCTACATGCAGTGGCTGACCGGCGCCGCCTACAACTCTCAGATCCAGACTCTCGGGTCGTTTCCCCTCCTGCAATCCGATGAAGCGTTACTTGAGAACGCCTACACGCCTTCGCAGTACCGTGGACTTGGCATAATGTCAGCCGCGATGGCCCTGATTGCAGAGCGCGCTCGCGATCTTGGTGCGCGCTACGTCATCACCTTTGTCGACCAGCACAACATCGCCTCGCTGAAGGGCTGTCAGCGCTCCGGTTTCTCGGCGCACCTGATCCGGCGCCAGCGCGAGTACGTTTTCGGGCTCTTCCGGACACTTCAGTTCGAAGCGTTGCCGAACGGCTTTCTGATGCCTCACGAGAAGAGCACCGGGGTTCAACCGCTGGATAACAGGACATGAGCGCCTCCGTTGGTAAAGGCGGAGCAGCCTTGTACGACGGGCAAGGCACGCCCGCGGATCTGTCAAACGTCTCAGACCGGCGAACTTTAAGCTACGCCGACTACGTCGCTGACGACGGATCGCTGCGCATCCGAACGGCCGATGCCGCGACCTATACCGACGCCGTTCCAGGCGGGCTCTACACGCATCCTGTCTGGCTCCGGACCTATGGCATGCGCGATCTCGTAATTGTCGAAGGCAGCCGGCCCGATCGCGCCGCCCCCCATCTGGTCTTCGCGCGTGCGGGTGGCGGCCTTGTCCATCAGGGACGGCTGTTCAGGCTTGATGCGGTGCTGATCTCCGTGCTGAGCCGTCACTTCCTGCAGCAGGCAGGCATGCACTTCTGCGTGTTCGAGGACGTGGAGGTGATCGGCCAGCTTCCCCCGGGATTGAGCCACTTCAGTTTCCACTACCAGAACAATTGGCGGCTGCCGCTGCGCGACGCGGCCGTGAGGATGTCGAAGCAACTGGTTAGCAACACCAAGCGCAAGGCCCGTGGCCTCGTCCGCGAGAACCCAGGGATCTCAGTTCGCTTTGAGGCGTCGCCGAGTCGACCCGTGCTGGACACGATCGCAGCCTTCGGACGCATCCGGATTGAGGGCCAAGGGCGAGTGTATGGCATCGACGCCTTAGAGGTCGAACGTCTCGCCATGGTGGCGGGCGAGGTCGGATATGCGACGATCATTCGCAAAGAGAACGCGATCCTCGCGGCAGATTTCATCTGCATCGCCGGTCAGCAGGCCTACTTCCTCACCCACGGCTATGATCCCGGCTATTCCAGAAGCAGCCTCGGTATGATCAGCCTGATCAATTCTATCGAGGCCTGCGCGGCGAGAGGGCTGACTGATTTCAACTTGATGTGGGGTGACCTGCCCTACAAGCAGCAACTTGGGGCAGAGCGGGTGCCGCTGCAAACCATCGTGATCCGTCGCTCGCTCTGGACACTCCTCTATCCCAATCATCTTGTGACGGTGTCTCGCTTCGCCTGGGCCGACTTAAAGCGCAGGATAAAGCAGGCTGTGAGGTACGTGCGATCTAGGAGTAGACACGCTTATTCTAATCCATCCTAATCTTACCATGATTACTCTTAGTATATATTTATCAAATTAGATTTAAAAACTTCATTTTTAAAATTCTATCTTTTAGATCGATTTTTGGATGTAGGCCTGCACGGCTATGCTGACGCCTTGTGGTTGGGGTCCACATGCAGATCTGGATTATAGTTTGAGCGTCCTTTTGGAATCATTGCCATCCCAACGGCTCAACCCGGCCTCCGCATCTTATCGGGCAGAATCTTAGTGTCTTAAATATAACACCAATAAAACTGATAGAGTACACGAACTTACCTTATTGTAAATAATAACTTAGCTAACAACACACTTCAAATAAAAGTGAACTCGCATTTTTATTATAATGCTATTTGGAGAAAATCAAGCAATGAACTATCCAACTTACAGCCATCGTTCAGTATACAACGATATTGATTTGCACGGTCTTAAATTTAGAATCAAGAAAGGTCCGTATCTATCTAGAACATCAATTGGTATGCGCCGAAAACTTTCAGATAATTTTGCTCCGCCTTCTTGTCCTATTCCTCTCGTACTGAGAGATTTTCAGCACGACGATCTACAATCGCTGTTCCATTTCAACGAGAACACTTTCCTTGAGCAGGAAAAGATTAATATTCTTTGGAGGCTTGAAATGGTCTCGAAGGGAAGTCTTATTAGCCGTTGCTTTGTTGCTGCTGACGAACATTCCGGCTATCCTTACCATATTCAATGGCTCACGGAGCCAGGCAGCAGCGACCAAATCCGTCAAGCGCTCGCCCTACCGGCACTCGGTTTTGGCGAGGCACTACTCGAAAACGCATACACGCCTCCTCGACATCGCGGTCTCGGCATTATGCCAGCAGCCATCGAGTTGATTGCACAGCATAACGCTAATGTTGACAGGCAGTTTCTTATTATGTTTATAGATACCAAGGATTATTCTTCCTTAAGCGCCGTAAAAAAATCTGGCCTATTGCCTTACACAGTACGAACTTGGGAACAGTATGTATTTGGGCTATTTCAGCGTATACGTTTTAAGAGCATATAAATCGATGAGAATTTTGTAACTAAACCGCCAAAGCATTTACCCCCCTTACACAGGTTGAGTTTCGCGAATTTCCTTGTAGGATGGGCAAAAGCGATCTTGAGCGGCTGAGTTTCGAAGAGTTGATCTGCCATCAGGGGCGCAGAGGACACGCCAATAGCCCAGTTCGGGAACCTCCGCGCGTACCCGGACGCAAAATTCCGGGCTATCACGGTCCACGACGCCGACATGCTCTACACGTCTGCCTTCATCGACGTTGGGGCAGAGCTCTACTCTTATTCCATTCCCGAGGAGGACGGTTGCTACTTCCTCACGCAGATGCTCAGCGCCTGGACGAACGTGTTCGCGGCGCCTGCAAACGCACCACGGGGACGGGTCGGCAGACCTATCTCATCGCCCGACTCGGCTGAACCAGGAACGTTTCGCCGGGTGCCAAGCGGATCCAGGCGCCAACGAGCCCGATTGGAGTTCTTGGGCGGAGCAACTGCACGGGCACGTCCAGGGACTACGAGGCCCACGGCGTTCCTTCCAGAGGCGTCTTTTCAAATTCGCCTGGACCGAATCTACCTACGGCCTCAGGCCGATGTGGCAGAGGCAGTACAGGAGGTAACCGCTGGTCAGAATGCCGATAAGGGCCAGTCCGAACGCGCGTCTGGCAGCCCTCAAGATATGGGGCCTGACTTGACGTCGGCGGCGCATGGCCCCGCCGCCCCATTTCGGGGTGGCCCGAGCGACTTTTTTGCTCATGGAGGCACGCCTTCGGGCATGCTGGTGGAACGGATCATGGCTTGCCTTGGCTACTCCACGGCCATTGAAGTGAACTGCGAACCTGCCTGTGTGCCCGGGACCGTCTTCACGGCCACGGCGGCTGCGAAGCGCCCATAGAGCGCCGGCAGGACAACAAGGGTCAGCAGGGTCGCCGAGATGAGGCCGCCAATCACGACCGTCGCCAGGGGGCGCTGGATCTCTGCCCCGGTCGCCGTCGCCAAGGCCATCGGCACGAAACCCAGCGACGCGACCAGCGCCGTCATCGCAACCGGCCGGAGCCGGGTCATCGCACCTTCGATGATCGCCTCGCTCTGGGGACGTCCCTCCGCGATTAGCTGCTTGATGTAGGTCAGCATCACGAGGCCGTTGAGGACCGCCACTCCCGACAAGGCGATGAACCCAACTGCCGCCGGAACCGAGAACGGCATCCCCCGCAGCCACAGGGCCGCGACACCTCCGGTAAGAGCCAACGGCACCGCGCTGAAAACCAGTAGTGCGTCCTTGGCCGAGTTCAGGGCAGAGAACAGCAGTAGGAAGATCAGAAAAAAGCACACAGGGACGACGACCATCAGGCGTTGTCGGGCAGAGGCGAGGTTCTCGAACTGGCCGCCCCAGGTCACGTAGTAGCCGGCCGGAAGCCGGACGCCTGATGCGACCTTGCCCTGTGCCTCGGCCACGAGCGAACCAATGTCGCGGCCGCGCACGTTGGCGGTGACTACGACCCGCCGACGCCCATTCTCGCGCGAGATCTGGTTCGGTCCCTCGGTGACAGAGAAACCCGCGACCTGCTTCAGCAACACGGAGGAGGCCCGCCCGTTGACGCCCGAGGGAAGCGGCACCGGGATGTTCTCCAGGGCCTCGCGGTCCTCACGCACCTTGTCGTTCAGCCGAACGACGATGGGGAAGCGCCGGTCGCCCTCGAACACCATGCCCGCCTCGCGGCCGCCGATGGCTGAGCCGATGACGTCCTGGATCGCTGACGTGCTCAGGCCGAGGCGCGCGGCCT
>NZ_BPQL01000049.1 GCF_022179225.1 Methylobacterium goesingense
CGGTGTAACGGGAGGGGCTGTCGTAGGCCATCGCGGACGAGATCGGAGCAACGCCAAGGACAAGGACAGTGGCAAGAGCGGCGATACGGGTCTTCATAATGGCTTTGTCTCTCCAGTTTCGTACGAACCAGGTCTCTGGTCCGTTTCTGTCTGTCTGAACTGAAGATAGGAAGCCGTTTTCATTCTCGACGTGTCGCACGACACACGGTGAGCGGGATTAAATGCGGTCTTGCGGTGCCTTATACCGTCGTTCGAATGTGCATCATGAATACAGTTTCAGGCGCATCGTGGGACGAGGCCTTGTGACCAGGGTCGAGCGCTTCGTCGTCGTGCCTGAGGCGGATGCATGCGGCGAATGGACGAGCACGAGCGTCGGCTTCGTCGGCCGTGACATCGCCGTCAGCACTTCCACGGTAGCGATCAGGACGTCTTCTCTTCGTCGGGTTCCTGCGCTCAAGATCGCCTGGACCCGGACCCTCCGTTGTGCGCTCTGGTATATTGAATAATCAGTTCGGCAGCGAAATCCACGAGCGGAAGGTGGTCTGTAATCCATAACAAAAATGTCAATTTTGCTGTGGAACGACCGCTTTAGAAGAGACTTACCGGCGCACTGTGCCGCTCGTGAGCACATGATCGGAAGTCTAACATGAAGACCCTCGCACTGGTTCTGGCCTCTGGCATGATGTTCGCCAGCTTTTCCATCGGATCCGCTTCGGCCGCACCTGGGATGACGCATGCTGAACGGATGCGTGCCAGCTCGTCGATCGGTTATGCCGGCAATTACAAGGCTCGCAAGTATCACATGCGGCACCGTGGCCATCGCCATGATGCGATCCACCATTCCCGCGCCTACCGGACCCATCACACCCGCAACCGGTTGATGCATGGCGATCCGAATGCGCGGAACCCGATGCAGCCCGGCTACGCACAGCAGCGCGGCACCACTTCGGGCGGACCGCGCTACTGAGTCCGGATAGGCCAATCCGAGGGCGGCGGTCCCATCGTGGCGCCGCCCGATTTAGCAAGTCTCTGAGCGAGGTGGCGTCCCACCCCACCGGCCAGTCCGCATTACCCGGCTTCGTCGTCACCCCCTCGGTTCGGGGCGTACACCGCGCGATTTCGAGGATCGGTCCATGCCACCCTCTGGCGGCGGACGCATTGAAAGGATGATCCGAACCGATGTCGATGAGAAGATCATGCGCGGCCTTGGCCGTCTTCGGGGCCGTCCTGATCGGTGGCGCAGCGGATGGGGCACAGGCCGCCAACCGCTCCGGCCTCTTTCAGGCCAAGGCGCACCGGTATTCCTGCCGCCCACCGCTGAAATTCGCCGCCGGCGCCTGCGTGAAGCGTTGCCCGGCGGGTTACAGGGATACAGGGCGGTACTGCCGCTTCCGGAACATGAGCCGGTAGGAAGCCAGCGCGGCCTCCGTCCGGCGGCCCCGGGTACGGGGCGCCCAGGAGGACGGACCCAGCATGGACGCCATCACGATCCTCGACGCGCCCCGCTGCCACCTCGGTGAGGGCCCCTGCTACGATCCACGCACCGGCATCGCCTGGTGGGTCGACATCCTGGAGCGGCGCCTGTTCGAGGCCCCCCTCGCGGGCGGTCCGGCCCGGATTCACGACCTTCCCCTGATGGCGAGCGCCGTGGTGGCGGTGGACGAGGACAGGCACCTGCTGGCGGCCAAGGACGGGCTTTATCTGCGAACCTTCGGCGACGGCGGCCTGACCCGGTTCTGCCCGCTCGAGGCGGAGAATGCCGGCACCCGCTCCAACGATGGCCGGGTCCATCCCTCCGGCGCCCTCTGGATCAGCACCATGGGGCGTGACGCCGAGCCGGGGCGCGGCGCGATCTACCACGTGGCCGGCACCCGGGTGACGCGCCTCTTCGGTGGCCTCACCATCCCGAACGCCATCTGTTTCGCGCCCGATGGCGCGACCGGCTACTTCGCCGATACCGATGCGGGCCGTCTCAAGCGCGTCGCCCTCGATCCCCGCACGGGTCTGCCGGTGGGCGAGCCGGCCACCCACTACGACCATCGCGGCGGAGAGGGCGGCCTGGACGGCGCCGTCGTCGACGCCGAGGGCCGGATCTGGTGCGCCCGCTGGGGTGCCGCCTGCCTCGACGCCTACAGCCCGGACGGCGAGCGCCTGCGCACGCTTCCGCTCCCGGTGAGCCGGCCTTCGTGCCCCACCTTCGCGGGCCCCGGCCTCGACCATCTCCTCGTCACCAGCGCCTACGAGGGCATGACGACCGAGGAGCGCGCCGCCGACCCGGAGCATGGGCGCACCCTCGTCGTGCCGGTCGGGGTGCGGGGCCTGCTGGAGCCCGCCTTCGCGCTTCGATCCTGAGGCGGCCAGGACTTCATCGCGGTCCGTCGTTCCGATCGCGTGCCGCTCGCCGATGGCGCAAGGGGGCCGACCACCGCGGCGCTCTTGCGGTTTGAGCCGGGACGACGGACGATCGGCCTTATTTCCGCCGCCGGTTACCGCCTCTGAAAGGATGATCCGCGACCCTCCAGACTCATCGGCATCATGAACCGCGCGCCCACAAGTGAGCCCGCACGAGCGAC
Source organism: Methylobacterium goesingense (assembly GCF_022179225.1). GTDB lineage: Bacteria > Pseudomonadota > Alphaproteobacteria > Rhizobiales > Beijerinckiaceae > Methylobacterium > Methylobacterium goesingense. The sequence goes on from NZ_BPQL01000049.1 coordinate 2,574, forward strand.
CGCGAGGGAAACGGAGGCCGCACGCCTGCGCGCCCTCGACCGCTACCGCCTGCTCGACACGCCGCGCGAGCAGGATTTCGACGAGATCGCGGAAGCGGCCGCCGAACTCTGCGAGGTACGGATCGGCGTCGTCAACCTGATCGGGGACGGCCGCCAGTTCTTCAAGGCCGAGGTCGGGCTCGGCGTCCGCGAGACGCCCCTGGGGACGTCGTTCTGCCGGCAGGCCATTCTGCAGGAGGACTTCCTGTACGTGCCGGACGCCACCCGCGACCCGCGCTTCGAGGACAACCCCCTCGTCACCGGCGAACCTGGCCTGCGGTTCTACGCGGGCGCGCTGCTGCGGACGGCCGAGGGACATCCGATCGGCACCGTCTGCGTCCTCGACACGAAACCGCGCGCGCTGACCGAACGACAGCGCCGGGGCCTCGCGCGCCTGGCGCGCCAGGCGATGGCGCAGATGGAGCTTCGCCGCTCGCTGCGCGAGCAGGAGGAGCAGCGCCTCCTGCACGAGCGCATCCTCGACAGCGCCACCGATTACGCCATCGTCGCCACCGATCCGCACGGCCGCGTCACTCGGTGGAGCGCCGGCGCCGAGCGCATCCTGGGCTGGAGCGAAGCCGAGATGCTCGGCGCATCCGTCGAGGTCCTGTTCACCCCTGAGGATCGGGCGGGCGGGCGGCCGGAGAGCGACATGGGGCTGTCTCTGGAGACCGGCAGCGCCCCCGGCGAGGGCTGGCACCTGCGCAAGGACGGGCGCCGCTTCTGGGCCAGCAGCGAAACGATGCCCCTGCGGTCGAGCGAGGGCGAGACCCTGGGCTTCGTCAGGATCCTGCGCGACCGGACCGGGCAGCGCGAGGCGGACCGTGTGCTGGAGGCGAGCGAGTTGCGCTACCGCTCCCTGGTGGAGGTCAGCCCGCAGGTGGTTTGGTTCGGCGATGCCGAGGGCAACGTCACCTACTGCAATGCCTATTGGTACGCGTTCACCGGATTGCCGCCGGGGGAGGCCGGCGAGGCGAGCTGGACGTCGGTCGTCCATCCCGATCATCGCGACGCCATGCGCCGTGCCCGGCTCTCCGCGGCAGCGTCGGGGCAATCCTACGAGGTGGAGTTTCCCTTGCGGCGGGCGGACGGCGCGTATCGCTGGTTCCTGACCCGGGCCAAGGCGATCCGGGACGGCGACGGAACCCTACTGAGCTGGATCGGAACCTCGCTCGACATCCACGACCGCAAGGAGGCCGAGGTCGCACTCCGGAATGCGCAGGAAAAGCTGGGTCTCGCCGTGGCCGCGACCGGGACCGGCGTGTTCGACTACGACCTCGTCACGGATGTGCTCGAATGGGACGGGCAGACCCGGGCGCTATTCGGGCTGCCGCCCGAGGCACCGGTGAGCTATGCGGTCTTCCTCGAGGGCCTGCATCCCGACGACAGGGCCTGGGTGGACGCAGCGGTGGCCGCGGCCCTCGATCCGGCGGGGAGCGGCACCTACGACATCGCCTTCCGGACGCTCGGCATCAGGGACGGCATCGAGCGCTGGGTGGCTGCCAAGGGCCAGGCCCTGGTCGAGAACGGGCGCACGGTGCGCTTCATCGGCACCACCCACGACGTCACCGAGGCGCGGCGCGCGGAGCAGGCCCTGCGCGACACCGAGGAGCGCTATCGTCTGGCCGCGCGCGCCACGAACGACGCCATCTGGGACTGGGACTTCGCCACCAACCACGTCCTGTGGAACGAGGCGCTTCAGGCCGCCTACGGCTATGCGCCCGATGCCATCGTGCCGACCGGCGACTGGTGGATCGGCCGGATCCACCCCGAGGATCGGCCCCGGATCGACGCCTCCATCCACGCGGTCATCGACAGCGACCGATCGGCCTGGAGCGACGAATACCGCTTCCTCCGGGCGAACGGGACCTACGCGCACGTGCTCGACCGGGGATACGTCATCCGGGGCGGCGACGGTGTGGCCAGGCGGATGATCGGGGCGATGCTGGACATCTCGGAGCGCAAGCGGGCCGAGGAGCATCAGCGCCTCCTCACCGGCGAGTTGCAGCACCGGGTCAAGAACACCCTCACGCTGGTGCAGGCCATCGCCAGCCAGACCCTGCGAGGAAGCACGGACGTCGCGGAGATGCGCGAGGCTTTCGCGGCACGCCTGATCTCACTGGGGCGGGCCCACGACATCCTGACCCAGGCGAGCTGGACAGCCGCACCCATCGCGGAGGTCGTGGATGGGGCGCTCTCCGTACACCGGGGCGGCACGGGCTTTCGTCTGCGCGCCGGGGGCCCGAACGTGCTCCTGGCGGCCAAACCGGCCCTCTCGCTCGCCCTTGCTCTGCACGAGCTGGCCACCAACGCGGTCAAGTACGGCGCGCTGTCGAACGAGACCGGCATCGTCGAGCTGCGCTGGCACGTCGTGCACGAATCCAACGCCCCGCGCTTCTGCCTGACCTGGTCCGAGCAGGGCGGCCCGCCCATTCTGAGCCCGCCGGCGCGCAAGGGTTTCGGCTCGCGCCTGATCGAGCGCAGCTTCGCTGCCGAGGTCGGCGGCGAGGTCACGCTCGCCTACGCCCCGACCGGGCTCGTCTGCCGCCTGGAGGCGGCGCTCGCGTCGATGCAGGAGACCGTCGATGCCGCGGCAGCCTAAAGGCCGGCGCCCGGTACGGCCCGGTGTGCCGTGGCGGGGGCATGACGTCCGAACGGGCTGCGCATGTCGCTGACCAAGCGCATCGTCGGTCTCGTCTCCCTGGCGCTGCTGCCTGCCATCGCGATCCAGGGCTACAACGAGTACGCCCTGCGGGCCGCCCGGGGCGATGCCGTGCGCGGTGAGGCGATACGCACCGCCCGCGGCGTCGCGGCGGATCTCGGCCAGTTCGGGCGCGGGACGCGACAGGTGCTCGGCGTGCTCGCCGAGGTTCCGGAGATCCGGGCCAAGGATCCTGCACCCTGCACGGCCTACCTCAAGACCCTGCTGGGCAAGGTGCCCGGTGCCTTCTTCTTCGGCGTGGCCGACGCGGAGGGTGGCATCGTCTGCAACACCCTCGGGTCGGCACCCGGCGCCTACACGCTGGCCGATCGGCGCTACTTCCAGGACGCGATGCGCACAGGCGGCCTCGCCATCGGCGACATCGTGACCGGACGGGTCACCGGTGTTCCGACGATGCAGTTCGCCCAAGCCATCCCCGGCCCGGACGGGCGCCCGCTGGGAATCGTCATCGCCAGCGTCGACCTGACCTACCTCGCCGAGCATCAGGCCCGCGGGGGCCTGCCGCCCGACGCCACCCTCACGGTCGTGGACCGCAAGGGCACCGTCATGATCCGGGTCCCGGACCATGCGGACTGGGTCGGCCGCAGTCTGCCGCCCGAGACCTTCGCGGCCCTTGCGGCGAATCGCGGCGGGGTCGTCGACCTGCATGGCCTGCGGGGAAACCTGCGCATCACCGGCATCGCGGCCCCCTCGCCGGACGACCTCGACGGCGTGACCGTCGCCGTCGGCCTCTCGCCGAGGCTGGCCTATGCGGACATTGATGCGGCCACGCGGCGCGGCGCGATCCTGATCGTCCTCGGCGCCCTGATGGCGCTGGCGGCCGCCCTCCTCGCCGGGCGCGCCTTCATCCGCCGGCCCGTGCGCCGTCTGCTCACGGCAGCCTCGGCCTGGCGGACGGGGGATCTCGGCGCCCGGACCGGCCTGTCCGGTTCGGGCGAGTTCGGCCAGCTCGGCGAAGCGTTCGACGCCATGGCGGCCGGCCTGGAGAAGCACGAAGGCGCCTTGCGGGCCGAGATCTCCCGGAGCCACCTGTTACAGGAGCGTCAGACGATGATGCTGCACGAGCTCAACCACCGGGTCCGCAACACCCTGACCACGGTCCAGTCCCTGGCGCGCCAGTCGCGCCGCACCGACGCGACGGGCGAGCGCCTGGAGGGGCGGATCATCGCCCTGGCCAAGACCCACGACCTGCTCTCACGGGACGCATGGGCCGGCGCCTCCCTCGAGATGCTCCTGGAGAACGAGTTGGCGCCCTTCGTCGATGCACGCCAAGACCGGTTCCTCATCGAGGGACCGGACATCGAGCTGCCCCCGCGCTACGTCCTGGCGCTCGGCATGACGCTGCACGAACTCACTACGAACGCCGCCAAGTACGGAGCCCTCTCGGCGGAGGGCGGGCGCCTGGAGGTCACCTGGCGGGTCGAGACCAGAAGCGACGGGGTACGCCGGCTCGCCCTGGATTGGCGCGAGAGCGGCGGCCCCCCGGTCGTGAGCCCGCCCGGCCGCGGGATCGGCACGCGGCTGATCAACGGGGGCGTCGGCCACGAACTCGGCGGAACGGTGAAGCTCCACTTCGACGCTGGCGGGCTGCACTGCACCCTGGCGGTGCCCCTCGACGCGCAGGATCGCTTCACCTCGTTCCAGGCGGATTCCGAACCACCGAGATCGGCGGCCTGAGGAACGCGGTCCACACCGTGACTCGCCGCCGCCTCCCGGCATCGTTCGGGGTGGTTCTCGGTGGATCGAGGGGCCCATCGACGGCCGAACCTCCGGTCGGGTCGCGTTCTCAGACTTCGCTGGCGGTGAGAGATGCCGCGTCGTCCGCCGATGGTTTTCCCACGATCGGAACCGGAGGCGTGGCGCTCAGCCCGCGCGGCGCGGCCGTTCCGCCGAAGCTTCGACCCGGCTGCCGCCGAACACGGCCTGCTGCCGCACGGGCAGCCGGGACAAGCTGTCGACGAGGCGCGGGGCCACGGGGGCGCTCGCGGCGTCGAGGACGGCGCGATGTTCCGGCGCGAGCGTCAGCCCGAGGGCCGCCACATTGTCGTCGAGCTGTGCCGGCCGGCTGACGCCCATCAGGGTTGCGTCCACGCCCGGCCGGTCCACCACCCAGGCCAGGGCGACCCGCGCCGCCGGCTGCCCGATCGCGTCCGCCACGCTGCGCACGGCCTCGACGATGTCCCAGTTGCGCGGGGTGAACAGGCTGTCGCCGAACGGGTTGGCGCCGTCCAGGCGCCGGTCGCCTTCGGGCCGCGCCGGCCCGGCCTCCGCCGGGTCACGCGGCAGGCCCGATCCGCGTGCGGGCGACGCCGCGACGGCGGTGCGATCGTACTTGCCCGTCAGGAGCCCGTAGGCGAGGGGCGACCAGGGCACGAGGCCCATCCCGAACGCGGCGGCGAGGGGGACGTGCTCGTCCTCGACCTCCCGGTTTACGAGGGCGTAGAAGTGCTGCAGGGCGATGGGGCCCGGCAGGCCGCGCACCGAGGCCAGGGTCGCGAGTTGGGCGGCGTACCAGGCGGGGGTGTTCGACAGGCCCCAGTAGCGGGCCTTCCCGCTCCGGACGAGGCCCACCATGGTCTCGAGAAGTTCTTCGGCCGGCGTGATCCCGTCCCAGGCGTGCAGCCAGTACAGGTCGACGTAGTCGGTCCCGAGGCGGCGCAGCGATCCCGCGATGGCCGCGTGGAGATGCTTGGCGCCGCAGCCGCCCGCATGCGGCCCATGTCCGGTGGCGAACCCGGCCTTGGTGGCGAGGACGATCCGGTCGCGCAGGCCGCGCTCGGCGATGAAGCGACCGACCATCGTCTCGCTGGCGCCGCCCGCGTAGACGTCGGCGGTGTCGATGAAATTGCCGCCGCCCTCCACGTAGGCGTCGAACACGGCACGGCTGCCGCCCGCGTCGAGCCCCCAGCGCGCCGTGCCGAACGTCATGGTGCCCAGAGCGAGGGGGCTCACCGCCAGCCCCGAGCGGCCCAGCGTCCGATAATGCGTCAGATCCATTGTTGCACCCACCTGAAAACTCCCCAGAGGGGTAGCCCGGCGCCACCAGGGGGATTAGCCCTGTCGGACGGCATGGGTCCATGAGCGGGATGCAGCAATGCGGCGCGGCGACCTCGACGATCTGTCCGCGTTCGCGGCGGTGGCGCGCACCCGCAGCTTCACGCGGGCGGCGGCCGAACTCGGTCTGTCGCCCTCCGCGCTCAGCCACGCGATGCGTGGGCTGGAGACCCGCCTCGGGGTGCGCCTGCTGGCGCGCACGACGCGCAGCGTCGCCCCGACCCCCGCGGGCGAGCGCCTGCTCCGCTCGCTGAGTCCGGCGCTGGCGGAGGTCGAGCGGGGCCTCGCGGCCCTGGCCGACTGGCGCGGCACGCCGTCGGGCTCCCTTCGGATCACGACGTTCGCCTATGCCGCGCGCGCCATCCTCGCGCCGTCCCTTCCGGGGTTCCTCCGCGACCACCCGTCCGTCACGGTCGAAGTCGTCGTCGACGACCGCCTCGCCGACATCGTCGCGGCCGGTTTCGATGCCGGGATCCGCTTCGGCGAGACCGTGGAGCGCGACATGGTCGCGGTGCGGGTCGGCCCCGATGAGCGCACGGTGGTGGTCGGCACACCGGAATACTTCGCGGACCATCCCCGGCCCGAAACTCCGGCCGATCTGGAGGCCCACCCGTGCGTGAACTACCGCCTGATCGGCGGCGGTGGCCTCCTGCCGTGGGAGTTCGCCCGGGACGGCCGCGCGATGCGGGTGCGGGCCGGCGGCCAGCTTGTGGTGAATGATGGCGCCCTGGCCGGCGCCGCCGTCCGGGCAGGCGCGGGGCTCGGCTACATGATGGAGAGCGAGGTCACGGCGGACCTCGCCGCCGGTCGTCTGGTGCAGGTGCTGGAAGATTGGTGCCCGCCCTTCCCGGGCTGCCACCTGTACTATCCGGACCGGCAGGTCACGCCCGCCCTGCGCGCCTTGATCGATGCATTGCGCTGGCGGGGCGCGATCTCGGCCTAGGAGCGCGAGCGACCCGGGGGCGCCTCGACGGCGAACCTGGCGGCGTCAGGCAAATCGGCGGACGACGAATCGTTCCAGGATCAATCCAAAAGCGACGGACCCCATGCCCCACATGAGAACGTAGAGATAGTCGACCTCGACGCCGAGATTGGGATCGTAGGCGAGGCGTGTCCACTCGACGATCTGAACGATCGGAGACCATTTCAGGATCTCGTAGAGTTCGTTCGGAAGCAAATGGGGTACGAACACCACCCCGCATGTCATATAAAGCAGAAGCATTGGTACGATGTAGCCCAAAATCCATGCTGGAAAAAACGATACGATCCCGACATTTACGATCCCGACACCGATACCGAGAAGCGTTGCGGCGAAGTAAGCATAGATCGCTACGACAGGTTCGACCGGTATTACACTTTCACCCAGCGCAGTGAGAATGGACATGACGACCAAGAGGCAGGTAAAGCCTTTGACGATCTCGACTAGAACCCGCGCGACGACGATGTCGAAAAGCTTTACCTGCGGATAATAGATCAGCGGCTTATTTGCCAGAAGCGCCTTCATGATCTCGCGCGACATATACTGAAATGTCAGCGCAGGTACGCATCCTGTCGCTACGAACATCAGTGGACTGCCGCCCAGCGGCGACGGTACGCCCCGAAAGGCCATGATCCCGACGATGATGAAGATGTGCGCCACCGGCCACAAGACCAGAACGGCGTATCCCCAATGGGAACCGCCGAACCGCGTCCGCATATCGCGCAGGACGAGCGCACGGATCACGTGCGCATAGACGTCCATCTTGCTCATTCCAGCCGGTTGGCTCGCACCGGGCAGTTCCATGGGGGTCAGCGTCCTTCGATCCGCTGCCTGCGGTGGCGCCCCATTGAGACATAAGTGCGGCCCGACGGTTCGGCAGTGGCGACTCCCGTCGGATCGCCCATGTCGGCGACACCGGATCTACGCCGAGGCGGCACGATTTCCCGGGAAGGGGGCGCCCCATACGATCCCCGCCACCATTCCTCGGGCGCAGGCCGGGCGCTCACAGCGCGTCGACATTTCGACGCGCGTTGCCTTCGGCTCGGCCATCAATCGACGCCTGACACGTCCAGCCTCGCAGAGCGTCTGGCGCCGAAGACCGCCAAGGCTTCGTACGGCACCCTAGTTACTCAACGAACCGACGCCTGCGCTGCAACGCACATTGCGGACTCAACCTTGCACAAATCGCTGCTGCGATGGGCATCTCCCTCCGGCGCCTTCAGGGTGTTTCGCGCGGAAGGACGCCGCGCCTCAGATTGGATTTGGAGCGCCATCGAGATCTGGCCGCCGGATGGATCGCCGACCCCATCTGCGTTCCCTTGCCGTCGGGCTTGCTGGCATTCGTATGCGGCTCTTCCGATCCGGCCCACGGCTCTCGCGGGTGTCGCGGGTTACTGTCTGCGTCCCGCGAACCCCCAGTGGTCGACCGAGACGCCCGGTCGAGCGAGGAACCTTGGCCATGAAGGTCTCGTTGACTATACCTCAGGAGATGGCGATGTCAGTGTCAGCGAAGTGCCCGTATCGCGTCGGTATCCGGCCATCCCCGAGGAATCGGAGTCGGTATCTCTGGTCCATCTGCGGAACCGCGGAACTCTTTCGCGAGGAGTCGGAGATCGAATATGATTCGATCGAACTCGCCCTCCAGGATGCGAACAAACGGTTGTCGCAACTGGTTTGAGTCGAGTCCGCACACCCGATACGCCTCGGGGTAGCACGACAAAATCCTGCCGATTGCCCGACGGATTGAAGCTCGGGTGGGGCGACGTCGTGGCGCGCTCGATCCAGCGGGCCAGGGTCGGCATCTGGGGCTCGACCCGCGTCGCTGTACGATGAACGCTTCGCCCGCGTCTGATCGCTCGCCCAGGCGCGACGTTCGCGGGTCTGCGCAGAAGCGACGTGTGCTCTGACGCTGCCTTCCTTCGTCCTCGTGCGGATGAGCGCCGAGGTTGAGGCCCACTCCCTGAGCAAGAAGCAGAGCGCCACGGTCACCGGCACGTAGATCGCGACAGGCGGACGTCCGGGTCGCGTCAGATCGCGCGGTGCGACCGGCGCCGACACGGTCACCTCGAACTCGGTCGTGGGCCGCAATGCCGGACCGCACGGGCAGTATCGGGGGCGGCCTGTAGCGCGGCGGTCGGAACGAACGGAGGGGGCATCGACCGCCTGGAGAAATCCGAGGCGGGCCTTGGCGTTCGAGCCGCGACCGACTCGGGGGCAGCTCGACCGCTGGATCGATCCCGCCGTCGTGGTGACGCGCCCGAACAAGGGCGCGCCTCAGCCGTCGGCCTCGACCATAAAAACTGGCGAGGACACAATTACCGAGAACAAGCAGGATCCGCTCGACGTCCCGATGAATCAGGTGATCACTCGGAATGGCGATGACGATCCCAAGGGATCCCAATCGACAGAGCCGACCAGCGGCGCCCCGCGGATCGAAGGCCGCCACACGCAGGAGACGGTCGACCCGGCCGAGCGCCTTCCCGAAGATCCGGAGGAGCAGAACGACCTCGCCTGATCCAGCGCGATCGATGGGCCTGGCCCCCATCAGGGTGCGCCGGGTTTCCTCCCATGGGGCTGCGTTGCGGAGACACGCTTACGCAGGGGCGATCTCGAATTCCATTCCCCGCCCCGGCCCCCGATCCGCGTAGTCCACGAGGACATAACCGCGCTCGGCAAGCGCGGCGTCGAGGCTATCCCGATACTTCCGGAAGGTCTGGCCGATCGCCAGGGGTGTGAGACGTGGATTGCCGTGTCGAAGCCGATCCACGCCGACGTTGAGCGGGGCGCCGTCACGATCGGCGATCCGGACGAGGGCGGATGCCAGATCCGCGGCTTTCGTCTCCGCTGCCGATTTCGCCTTGAATGCCATGGTGATCTCCTCCGTCTCCAGGCCCTCGACGCCCCCAGCCGACGCTCTGCGAAATCCCCAGGGGATATCGCTGACTTGGTCCGGGATCGTCGCGGCCTCCTGCTCGTCCGCCTCGTCGTCGGCATGGCCGCGATCGCGGCCCTGCCTGTCATCCGGTCATCACCGGGGTCTTCTTGATCGCCGCTGTCGCCTTCAGGGCGCCGCTCCGCGTCGGTGGCATGTCTCGGTCGCCTGGTATGGGCCGCGCGCGCGCGTTCACAAACGCCTGCACCATGACCGTCATCTTCATCGCTGGAATCGGGCTGCTCTGGCCTTAGGCAACCGTGTGGTCATCCCGAACGTCCGTGAAGGCCTTCGTTAGCACCACCCGGCCGTTCGCATCGTAGACCTCGACATGCCAGGCCGACCAATCGAGCCGCGCGCCGTGCCGCATCAGGTCGAGCGCGATCCGCTCGGCGTGGAGGCGCATCAATGCCACCGTCGGAATGCGCCGCCCGCGCAGGTCGGGGACCAGATCATGGCCATCCGTGCAGTGGAAGCGGTAAAGCCGCGTCGGCATTGGCCTTCTACCCCGGATTCCACAGACGTCCACCGGCGCGTTCGCAGCCTTGGTCCTTTCCATTGAACCGTCGACCACGATGCGGTTTGTTCCTGATACGTTCTTACAGGGATTGACCCAAGATGCACGCCCGTCCGTTCGAACCGCCTGTGGAGGTCAAGCTCTCGGAGGCCGAGACGATCGCGCTCGCCTACCATCGGGCAGCACAGGGAGACGCCTGGACCGCTCTCGTTCGAGCGGTCGAGGACGCGCTGGCGGATCTCGCCGAGGCGGAGCGCCGGACCATGGGGCGCGACCGGCTCATCTCCCGCGGCTACGTCCGCAGCGCCACGGATCGGGCAGTTGCGCGCATCGCCCGGTGACTCCGTACGCCACCGATAATCTGATCCTCGGCGGCCTGGGACGCAGCGTCCGTCCCCGTGACCACAGAGGGGCTCTGCGCAAGGGGAGGCAGGGCCCGCGGCCAACGCGATTTCCAGAGGGCACCCAGGAACTGCCGCACTCGCTCGCGGCGAGCCCGTGCGGGACGAGCCTGATACAGATCCACGGCGCGTCTATACGCGCGCCCGACATCCGCGATCAGGAGCTTGGCTGTATCGACCGCTACCGCAAAACGGGGGTACGCACGGCGCTGAAAGGACAGCTTCGCCGGTCAGCAATGCTTTGACTGAGTTGAAGGAAGTAGTGGTGCTGCTGGACAGGATTGAACTGTCGACCTCCTCATTACCAATGAGGTGCTCTACCACTGAGCTACAGCAGCGCGGTGTCCGTTGCGGCGGCGATGGCCTCGCGACTGGACGAGGGGGCAAGTAGCCGATCGCGGGCGGCTTGGCAATCGCATCGGCGACGATTGCTTCGGTTTTGTGCGTCGCGGCGGCTGTTCCTTGCCGCCGCCCCGAAACCGCGACCCGGCCTGACCTTCAGGCGAGGGCGCCGGTCTCGCGTTTGCAGGCTGCCCGGATGATTGCCGCGAGGCCAGGCTCGGCCACCGCCTCGGCGGCCTCGGAGGGGGAGAACCATCGGTCCTCGCGCTGGTGGCGCTCGGGCCAGTGCTTCAACTGCTTGCGCACTTCGAGGGGGAACACCTTGACCTGACACAGGACGGCGTCGCGGCTCTTGAGACGCTTCTCGTAGAGGTAGAATCCGAGAGGGCGCTTGCCGACCGTGCCGAGCAGCCCGGCCTCCTCGTAGGCCTCGCGCGCGGCCGCCTCGTAGGGCTTGCGCCCTTTCATCGGCCAGCCCTTGGGGATTACCCAGCGCCGGCTCTCGCGCGAGGTCACCAGGAGGATCACGTAACCGCCCTCCGGCGTCCGCCGGAAAGGGAGCGCCCCCACCTGCCGCCGGGGTGTCTGGTCCGCCTCACCCGCATTCGCGCTCATGGGTTGAAAACGCTTTCCGTCACCGACGGTTCGCGTCGCCACGCGTCGCCCGCCGATCTCCGGCTGCCGAGGGGCGGCGCATGTCGCGTCGCGAAGGGGGGCTGGCCCGGGGCGATACGCGCCCGGACCTGTCGTTGGGCTTTCATATCTGGCGCAATCCCGTTGGGGTCACGGCCCCGGCGAGGGTTCGAAGGGGTCCGGTCCGGCGCGGGCGTGCCGCGACAGCCGAGCATCGGTGGCCTGCTCCGACTTAGCGGTTCCGGGCCACGTCGCTCAAGAGAAACTTATCCGGCAAATCTTCTTGGGCCGCTCGCGATTCCATCGGCCCGGCCGCCGGGCGCCGCGTTCACCCGGCGGCGCTGAGGTTCGCGATCAGCGCGTTCAGATCGGCCCGCATGGCCTGGACCTCGGGTTCCGACATGTTGAGCTGGCACATCACGGATTCACGCACGGCGGTCGCCTCAGCGCGCAGGCCCTTGCCCTTCGCCGTGAGGGCGATCTCGACCTCGCGCTCGTCCGAGCGGCGCCGGTTGCGCACGAGGAAGCCTGCATGCTCCAGGCGCTTCAGGACGGGGGTCAGGGTTCCGGAATCGAGACGCAGGCGCCGGCCGATCTCCGAGACCGTGACGCCGTCCGTCTCCCAGAGCACGAGGAGGACGAGGTATTGCGGGTAGGTCAGCCCCATCCGCTCCAGCATCGGGCGATACGACTTCGTCATCCGGTGGGCGGCCGCGTAGAGGGCGTAGCAGAGCTGGTTGTCGAGAAGGAGTGGATCGGTGAGGGGCGCCGTCTTCTCCGGCCGAGCGTCTACCATGCATGCCATGCCACTTGATCCCTGAAGCCAGCCGCTGGCGCGGTGGCGAAGAGGACCGCCTCCGGAGCCCTTCCGGTTCCGACGATAGCGGACACAGGTCCTTCCAGTATATAACTGTTTCGCCGCAGCCGTGACATCCGGACGGCCTTCATCCCGACCCTGCGAATGTTGCACATCCTTCGCGGGGCGCAAGGTTCGCGTCGGGCGAACCTGCCTCCGGCCGCGGCCTCAGGCGGCGCTGGGGTCGGAGGGGCGCTCGGATATCAGGACCGTGATGTCGCTCCAGCGCGACATGAACGCGGCGACGCAATCGGGGTCGAAGTGGCTGCCCGCATGGGTCTCGAGGTGCCGGCGGGCCTGCTCGGGGGGCCAGGCCTTCTTGTAGACGCGCTCGGAGATCAGGGCGTCGAACACGTCGGCCACCGCGACGATTCGGCCGGCGAGGGGGATCTCGGTGCCGCGCAGTCCCTGGGGATAACCCTGGCCGTCCCAGCGCTCGTGGTGGGTCAGCGCGATGTCGGAGGCGATCTGCAGCAGGTGCGAGGGGCTGTCGTTGAGCATGCGATAGCCGCGCAGGGCGTGCTGCTTCATTTCCTCGCGCTCGGCTTCGGTGAGGAGGCCGGGCTTCATCAGGATCGCGTCCGGGATGCTGATCTTGCCGATGTCGTGCATGGTCGAGGCCAGCGCGATGTCATTGGCCTCCTGCTCGGAGAGCCCCAGGCCTTCCGCGATGGCGATGGTGCAGCCCGCGACGCGGGTGAGGTGATCGCCGGCCTGGTCGTCACGGAACTCGGCGGCGAGCGTCAGGCGGCGGATGATCTCGCGCTCGCGCAGGGCGGCCTCGGCCACCGCCTGCTCCAGGGTCCGGCTCATGGCCCGGGCCTGATGGTCGGCCTTGCGGCGCAGGAACGCGAGTTCGAGCAGGTTGGCCAGCCGCGTGATCAGCTCGAGGGGCTCGACCGTCCGGGCCATGACGTCGTTGGCGCCGGCCGCGACCGCGGCGTAGCGCACCGCCGCCACGTCATCCGCGAGCAGCACGATCGGGCTGCGCGCGTGCTCGGGCATCGCGCGCAGCCGCGCGATCAGGTCGACACTGCGCGCCTGCGCGGTCTCGGTCGCCTCGATCAGGATCAGATCGCAGGGCTGGGCGGTGAGCGCGGCGGCATCCGCCAGACCGAGGACCAGACGGGTCGCGCAGGCGAGGGGCGCCAGGGCCTGAATGAGCGCAAGGGGAGGAGCGTCGGCCACGAGGGCGATCATGGCCGTGCCGGCGTCGCGTACCATCCATCGATCCCCAACGGGACCGTGGCCGGCGCCGCCCCATCGGCAACCCGGCGACGCGGTCCCATGGGGATCGATGCTAGCCGCGTCGCCGTTAACCAAATCTTGACGGCCCCGCTTCCGGCCGACGCACGGGGCACGGACGGAGGGCCGCCCTCGCGAGCACGCTGTGTAAACGCAGTAAGTTTGTCGGTTGAGGTGCTGCTAACACCTTGATATCGCTTCGCATACCTTTCGGAGCGTGCAGAGAGATTGTCGGCCTCCGGGTGCAATGTCTTGCGGTTCAGGCACAATCGCCCAGGCTTGAGCCGACAAACTCCCGGCCACTACCGACAAACTTCCCGCTCTCGCACGCACTGTCGCTGTTCCGGATCTACGAGGCGCTGCGCGGCCTCGGTGACGAGGGCGGCTACGATACCGTTCGGCGTTGTGCCAAAACCTGGAAGCGCGAGCGTGCCTCGGTCACGACGTAAGCCTTCCTACCGCTCGTCGTCGCCCTGTTCTAAGACGCGCACAACGAGCTCTTCCAGCGGCAGCACGAGCAAGAAGCCGCCAGTGAGATCCTTGTCACGAACCGCTTCCACCTCACCGGAAGTACCGCCACAGGGATTTCATCCGCGTAGGTGTACATGGGATGCCCTCCCAAGGGATGCCCCCAAAAGCGCGCCGCAACTCGCCTCCGCGCGGTATCAGCCGATACCTGTAGCTCCTGATCCCCCCAAATTGTTTGCCAGTACGACGCCGACTCGTCCCAGCCCGAAGGTCGTTCGACGCCCTATGCCTTCGCCAACCAAGCTGTCACTGCCCGAGAACGTGCATAGGCGGTGGACCATAAACGGGGTCAACTCCACGATGGCGCAAAGCCATACCTCAGGGAGGACCATTTTTCAGCGGGCAGGCCAAATGGGCATCTCCGTTATGAGCAGTGTTCTTGGTTCAAGGACTGGTTAGAATCGCATTTGCGGACTGAGATTTACAAATATTGCATGTAAAATGCGGCTCGTTTTAAGACTTGGAGCGCATGCGTGTCCGCTCGATATAGCTCGACATAAGCCGTGTGAAGTCGGACGACTTGATGCGGTTCAGGATCCTGCAACTACAATGCTAGGCTGCGCGCACCGTCGCTAGGAAGCGCGCCACTACGGCACCAAGATGCTCGGACTGACGCGACAATTCGGAGGCCGAAGCCAGCACTTGGCTGGCCGCCGCGCCTGTCTCTTCAGCGGCGCCCGCCACCCCGGCGATATTGGATGTCACTTCACCGGTGCCCATCGCCGCCTGAGTAACGTTGCGCACGATCTCCTGGGTCGCCGCACCCTGCTCCTCGACCGCCGCCGCGATTGCGTTCGCGACTCCGCTGATCTCCTGGATCCGGGCTGCGATGCCGTCGATGGCTGAGACGGCTTGACCTGTCGAGCCCTGGATGCGGCTGATCTGGCCATTGATCTCCTCGGTGGCTCGTGCCGTCTGGTTGGCGAGTTCCTTGACCTCGGCTGCGACGACAGCAAAGCCCCGCCCCGCATCGCCTGCGCGGGCTGCCTCGATCGTAGCGTTGAGCGCCAGGAGATTGGTCTGACCCGCGATGGTCGTAATCATCGTCACCACATCTCCGATTTTCGTGACTGCCCCGCTCAGTTCCCGCACCACCGCCGCCGTCTGTGCCGCCTCGTGAACAGCGGCCTGCGCCAAGGTGGCGGATCCCTGAACCTGACGCGCGATCTCCTGAACCGACGAGCCCAGCTCCTCGGCGGCTGTCGCCACGGTGTTGACGTTGGAGGCGGCTTGCTCGGCCGCTGCCGCCACGGTGGTTGACTGGTTGGCCGTTTCGGTGGCCATGCCGGCCATGCTTTGCGCAGTACCCTGCAATTCGATGGCGGCAGATGCCACGATGCTGATGATGTCACTCACCGCACGTTCGAAGCCATCAGCCATCGCGCGCATCGTCGTTTTGCGCTCGGCCTCGCTCTGCACACGTGCCGCTACCTGTGCGAGGGTCAGTTCGCTATTCTCAGTCATCTTGGCATGGAAGACAGCGAAGGCCCGAGCGATGGCACCGATTTCATCGCGTCGCTCCAGACGGGGCACGCTGACTGCCAGATCCCCGCCGGCCAACTTCTCCATTGCTTCCGCCATGGCTTTGAGCGGACCGGATATGCGCTGTCCTACCCACCAGGAGAGAACCGCGGCGCACAAGACCGTCAGGCCGATGGTCGTCCAGATCAGTCGGGCAAACCATTCCCGCGACGCAACGATAGCGCCTTGTGCCTGCTCGTATTTGGCTTCAGCCGCCTGCTTCACTTCCGTAACGAGCGGCTCCAGACGTCCGTAAATGGCGGTGAGATCGTTTGCCTCCTCCGTCAGGCTGGAGGCTCCCGCGAGATATGCCAGGAAGCGGCTCTCATAAGCCGTGATCAGACCCTTGATCTCGGATTTGACGGTCGGCGCCAGCGGAGACGCCAACAGCGCGGGCTCGAACTCTGATACGCGCGCGCGCAGCTCGTCGCCGTATCTTTCCTCGCCGCGCAGCATGAAATCCTTCTCGTGCCGACGCATCATCAGCATCAACATGGACAGGCGCGGCTGGTCGAATTCGGAGAGGCGCTTCTCGACGGCGTGAACAGCCGTGCGAAGGCCGCCCTGCAGGCCATCCTTCTCGGTAAAACCCAGAGTGCGTTGGGCGGCGGCCACGTTCTGGAAGCGGATGGTGTAGATGTTGAGCCCAACGCGGATTGTTTCCGCCTTGCGCAATGGATCGTCGGCTGGGAGAGACGCGACGAGGCGTTCGACCTCGCTCAGACGCTGGTTTGCGCGCGTGATCAGTTCCTGCCGTCTGGTAATGAGCCCGTCTTGGCGTCGAAGCAGGAAATCGGTCTCGATCTGACGGGCAGCGAGAAGATCGATGGCAACCGAAGCGATCCGCTCTTTCATCTCCATGCTTTGATCAGCAATTTGCTGAAAATGGTCCTGCGTGTTTGAGGCCACGACAGAAATGATGCCGAGGGTGAGCACGCCACTCATGCCGAGAACAGCAATCTGAAATCGCAGATCGAGCCGAGGGAAATGTAGTTTCATGGCGAGTCCATATTTTTCATTAATCCATAATATACAGATTTTAATATTAATTATCAATTAATTGTCAAAATAAGTATATAAATGCAACTCTCCGGCTACTATTTGAATATTCGTGTATAAAAATCGAATTTTATCAAGCTTTGCGTAATGAAAAATCTAATCATAAAATAAATATCTATTAAAATTCTGGAATCCACAGATATTTCAATTTTTATCGCAGATTGATTATCCTATCAGATCATTTAAGTCTGCGTTATTAAGTATGTGAACGTCGATTTATTTGAAGTATCTTGGGCCTTAAAGTAAGCGGTGTTCTCAGGTCATGGCCTTGAGGGGCTGCGAGGCGTAGGTCCAGGGCAGCAGGTCGTTCGGGCCGCTCTGCGGTTGCCTGGCGACAACGCGGGTGCTGACATCGATCAGGTAAGTCCGTGGCTCGACCCCGTTCAGTTTGCATGTCTGGACCAGCGAGGCGACGACCGCCCAGCGCCCGGCCCCGCCGTCGGACACGGCAAACAGCGCGTTCTTGCGCGTGAGCGCGATGAGGCGGATGGCCCGCTCGACGACGTTGTTGTCGATCCCGACGCGCCCGTCGTCGGGGAAGCGGGACAGGCCCGCCCAGCGGCCGAGCGCGTAGCGGATCGCCTCGACGACCGACCGGCTGCGGATCTGACGCCCCGCCCAGCACTCGTCGAGGGACCGCCCGCAGATCTCGCCCTCGAACCGGTCCAGCTCGGCGATGCGCGTGAGTGCCTCGCTCGCGATCGGCGCCGGGCCGGCCTTGGCCAACTCGTAGAATCGGCGGCACACATGCGCTCAGCGGAGGGCCGAACTCACGGCGTTTCGCGCGGCCATCACCTTATAGCCGGCGTAGCCGTCGACGTCGCTCTTGTACGAGTTCGATCTTGAGGGTGTCGAAGAAGCTTTCCATCGGGGCATTGTCGTACCAGCAGCCGGTCCGACTCATGGAGGGCGTCGCCTTCATGCTGACGAGCTGCTTTCGGTAGGCCTTGGCGGCGTACTGGCTGCCGCAATCGAAATGACAGACGAGCCTAGCGCCCGGCCGCTGCCGTCGGGTGCCCATCATGAGAGCGGCCGAGGTCAACTCGGCCCGCATGTGATCACGCATAGACCAGCCGACGCTCTCGCGGGTGGCCAGATCGAGCACGGCGGCCAGGTAGAACCAGCTCTCGCCGGCTCTCGCATACCCCACTCACATCACCTCGACTCGGGTTCCCACCGGGACGCGCTCGTAGAGTTCGATGACGTCCTTGTTGAGCATCCGGAAGCACCCGGACGACGCGGCGCGGCCGATCGAGCCCGGCTCCGTCGTACCGTGGATGCGATAGGCCGAGTCGCCGAGATAGAGCGCCCGCGCCCCGAGGGGGTTGCGCGGGCCGCCCGCGACGTGGTGCGGCAGGCCCGGCCGGCGCCGGCGCATCTCCGGCGTCGGGGTCCAGCCCGGCCAGGTCTGCTTGGCGGTGACCCGTTCCACCCCCGTCCAGGTCGCGCCCGCTCGGCCGACCGCGACTCGGTAGCGGATGGCCTTGCCGTTCGCCTGGACGAGATAGAGCGCGCGCTCCCGCGTGCTGACCACGATCGTGCCCGCCTCCTGGCTGCCCGCGTAGTCCACGAGTTGTCCGCGCCAGACCGGGCGCTCGGTCTGGCGTCGGGTCGGGTCGACCGGCAGGGCCGCGCGTTGGGTCGACGCCTCCGGCGGCGGTGCGAATGGCGACGGCGCGTCCGGGACGAGTGCTTGGGTGACCG
Organism: Methylobacterium goesingense; assembly: GCF_022179225.1. Lineage (GTDB taxonomy): Bacteria > Pseudomonadota > Alphaproteobacteria > Rhizobiales > Beijerinckiaceae > Methylobacterium > Methylobacterium goesingense. The sequence goes on from NZ_BPQL01000049.1 coordinate 21,106, forward strand.
AAGCCTGGGACATCGGTGCCTGCGGCGAAGGCGCGTCCGTCGCGGGCGAGGCCGAGGCGGAGGATTCCGTCCTCGGCGCGTCGGGCGGCGTGGCTGGGCCCGGTACGACGGGCGGGGGGATCGGCGCGGCGGCCACGCGGGCTGACCCTGCGCAGCGATACACGCGGCGCCCATCCGTCCGCATGGTCACCGGTCCGATCGCATCGACCACGATCTGCCGGATGCTGGCGTCCCGGTCCGCCGCCTGATCCTCGGCCGAGCCGTAGCATCGCAGGGCGAGGCGATAGCCGATCGCCGTGTCGGAGACCCGCGTGATCCGGCAGAGGTTTCCGGCGCCTTCCAGGGCCGGGCCGGCCTGTGCCTTCAGCCGCACCTCGAACACGCCGCTGCCCTCCGGGTCCCGGCACGCCTTCAGCGTCGGCGCCCACCGGCCCTCGGGGGATTCGTCCGCGCTGATCGCCAGGGCGGGGCTCGCGCCGCAGAGGAGGATGAGGGGCAGGAGGCGAGCGAGGGACGTCATGCTCAGGTCTCTTCGGCGAGGGGAGGGGGCCGCCGCGTCGGCGGCCGGATCTGTCTCGATGCGGTTCTCCGGGTCTGATGCCGCGCGATCAGCAGGCCCGTGGCTGCGGCATGGGCCGCGCCCGGCTCAGCGTCGCAGCCGGATCTCCTGGAAGCCGGCACCCTGGCCGGTCAGCAGACTCACCGAGACGAAGCCGGCGTGGTCGGTCTCCCGCCCCCGGTTCGTGTCGGCGCCTGCGCGATCCGCCCGGGTCGCGGCTGCGGGCTGCGTCGCCGGGCGTTCCCCGGCGGGAAGGTTCGGCGCTGCCAGGGCCGGGCGTACCGGAGCCGTCGACGATGCGGACGGAGCCTCCGCACGCGCCACCGCAGCGGGGGCCGGCGGGTGCACCGGATCGACCCAGGCATGTCCCGTGGGGGTGGGCGTGACGGAGTCCGGCAGGGCGGGCCGTAGCGCCAGGGCTTCGTCGCCGGCCGAGGCGACGCGCACGACCCGGGCGGGCGCCGTCGTGACCGGGACGAAGCTGCCGCCGGCCGAGGCTACGCGCTGGAATTCGCGCGTCTCCAGGCGGTCCAGGGCGAGCCGGATGCGCCGGGCGCGGGGCTCTTCGACCGCGTTGAGGGCGAGGCGGGTGTCGCCCGCCGCGGGCACCACGTGAACGATGCGGTAGCCTTTGGCCTTCAGTCGGCGCAGGAGCTCCGGCAGGATCGCGACGGTGCGCGGCTGAATGTCGTGCAGGAGGACGATGCCCTTGCCGCGGGCATCGAGGCGGGCGAGCACGCGCTCCACCACCTGCTCGGGGGTGATCCGCCGCCAGTCGTCGCCATCGACGTCGATGCTGAAGGGAATCAGGCGCTGGGCGGCGACGTAGCCGTCCAGGGCACGGGTGTGCCCGAGGCCGGGATAGCGGAAGAACGGCGAGAGCGCGGGGTCGGTCTGGCCCAGGACCGTGCGAGCCGCCACGAGGCCGCCATTGATCTGGTCGCGCTGGACGTTTCGGCTGCGCTGCCGGTTCAGGTAGGCGTGCGACCAGGTATGGGTCGCGATCGTGTGCCCCTCGGCGGCCGTCCGGCGCAGGATGTCGGGAAACTCGGCCACCATCGTGCCGACGACGAAGAAGGTCGCCTTCACGCATTCGGTCCGCAACGCTTCCAGCACGGCGGGGGTCCGCCGCGGCATTGGCCCGTCGTCGAAGGTGAGCACGACTTCGCCCGGCTCCAGGGGCAACGTCTGCCGATAGCTGGCGCGCCCGACCGGGCCTTGGGTGAAGGGGACCTCCATCACCCGGGAAGTACCGAGCCGATCAGGCGTGCAATCCTGGGAATAGGCCAAGCCCGATGGAAAAATGAGTGCGCCGGCGAGCACAAGATCTCTGAGATGACGCACGCACAGCTCTCGAAACGCAAGCAGGGGCCAGTGCCCCTCGGTACGATACACTTCTTAGCTGCGCCTTAAGAGGCATTCGTCTGTGCGGTTGATCCTGTGCGAAAGCTTAGATTCTAAGCGCGCCGTCGAATTAGTGGTAATTTATTTACCGTGTTCGGAGGGGGTTCGTTAAAGAACACCCTCCGGCGATGTGATGCCGGACGGTTTCCGGCGAAGGCCGATTTCGGCGTGCGCGTGAAGGGATCGACGGCGGCCGCCGGTCCCGAGCGCGCCCCGGTCGGCGGTCAGCGTGCCGGGAGGCAGGACGCCTGATCCGTGTAGAGCACGACGTCGCCCGGCTTCGGATTGTTCAGGGTGAAGGGCTTGGTCCCGTCGTAGGGCAGGAAGCCGCGCCCGAGTTCGTTGGCGTAGAAGTCGTGCCCGAACTCGAAGTAGCAGCGATCCAGCACCGCCTGGTAGCCGAAGGATTCCTGCACCACGGGCGGGCCGAAGGCGGCCGGGTCGCCATAGAGGCCGCGCGGCGCGCAGTAGCCGGCAAGGGTCAGGGTCCCGGGGCGCGCGAGCCGGATCGTCCGGGAGGTGCCGGGCCGGACCGTGATGGCGGGGCCGCCGTCCTGGGAGGCGACCAGCACCAGGGGCGAGCGATTGTAGACGTGCCGCACGCAATCGGCCGAAGCGCTCCCGATCCCGAGGAGCATCGAGGCCGCAGACAGCGCGCCTCCGCAAAGCAACCGCGTCGAACCGCGCATGACGTTCTCCAATACCTGACCGGAGATGTAGCTAGAGCATTGACTGATCCGCGACCAGCCGCGCGCGTCCCGCGGATCGGGCTCCGCGCCTCAGGCTTCGTCCGCCAGGCAGAAGGCGACACCCTGCGCCACGACCGCCGGGTCGTAGGCGTGCGGCCCGTCATACTCGACGGCGGTGACGTGGTAGCCGGCTTCCCGCAGCTTCGCGACGTGAACCCGGGCGCTGCGATCGATGGGGATCTGCTCGTCGCGGGTGCCGTGCGAGAGAAAGATGCGCGGCGCGCCCGCTTGCAGGTGGACGGAGAGGAAGCCCGCCGAGGAGACGAGAAGGTGGGTCACGACGTGACCGTTCGCGAGCCCCAGGGACAGGGTGTAGCTGCCGCCGTCCGAGTGCCCCGCGAAGGCGAGGTGGCCGGGATCGAGGAGGAAGCGGCTGCTGACCGCGGCGAGGGCCAGGTCGACGCGCTCGCGGTCGGGGCCGTGGCCGCCGATCACGAGGTCCCAGGTAGGAAATACGGATTGGGGTGCGAGTAGCAGGAAGCCACGCGCCTCTGCGTGGGCGCGCAGCATCGGCAGGATCTTTTCCGCGCTGCCGCTGCCCCCGTGGAAGAGTACAACGAGCGGCGTCGGCCGGTGCGGATCGATGCCATCCGGCACCACCAGCATGGCGTCGCGCTCGGCAAACAGCCCGAGGGCGTGGAGTCCGGGGGGCAGGGGGGGCTGCGTGGGCAGCCGGTGCGCGAAGGCGAGCCGCCCGGCGAGGTGGGGGTCGATCATGCGGGAAAACCCTTCGGGTGGGGGGCGCGCTCAGACGCGCGCCCGAGCGGTGGGGATCGCCCCACCGGCCAATGGGAGGGCGTCAGCCGGCCTTGTCCGCGGTCGTGGGCTTGATCTTGAGCTGATCGATCAGCCAGAGCCAGCCGCCCTGGCTCTGGCGCCGGGCGGTCTCGGCCGAGATCGTGCCGTTGGGCAGGCGTGCGAAGGTCATGGCGAGATCGCCGTTCACGATCGCCGGCAGGGTCTCGGCGGCGGGGAAGTCGGAGCGGCGGCCGAGGAGGTCGGTGTAGAAGGCGCGGATCTCGGCCTGGCCCGTCGCCACCACCTTGCCGGCGGCCAGCACCGCGCCGGGCTCGTAGAGCGCCACCAGGCCTTCCACGTCACCCGCATTGGCGCGTTCATTGAACAGGCGGGCGAGGTCTTCCGGCCTCTCGGCCTGGGAGCGGTCGTTCGCGGATGTCGTCTTTGCTGATGTTGTCATTGCTGATGTCGTCATGGCGTGTCCTCCTGATGTTCGGGTGATGAGGTCCTCAGCCCAGCAGCGTGCCGGTGCCGTCCCGGACGGTGACGGCGACGGGAATGCCGGCCTGGACGCTCTCGGAGACGGTGCAGAAGCGCTGGAACTGCTCCAGCACCCGGTCGATGCGCGGGACGGCCTCGGCGTGCGCGGCCAGCGAGATGGAGACCGTGATGCCGGTGATGCGCAGGCGGTTCTCGGCGTTGCGGGTCACCGCGCAGTGGGCCTCGGCCCGGATGCCGCCGGCCTCCTGCTTGAACTTGGCCAGCGCGAAGACGAAGCTGGCGCACAGACAGTTGGCCACGGCGGTGACGAGGAGTTGCTCGGGGAACGGACCCGCGCCGTCGCCGATCGGCACGGCCTCGTCGACGAGGAGCTGCGGCAGGACGCTCCCGAAATCGACCGCGAACTTGTAGCCCTCGATCTGCGTGATCGTGATGCTCGGACCCGGGCCCATGGCGTCTCTCCCTCGGCGGTCTTTTTCTCGGTGCGCCCGTTCGGGAACGTTCCGCGTCCGCCCCTGCTCCCCTTCGAGAATTGACAATCGGGCGCTGTCGTAACCGGGGCGTCGACGAATCCGGCGATCGGCACAGGCGAGCTCGGTTGACACCCCGGGATCGTTGGCATACCAAATACCAACGACGGAAGCGCTGAAAAAGCAAGGCCTCACGAAGCCGGCGCCTCCGGAGCCAAGTCCTCGCAACGCCACCGTACGGGCCCTTAGTCCGGCGGAGAACGGAGGAGTGTCCGATGCCACGAAGCCCAAGCATCCCGACGCGACGATGCGAATCGCGAGGCCGGCGGCCCACGGCGTGAGCATGGCGCAGGGCATCGATTTCGCCGCACTGGTCGCGGCCGCCGGGGACGCCATCGTGGTGTCCGATCCCGATGGGGCGATCACGGTGTGGAATCCGGCCGCCACCCGCATCTTCGGCTACACGGCGGAAGAAGCCATCGGCCGGTCCCTCGACCTCATCACGCCGGAGCGCCAGCGCAAGCGCCACTGGGACGGCTACGCCAAGACCATGCGGACGGGGGTGACCAAGTACGGCGCCGACGTCCTGCGGGTGCCGGCCATCCACAAGGACGGTCACGCCCTCTCCATCGCCTTCACCGTGGCGATGCTGCACGGCCCCGACGACCAAGTCACCGGCATCGCCGCGATCATCCGCGACGAGACCCAGCGCTGGAACGACGAGCGCGACCTGCGCCGCCGCCTGGCCGACCTCGAATCCCGCGTCGCCTGAGGGCGGCGCGCCGGACCGATGCCGGGACATCCCGCGAGGGGTGCGCGGCCAAATCAGAACCCGGGCCGACCGGGCCAATCTTTCGACCCCAAGAACTCGACCCAAAAACCCGACTCGAAACTATCGTCTCAATCGACAGGGAGAACGCCACGATGAGCAAGCCGCTCGAGGGTATCAAGATCATCGATTTCACCCACGT
>NZ_BPQL01000050.1 GCF_022179225.1 Methylobacterium goesingense
GGCGCCCGGGGTGAAGTAGGGGGCGAGCTTCGGGCCCGCCACGAACACCATCTCCTCGATGGCGGTGGCCGCCACCACCCGCACATCGATGCCCTTGGTGCGGGCGACGGCCAGCGGCGCGACACCGGCGACGTAGACGTCGATGGTGCCGGACGCCAGCGCCTGGATCATGTTCGGGCCGGATTCGAAGGTGGTGAAGGTGGGGCTGAGCCCAGCCTCCTTGAGCCAGCCCTCGCCGTTGGCCACGAAGATCGGCGCCGCCCCGATCACCGGGATGACGCCGATGCGGACCGGGACCGGCGCAGCATTCTGCGCGGAGGCCGGGCCGGCGACGAGGAGGCCGGCGCAGGTGGCGAAGGTTGCGACGGCAGCGGAAAGGGTGGCGGCACGGCGGGTCAGGCGCATCGGACGGTTCCAGGACGGCGGATCGGAGCGCCGAGCCGCGCCGGCCTCGGAGAGGTCGAGGCGGCGTGGCCCGGCGTGAATGCCCCGCGCAGTCGCATGCACCGGCTTGGAGTGCAAGAATTCACCCCCGTCACGGCTTCCTCCCCGGGATGAACAGCAGGATCGTCTCTTTCTTACCCTCACAGGAGGTCGTCGTTCTCCGGATCCGGGGGAAAGGCCGTCGCTCCGGCGACGAACCGCCGGGGCCGTACGGGGTTGCGCCGTCCCCACCGGCCGGACAGTGTCGACGGGTTGGAACCGGCTTCGCGCGTGGGACGGTATTCTGCACGCCTATCGATCAGGACGTGGGGCGCTAGGATGGCGCCTCGTTCGCCGGCCCTCGGACGCGGGAGTGGAGCATGACGACGGGCATCGCCACCGGTTCGGGCGCGGCACTGCGCCGGGATCTGCCCGATGCCGCGCGCATCGGGATCATGGGCGCGATCCTGCTCTTCGTCCTGATCGGCGCCGACCCGTTCCTCGACGGGACGGCGGCGGAGAACGCGGCCTCGCGCGCCGGCGGCAACGTCGTCAATCAGGTGCTGTTCCTCGGGATGGGCGCGGTCTCCCTGGCGGTGCTGGCCTGGCGCGGGCGGGCGGCCCTGCGCCCGCTGGCCACCCTGCCGATCCTGGCGATGCTCGGCTGGATCTGCGTCTCCACCGCCTTCTCCATCGAGCCCGCCGTCTCGGCGCGCCGGCTGATCTCGCTCTTCATCCTGTTCGGCGGGGTGGTGAGCGTGCTGGTGCTCGCCCGCGACGCGCGCCAGTTCGCTCAAGCGCTCGGCGGCAGCGTGCTCGTCGTGCTCGTCCTCTGCTATCTCGGCCTGGTCCTCGTGCCCGAGCGCGCGATGCACACCGCCCTCGATCTCATCGAGCCCGAACATGCGGGCAGCTGGCGCGGCGTCTACGCCCACAAGAACGGCGCCGGCGCCGCCATGGGCATGTTCATCATCATCGGGCTGTTCTGGGCCGGGATGGGACAGCGCCTCCTCGGCTGGGCGGTGGTGGTCCTGGCGGGCGTGTTCCTCGCCTTCACCAATTCCAAGACCTCGCTGGCCATGACCCCGGCGGTGCTCGGCCTGACCTGGGCCTGCACGCTCTTTCCCTCGCGCCACTGGCACCGGCTCGTGCTCCTCGGCCCCCTGGCCCTGCTCCTCGTCGCCACGGTGGGCTCGGTGCTCTCCCCGACCATCGCGTCGGTGATCGCGAGCCTGGCCACCGACCCGACCTATACCGGCCGCACCGAGATCTGGGCCTTCGCCGTCGACAACATCGTCAAGAAACCCATCACGGGCTTCGGCTACGGCGCCTTCTGGGAGAGCGTGTATTACGGCGGCGGCGCCGACGCGACGACCTGGGTCAACCGCGCCACCGACGCCCATGACGGCTACCTCAACACCGCCCTGGAGAGCGGCCTGCCGGGCCTCGCCTTCACGGTCTGGTGGCTCGTGCTCGCCCCCCTCGCCGACCTCGAGACCCGCCTGCGCGCGCGCGGAAACGGAACGCGGGGCATCGATCCGCTGGCGATGCTGTTCCTGCGGATGTGGCTGTTCACCCTCATGGTCGCGGTGTTCGAATCCGTGTTCTACCAGGCCACCAACGCCCTGTTCTTCCTGCTCGCCGTCGGAGTGCTTGGCCTACGCTTCTCCGCCGGGGCGCGGGTCATCGGGATCGCCCCCCGGTGACGGGTTTTCCCGTGACGGGCCCGCCGGAGACGCGCGCGGCCCCGGGCCCGGCCCATCCGCCGGTCGCGCCCTTGCGGGCGCTCACGGCCCTGCGCTTCGTGGCGGCGGCCTACGTCCTGGTGTTCCACTATGCCGGGTTCTTCTTCCCCGCGGCGACGCCCCCGGCCGTGATCGGGCTCGGCTATTCGGGGGTGACGTTCTTCTTCCTGCTCTCGGGCTTCATCCTGGCCTACAACTATCGGAGCGTGGATCTCGGGGAACCTGCGGCCCGCGCCCGATTCCGACGGGCCCGGGTGGCACGGGTGTTTCCGCTCTACCTCGTCGCCCTCGCCCTCAGCCTGCCCTGGTTCGCCGTCTGGGTGGTGAAATCGGCCCCGCCCCTCCAGGGCCTGATGGCGGCGAGCGCGGTGCTGGCGCCGCTGGGCCTCCACGCCTGGGTGCCGGGGGCGGCCTGCGCCCTCGATTGCCCGAGCTGGTCGGTCTCGGCGGAGCTGTTCTTCTACGCCCTGTTCCCGCTGCTCCTGCCCCTGGCTCTGCGCGCCCCAGGCCGCACCGCGCGCCTCACCCTGGCGGCCTGGGCGGCGCTGACCACCGCCGCCAGTCTCGCCTGGGCGCGCTTCGCCCCCGGACTCTCGCTGATCTCGCCCGAGACGGGCAGCGCCAGCGCCGTGCTCCTCGCCCAGGCGATCAAGTACAATCCCCTGCTGCGACTGCCGGAATTCGTCGCCGGCCTCCTCCTCTACGTGGCCTGGACGCGGTTTCGACTCCCGATTCCGGCCCTCCTCGGCCTTTCCGCCCTGGGCGCCCTCGGGCTGGTGGCGGCCTCGCCCCACCTGCCCGAGGCGCTGCTGCACAACGGCCTCACGGCGCTGGCCTGGGCGCCCCTGATCCTGGCCGGGGCGCAGATCCATCGCGGCCCCCTGGTGGCGCCCGGATTCGTCTTCCTCGGCCGGATCTCCTTCGCGCTCTACCTCGTCCATTCCCCGGCCTACGCCCTCGTGAACAGCCTCGACAGGCTCGCTCTCGGGGGCCGGCTCGCCGCCCTGCCCTGGCTCGGCGGCGGGATCGCCACCGCGCTCGCCCTGGCGCTCAGCGTAGCGGGGCACCTCTGGGTCGAGGAACCGGCGCGCCGACGCCTCCTGCGGCGGGGCTCAGCTCCGGCCCCGCACGCTCTGCCCGCCGCCTGATCCGGCCTCGACGCACCCCTCCGGAGCACGGCGTCGGCGACGTCCGGTCCAGGGCGATCCGGCCCGTTCGCCCGTCAGCGTGCGTTCAGAAAAACGCTGGCACGTTCGGACGGTCCGGCCCGCGCGGGACCGGATTCCGACACCAGCAGAAGGTCATGGTTCCATGTCCGTGAAATCGCTCGTGACGGCGCTGGCCGTCACCTGCGGCGTCAGCCTCGCCTCGGCCGCTCACGCCGCCCCGATCGCGCCCACCCCCGCCGGCACCCTGGCAGGTGCGGCCGTCGAGACCGTCGCCTATGGCTGCGGCCCCGGCTTCATCCCGAACCGGTTCGGCTACTGCCGGCCCATGTACAGGCCCTACGGGTACTTTCGTCCGCGTCCCTTCTACGGGCCGCGCTACGGGTACTACCGCCCGCGCCCGCTCTACGGGCCGTTCTTCTGAGCGGCCTGCGCGGGCGACGGCGACGCCGCCCGCGTCATTTCGCTTCGGCGCGCAGGACGTCACCGCCGCCGACGCGCAGCTCACTGCCTTGGCCCTGCCCGATCGAATTCTCGGATGCGCCAGGGCGGGCCGCCCGTCAGCCGAGATCCTCGTCCTCCTCGGCCGGGGCGTAGACCGCCTCGCCGAGGCGCTTCAGGGGGCCGCCCGGCACGGCGCGCTTCCACAGGCGAGTGTTGAGGGCGGCCACGGGGTCGTGACCCGGCAGGTCGAAGCCGAGCGCCGTCAGGCCCTGCAGGATCTCGCCGGCATGGAGCGGCCGGCCGGCCTCGTGCAGCAGGTTGACCGCCGCCGCGACGAGGGCGCGCCCGTGCCGACGCGCGGCCACGAGGTCCTCGCCCGCCCGCGCCTGATCCGGCGGCCGGTCGGGGGCGATCCCGGCGCCGGACAGGGGATCCGGAGTCGCCGGCCGGTGAGCCACCGGTTCGGTCGCGCGGGTCGGCGCACCGAGCCGGCGGCCGAGTTCGAGGTAGAGCTGGTGCTCGGCGATGACGCGGTCGAGTTCGTCGCGGCGGCGGCGCAGGTCGCGCAGGGCCGCCTCGGCCTCGGCCTCTGAGAGGAACATGGACGCCTCACGGACAATGCGTTCGCGCCATCGGGAAGCGGAACATTCCGTATTATTCCTTAAGTCCGATTGGCTGACAACTCTTATTCCTTGTTCTGTAAGGGAATATACCGTCAGGCTACGGCCTGCGCGGCCTTGCGCGGCGGCTTGGTCCCGCGGGGCGGGATCAGCAGGGCGCTCGGGTCGGCGGGCTGCAACAGCATGCCGGAGTCGTCGAGGCGGATCGGCAGTTTCGGAAACACCTCCTGCAGATGGGCGAGATCCGCCTTGAAGGCCTGCCGGAAGCTGCGGAGGCTGGCGTTGTCGGCACCGAACTGCTTGTGCAGGTTGTCCCAGGTCAGCCGCAGGGGCCGCTGGAGGGCGCGCAGGCGGTAGCCGACCCAGAACAGCAGGTCGAGCTTGCGCGCCGAGCCCGAGAAGGCCCTGGCCGCCCGGATGTCCACCGGAAGGGCATGCTGGATCAGGTTGTCGTAGAAATCCTGATGGAACTGGACGCTCTTCTGCCAGACCACCCCGTCGGCCCCCTGGGGCAGCCAGAGGTCGAGCTGGCGGAAGGGCGGCACGTTGAGGGTGCTGGCGCTGCCCGCCCCGTCCCAAAGGCCGATCTGCAGGGTGCAGGCGGCGAGCCGCGCCAATTGCTCCTTGAACTGCCGGATGGTGCCGCGCTCGCCACCGGTGACGGCGAAGCCCATCTCCTTCATGAAGCCCGACAGGCTGTCGGCCACCGCGATGGTGGGGCTGCGCTGGCGCACGGCCTCGGTGCAGAGATGCAGCAGCACCAGGCGGGCCTTGGGGCCGTAGGGCAGGCCCTGGAACTCCATCTCGCCGGTGGCGGGGTTCTTCAGGCGCCCGGCCAGCAGGCTGAGCGAGTTGCGCCCATACTCCCGAAAGAACTCGCGAGCATCGCCGGGGTCGCGGTAGGGCAGGCCGCAGAGCGCCAGCACCGAGTGGATGTGCTGCAGGTTTTCGGGGCCCGTGGGCTCGGTCTCGATGACCTCGCGGATGGTGTCGCGGCGGCGCTGGTCGCGGCCCATGGCCTGGCGCCGGCCGGCCACGGCCCCTCGGGCGGCGACCTCCGCGTCCCGGGCCCGCTGCCGGTGCAGGATGGTCTCCGTGATGGTGGCGAACAGGAAGCTGCCGCGCGCCGCCTCGACCTCGGCGAGAAGGTCGGCGTCGCGGATGCCCGCCAATATGTCCTCGATCCCCAACAGACCCCGCCCCATGCTCCACGATCCCGGCGGTGACCCGCGTGCCGCCCGCGCGGGACGCGGGGTTCGGGAGTCCCGACCCGGCCGTGAGCAGACCATGCCCGATTCCCCACGGTGGAGTCTCGGCGGCCGGCGCCGGTCCCCTGAATCATCCCGGCTATCCACTGGCCGGAACGGGGAAAATCCCGGCCGGTCCACGCGCCGCGTCCGGCCTAGGGATGCGCACGCAGAGTTCGATACGGGGTCGGATTCGGCTCAATCCCCAGAGTTCACCGGCCGGACCCGCGATTTACGCCGAACCCAATACGCATCCACGCAGAATCCCATGCGCCGGCCGGGTTTACCCACGCAGAATCCCATACGCATCCACGCAGAGTTCGATACGCATCCACGCAGAGTTCGATACGCGAACCACCCTCAAGTCTTTAGCGCAGCGGGGTTTTCGACGCCCCCATATAACTCTCAGAAATGACTCTCTGAGAATCTCTTACTGATACCTTTCCTAAGGGTCCGGGAGCTGTTCGGAAGAACGAACACCCCCCCGGCCAAGGCTTTTTCAAGGGAATTTTCCAAAGGAAGCCACCGTCTCTCCCGCATCCATCCCCAGCCTCACGGGTTGGCCCGCGATCCGCTAAGGAGGACCCAGTGAGGCGTGATGCGGAGGAACAGGGTGAGGATCGAGGATCTGCTGGCGCTGATGGCGCAGCTGCGCGACCCGGAGACCGGCTGTGCCTGGGACGTGGCCCAGGATTTTGCCAGCATCGCGCCCTACACGGTGGAGGAGGCCTACGAGGTGGCCGACGCCATCGCGCGGGGTGACGCGGAGGACCTGCGCGACGAGCTCGGCGACCTGCTGCTCCAGGTGGTCTTCCACGCTCGCATCGCCGAGGAGGCTGGGCTCTTCGCCTTCCCGGACGTAGTCCGGGCGGTCATGGAGAAGATGGTCCGGCGCCATCCGCACGTCTTCGCGCCGGACGGCGCTCTCCTGCCCGCGGGATCGCCCCGGCGCGATCCGGAGGCCGTGGCCGCTCAATGGGCGGCGATCAAGGCCGAGGAGCGTCGGGCGAAGCCGCCGCGGGAGCCGGGACCGCTGGCGGGCATCCCCCTGCCCCTGCCCGCCCTGACGCGGGCGGAGAAGCTCTCGGCCCGGGCGGCCACCTACGGCTTCGACTGGACCGACCCCGCACAGGTGGTGCTGAAGGTCCGCGAGGAGATCGACGAGGTCGCCGACGCCATGACCCACGGCACCCGGGCGGCGGTGGCGGAGGAACTCGGCGACCTGCTGTTCTCGGTGGCCAACCTTGCCCGCCATCTCGGCATCGACCCGGAATATTCCTTAAAAAAAGGGAATATGAAGTTCGAGCGTCGCTTCAATGCCATGGCGGCGGTCCTGGAGGCGCGAGGGACCGGCCTCGCCGACAGCGACCTCGACGCGATGGAAGCCGCTTGGGTGGCGGTCAAGGTTTCCGAGAAGGGCTGATCGCCGGAGGTCCGGCCGGGCGATGGCGGAACGGCCAGTCGATGACGCCGCCGGCATAGAGCGCCCACCAGACGAAGACCGGTTGAAACGCCAGCCGGGGCCCGTGATACCACCAGCTGTCGGGGAGGCCCGGTACGACGATCCCCTCGAGCGCGTGCTTGAGGTTGGCCGGGAAGACGCAGACCGCGTAGAGGGCCAGCCCGATCCCGGCCCAGCGCCGGGTCGGCCCGAAGGCGAGGCCGACGACCCCGGCGAGCTCGCACAGGCCAGTGGCGATCACGGTGAGGCGGGGTTCCGGTACCCAGGCCGGCATGATCGGCAGGAAAGCGTCGGGGGCGGCCAGATGCACGATTCCGATGAAGCCGTAGGCCGCCATCAGGGGCAGGCGCCACCAGAAGCGCGGCGCCCTCATGGAGCGAAGGTCTCGCGGAGATCGGCCACGAGGGCCGTCACTGCGGGGTGCGCCGGGCTGGCGAATGCGGTCTTGCCGATCGCCGTCACGGGGGCGAGGCCCCGCAGGGAATTGGTCACGAACGCTGCTTCGGCGCGTAGGAGCGCGTCGAGGTCGAAACTCCGTTCGGCGACGGCGAGGCCCAGCCGTCGTGCGCGATCCAGGATCTCGGCGCGCAGGATGCCGGGCAGCACGCCGTCCGAGAGGGGCGGGGTGACAAGGGTGGCGTCGATCACCGCGAACAGGTTGCCCGTGCCCGCGCAGGCGACGGCCCCCCGTGTGTTGCGGAACAGGGCCTCGTCGAAGCCGGCGGCCCGCGCGGCGCCGGCGGCCAGCACTGCGTCGAGGTAGCCCAGCGTCTTCAGGCTCGCGGCCGGCGAGGTCTCGTTGCGGCGGATCTCCGTGGGGTCGAGGGTCAAGGGCGCGAAGGCGAGGGCCGGTCCCACCGGGGCGGCGCTCGCCCACAGAACCGGCCGCGGCTCGGTCGGGGGGTTGAGGCCGCGCGGGCCGGAGCCCCGCGTGATGGTGGTGCGGATCGCCGCCAGGGGGTGGGCCCGGCCCGCCGCTTCGGCCAGCGCCCGCATGGCGTCCGCGATGCGCTCCGGCGCCACGGCAAAGCCCAGCGTCGCGGTGGCGGCGGAGAGGCGCGTCACGTGCGCGGCCTCGAACAGGACGCGGCCGTGGCGGGCGAGCGCCGTGTCGAACACCCCGTCCCCGAGGGTCAGGCCCCGGTCGGCGAGGTCGAAGGGCACCGGCCCCACGGTGAGGCCGCCGTCAAACCACAGCATCGGTCTTGGCCGGCAGAGCATGGTCGGCGCGCCAGTCGCGGGCGAGGCGCAGGAAGTTGGCGAAGAGGGCGTGGCCGTTCTCGGTGAGCACCGATTCCGGGTGGAACTGCACGCCCCAGGTCGGGTGGGTCCGGTGCGAGAGCGCCATCACCTCCCCTTCCGCCGAGACCGCGTCGACGCTGAGACGGTCGGCCATGCCGGGCTCCGGCGCGACGATGAGCGAGTGGTAGCGCCCGACCTGCATCGGATCGGGCAGGCCGGTAAAGAGCCCGGCGCCGTCGTGATGGATCGGGGTCGCTTGCCCGTGCAGGGGGCGCCCCGCGCGGGCGACCCGGCCGCCGAAGGCCGCGCCGATGGCCTGGTGGCCGAGGCAGACGCCGAGCAGCGGCACCGCGCCGGAGAGCTCGCGGATGGCGGGCAGCGAGATGCCGGCCTCCGCCGGGGTGCAGGGGCCCGGCGAGATCACGATCGCCTCGGGGGCGAGAGCGCGGATGCCGGCGACGTCGAGGGCGTCGTTGCGCGCCACCCGCACGGTCTCGCCCAGCTCCTCGAAGTAGCGCACCACGTTGAAGACGAAGCTGTCGTAGTTGTCGATGACGAGGATCACGGCGCCCTCCCCGCCCCGGCGTCGGGTTCGCAGGTGGGATCGCGGGCATCGGGCTCGAAGGCCTGGAACACCCGGGCGGCCTTGGTCAGGGTCTCCTCGTATTCGGGGCCCGGCTCGGACAGCAGGGTGATGCCGCCACCAGCCTGGAGCACCGCCCGGTTCCGGTCCATGAACACGGTGCGGATGGCGATCGACGTGTCGAGATCACCGGTGAAACCCAGCGCTCCGATGGCGCCGCAATAGAGTTCGCGCGCGTCGCCCTCGATCTCGGTGATGATGTCCATGGCGCGCAGCTTCGGCGCGCCGGTGATCGACCCGCCCGGGAAGGTGGCGGCGATCAGGTCGAGGGCATCCATGTCCGCCTTCAGGGTTCCGGTGACCACCGACACGAGATGGTGGACGGAGGCGTAGGATTCGAGGCCGCACAGCACCGGCACCTGGACGCTGTGGGGCTCGCAGATGCGCGAGAGGTCGTTGCGCAGGAGGTCGACGATCATGATGTTCTCGGCCCGCTCCTTGGCGTTGGCCTGCAGCGCCTCGCCCAGGCGCGCGTCGGCCGCCGCGTCGGCCACGCGCCGCACCGTGCCCTTGATCGGCCGGGTCTCGATCGCCCGCCCGCTGAGCTTGAGGAAGCGCTCGGGGCTGCTCGAAGCAATGCTGAGGCCCTCGAAGGCGAGGTAGGCGCCGAAGGTCGCCGGGTTGGTGGCGCGCAGGCGCCGGTAGAGCCCGAACGGGTCGAAACCCTCCGGCAGGTCGGCCTCGAAGCGCTGGGCGATGTTGGCCTGATAGATGTCGCCGGCCCGGATGTAGTCGCGCACCCGCTCCACCGCAGCCTCGTAGCCGGCGCGCGTGAAGTTGGAGCGCCAGACGAGCGGCCCCTGCGCCACCGGCTCGGGGCTCTGCCGAGCCCCGGCCAGAAGAGCGGCGAACTGCGCCAGCCGGGCCCGGGCCCTGGCCTCGCGCGCCGCTGGCGCAGTCTCGGGAAAGCCCGTGGCGATGAGGCGGCAGCGCCCGGTGCCGTGGTCGATGCTCAGCACCGTGTCGTAGAGGTTGAAGGCGATGTCGTCGCACAGGTCCGCCCGCCGGGCCGGGGGCGCCACCCGCTCCAGCGTCGCGCCGAGATCGTAGGCGAGGTAGCCGATGGCGCCGCCCGCGAAGTCCGGCAGCTCCGGGTCGCGCGCCGTGCGGTAGGGAGCGAGACAGGCGCGCAGCGCCTCCAGGCCGGAGCCGGGCACGGTTCGTCCGTCGAGGGTGGCAACGCCATCGCGAAACCGGAAGCACCCGAACGGGTCCGCCGCCAGGGTCGAGGTCCGCCCCAGCGTGTCGTGGTGCATGGCGCTGTCGAGGAAGGCGAGCCCCGGCAGGGCGGCCAGGGCCTCGGCCGCCGCGATGGGTTCGACGAACGGGATGTCAGCAGTCCACATGACGACTCGAAGGTTTAGGGCGGAGACGGACCGGCAATCCCGGGGGGGGGGGCGAAGCAGTGGGAGTCGAAGCATCCGTCGTGGCCTGCGGTATCATGCACAGGTGGCATGCGCGACGGCGTGGCAAAAGCGCGATCCGCGCATGGCTCGACCCCGCCCGGCTCGCCTAGGCAGGCGAATCCCGTTATAGGGCTGTCAACCTCTTTGTCCCGCCCTCCCCCGATTCCACGGCCGTCCGGTTTCCGGTCCGGCCCGGCGAGCATCCATGACCGCATCCCCCCTGCCGCCGGCTCCTGCCGGCGCGGCACCCAAGAGCGCCGCGACCAGCGCCCCGAAGATCTCATTCGTCTCCCTCGGCTGCCCCAAGGCGCTGGTGGATTCCGAGCGCATCCTCACGCACCTGCGCGCCGAGGGCTACGAGCTCGCCCGGCGGCATGACGGCGCGGACGTCGTCATCGTCAACACCTGCGGCTTCCTCGATTCGGCCAAGGCCGAGTCGCTCTCGGCCATCGGCGAGGCCATGGCGGAGAACGGCCGGGTCATCGTGACCGGCTGCATGGGCGCCCAGCCCGAGGAAATTCGCGAAAAGTATCCGAACCTGCTCGCGGTCACCGGGCCCCAGGCCTACGAATCGGTGGTGGCGGCGGTGCACGAGGCGGTGCCCCCGGCCCACGACCCGTTCCTCGACCTCGTGCCGCCGCAGGGGGTGAAGCTCACCCCGCGCCACTACGCCTACCTGAAGATTTCCGAGGGCTGCAACAACCGCTGCACCTTCTGCATCATCCCCTCCTTGCGCGGCGACCTCGTCAGCCGACCGGCGGGCGACGTGCTGCGCGAGGCCGAGAAGCTGGTCAAGGCCGGCGTCAAGGAGCTGCTGGTGGTCTCGCAGGACACGAGCGCCTACGGCGTCGACATCCGCTACGCGTCGAGCCCCTGGCGCGACCGGGAGGTGCGGGCGAAGTTCTACGACCTGTCCGCCGAGCTCGGCGAGCTCGGCGCCTGGGTGCGGATGCACTACGTCTACCCCTACCCGCACGTGGACGACGTCATTCCGCTGATGGCGGAGGGCAAGATCCTGCCTTACCTCGACATGCCGCTCCAGCACGCGAGCCCCTCCGTACTCAAGCGCATGCGCCGGCCGGGCAACCAGGAAAAGCAGCTGGAGCGCATCAGGCGCTGGCGCGAGATCTGCCCGGATCTCGCCATCCGCTCGACCTTCATCGTAGGCTTTCCCGGCGAGACCGAGGCCGAGTTCGAGGAGTTGCTCGCCTGGATCCGGGAGGCCAAGCTCGAGCGCGTCGGCTGCTTCGAGTTTGAGCCCGTGCGCGGCGCGGTGGCCAACGAGCTCGGCGATCTCATCCCGCCGGAGGTGAAGGCCGAGCGCAAGCGCCGCTTCATGGAAGCGCAGCAGGGCGTCTCCCTCCGCCTGCAGAAGGCCCGCATCGGCAAGCGCCTGCCCGTGATCATCGACGCGGCCGACGGCACCGTCGCCAAGGGCCGCTCGAAATACGACGCCCCCGAGATCGACGGCAACGTCCACGTCACGGCGCGCCGCCCCCTGCGCGTGGGCGACATCGTCACGGTGAAGATCGAGCGCGCGGACGCGTACGATCTCTATGGGAGCGCGGTGTAGACCGCGAAGGTCGGCCGCCGCCTCGCGACGGCCACCCAGCCAGACTCCACGCATCGCTCGGCACTGACAGTTGTGCGCGTCCCCCTCTCCCCGCACGCGGGGAGAGGATCACAGGCACTTTGTCTTGCCTGTGATGCGCGGAGCGACGGTGAGGGGCGCGCATCCGAAAGTGTCTCCTCCGGGCACCGCCCCCTCACCCCCGGCTGCCGCCTTGCCGCGCCGACGACGGGGTCGTCGCGGCCCTCTCCCCAGCCAAGCGGGGCGAGGGGATGCGCTTCCCACCAGTCCGTCAGGTTCCGAAGGCCCCGCTCGTGATCCGACCGACCCCAGCCGCCTGCATGTCGGCCCAGGCCCGCGCCACCGAGCCGTCCAGGTCGATGCCCCGCACGGCGTCCTCCACCACCAGCGCCTCGAAATCGGCCGCCCGCGCGTCGAGGGCGCTCCAGGCGACGCAGTAATCGGTGGCGAGGCCGCACAGGACCACCCGGGTGAAGCCGCGCTCGCGCAGGTAGCCGGCTAGCCCCGTGGGCGTGATTCTGTCGGCCTCCATGAAGGCCGAGTAGCTATCGACGTGCCGGTGGTGACCTTTGCGGATCACCAGTTCGGCGCGGTCCGCCGCGAGAGCGGGGCTGAGTGCGGCCCCCGCGCTGCCCTGCACGCAGTGCTCCGGCCACAGCACCTGCGGCCCGTAGGCCAGTGGCACGGTCTCGAAGGAGACCCTGCCAGGATGGCTCGTCACGAAGGAGACGTGGTCCGGCGGGTGCCAATCCTGCGTCAGCACCGCGTGTGGGAACAGCGCGAGGAGACGGTTTATCGGCGCGATCACGGCGTCGCCGTCGGACACCGCGAGCGCCCCGCCGGGCAGGAAGTCCCCCTGCACGTCGATGACGAGGAGGACGTCCCGCCCGCTCGGAATCACGGGATCATCACCGTGGCGCCCGTGGTCTTGCGAGCGGCCAGATCCCGGTGGACCTGCTGCGCGTCGGCGAGCTTGGCCGTGCTGTGGACCGGGATCTTCACCGCGCCGCTCGCCACCACCGAGAACAGATTCTTGGCCATGGCGTCGAGAGTCTCGCGCTTGCTCGCATGGGCGAAGAGCGAGGGGCGGGTGGCATAGAGCGAACCCTTCTGGCCCAGCAGCGCCAAGCTGAAATCGTCCACCGGGCCGGAGGCCGAGCCGAAGCTGACGAACATGCCGAGCGGGCTGATGCAGTCGAGGGAGGCCGGGAAGGTGTCCTTGCCGACGCCGTCATAGACAACCGGCACGCCCTTGCCCCCCGTGATCTCCCGGACGCGAGCCGAAAAGTCCTCGTCGCGATACAGGATGACGTGGTCGCAGCCGTTGGCGCGGGCGAGTTCCGCCTTCTCGGCCGAGCCGACGGTGCCGATCACCGTGGCGCCGAGATGCTTGGCCCATTGGCAGGCGATGAGGCCGACACCGCCGGCGGCGGCGTGGAACAGGATGGTATCGCCCGGCTTCACCGCGTAGGTCCGGTGCAGCAGGTACTCGGCGGTGAGGCCCTTCAGCATCATCGCGGCGGCGGTCTTGTCGTCGACGTCGTCGGCGAGGTGCACGGCGGCGCTCGCCTCGATCACGACCTCCTCCGCGTAGGTGCTCGCGGCCGAGCCGTAGGCCACCCGCTCGCCGACCCGGAAGTCGGTGACGCCTTCGCCGAGAGCCACGATCACGCCGGCCCCCTCCTTGCCGGGGGTGAAGGGCAGCTGCGGCGCCTTGTAGGCGCCCGAGCGGAAGTAGATGTCGATGAAGTTGACGCCGATGGCGGTCTGCCGGACGTGGATCTGCCCGGGGCCGGGCGCGGGCAGCGTCACGTCCTCGTAGCGCATCACCTCGGGGCCGCCGTACTCGTGAACCTGGATCGCCTTCGGCATCGTGTCGTTCCTCGATTGGGGTCTGGGACGGGACCGGCGGGGACCACCGGCCGCAATGAGGTGCGACATAGACGGTCCCGGTGCGCCGGCAATGGTGCAGGGTCTCATCCCGCCCCCCGGCCACCATGTGCGCCACCGCACCGAACCGGACTGTCACGCCCCTGCTCCAATCTGATTGCGTCGATCGCGATCGCGTGATTAACGCAGGTCATCCGGCGCCCATTCCCGAATCCTGCGGACGGGCGCTGTGACGACGCGACCCGGAAGGCGGATCGGCTCGATGAACGAGATCGTGTGGATACGCCCCGCCGGATACGACCTCGCCGTCCAGCCGGGTACGATCCTGCGTCCGGATGCTGGGCTCCCCGAATTCCGGGTCATGGCCCGCCGACCCGTGGTGATGATGTTTCATGCCGGGCCGACCTGGGACATCCGGCCCTTCACCGAACTCACCCTGCGGCTCGTCGAGCCGGAGGAGGGTGGAGATCAGACGATCCCGGTGAGGTAGTAGACCCCGATCACCAGGAACACCGCCACGGTCTTCAGGAGCGTGATCGCGAAGACGTCGGCATAGGCCTGCCGGTGGGTCAGGCCCGTCACCGACAGCAGGGTGATGACGGCGCCGTTGTGCGGCAGGGTGTCCATGCCGCCGCTCGCCATGGCGGCGACCCGGTGCAGGACTTCCATGGGGATATTCGCGGCCTGCGCCGCCGCGATGAAGGTCGAGGACATGGCCGCCAGCGCGATGCTCATGCCGCCGGAGGCCGAGCCGGTGATCCCGGCGAGCGCCGTCACCGTCACGGCCTCGTTGACCAGGGGATTCGGGATCGCCGAGAGGGCGTCACGAATGACGAGGAAGCCGGGAAGTGCGGCGATGACCGCGCCGAAGCCATATTCCGAGGCGGTGTTCATGGCGGCCAGCAGCGAGCCCGCCACCGCTGCGCGACTGCCCTCGGCGAAACCTTGGCTGACCGGACGCCAGGCGAAGACCAGCACGGTGAGGATGCCGGCCAGCAGCGCCAGCTCCACCGCCCAGATCGCGGTCACGGACGAGACCGTGGTGACGATGGGCTTGTCGAGACCGGCGAGCGCCGTCTCGGCCTTCGCGCCGTAGAGGCGCGGGATCGCGGCCGTGAAGGCGAGGTTCGACAGGCCCACCACGATCAGCGGCAGGAGGGCGATGGCCGGGTGGGCGCGGGCGGACTCGTCCATCACCTGCGGCTCGTTGCTGTGGCCCGTGCCGTAGCCCTCGCCCTTGGCCTTGGCCGAGGCGATGCGCCGGTCGAGGTAGGCGACGCCGACCACGAGGATGAAGGCCGCGCCGATCAGTCCGAGCCAGGGGGCGGCCCAGGTGTTGGTGCCGAAGAAGGTGGTGGGGATGATGTTCTGGATCTGCGGCGTGCCGGGCAGCGCGTCCATCGTGTAGGAGAAGGCGCCGAGCGCGATGGTGCCGGGGATCAGGCGCTTGGGGATGTCGCTGAGGCGGAAGGCCTCGGCCGCGAAGGGATAGACCGCGAACACCACCACGAAGAGCGAGACGCCGCCGTAGGTGAGCAGGTTGCACACCAGCACGATGGAGAGCACGGCCCGCCGGGCGCCCACGAGCTCGATCACCGCCGTGACGATGGAGCGGGAGAAGCCCGACATCTCGATGACCTTGCCGAACACCGCGCCGAGCAGGAACACCGGGAAGTACAGCTTCACGAAGCCGACCATCTTCTCCATGAACAGGCCGGAGAAGACCGGCAGCACCGCGGCGGGATCGGTGAGCAGCACGGCCAGCAGGGCGGCCACCGGCGCGAACAGGATGACGGAAAAGCCCCGGTAGGCGACGAGCATCAGGAAGCCGAGCGCCAGCAGCGCGATGAACAGACTCATGAGAACGGACACCCTCCGGGCCGCCGATGTCCACGGCCTGGGGCAGGATGGTACAAGCCGGGTCCCTGCGGCACCATCGCGACCTTGACCGGCGCGGTGACACGCCTCTGTAAGCGTTAGGGTCTTCGGGCAAGAGGGTCTGCGGACAACCCGGGCATTCGCATGTCCAGGTTTTTGCAGACCGATCCGCCGCCCGATGCCGTTCAGGAGACCGCGAGCCCGTGGCGACACTTCCTCCGAAAACCGAATCCTTCGCGGTCGCCGTGGTCGGTGCCGGCGCGGCGGGCCTCAGCCTCGCCCTGGCGCTGGCCCGTGAAGGCGTGCCCACCGCCCTTGTCGGACGGCACGCCCCCGTGGCGGACGGGCGTACGGTGGCGCTCCTCGACGGCTCGGTGCGCTTCCTCGACGCCCTCGGGGTCTGGGCCGCGATCGCGCCCCATGCGAGCCCGCTGGCCGAACTCCACATCGTCGACGACACCGGCAGCCTGTTCCGCCCGCCCCCGGCCCGCTTCGTCGCCACCGAGATCGGCCTCGACGCCTTCGGCTGGAACGTCGAGAGCGCCCGCTTGGTCGAGAGCCTGCGCGCCGCGGCCCGGGCCGCCGCCAACCTGACGCTGTTCGAAGAGGACGCTGCGGGGTTCGCTGCCGGCGCCGACGCGGCCACGATCACGCTGGCCGGCGGCGGCGCCCTGTCGGCCCGCCTCGTCGCCGGGGCGGATGGCGCCCGCTCGCGGCTGCGCGAGGCTTCCGGCATTCGGCCGCGCAGCTGGGCCTATCCACAGAGCGCCATCACGACGATCCTCGCCCATACGCGGCCGCACCGCGACGTCTCCACCGAGTTCCACACCCGGCAGGGACCGTTCACCCTGGTGCCGTTACCCGGTGGACACCGGTCCAGCCTCGTCTGGGTGATGGGCGAGGGCCCGGCCAAGCGTCTCGCCGCCCTCGACGACGACGCCCTCGCCCGGGCGGTCGAGCACCAGGCACAGGCGATGCTCGGATCGATGCGCATCGACGGGCCACGCGGCCTCGTGCCGATGCGGGGCCTATCCGTGCCGAGCCCGGTCGCGGCCCGTCTCGCCCTGATCGGTGAGGCCGCCCACGTCTTCCCCCCCATCGGCGCACAGGGCCTGAACCTGGGCCTGCGCGACGCGGCCGCCTTGCGCGACGCGGTGATGCGGGCGGTG
This sequence comes from Methylobacterium goesingense, assembly GCF_022179225.1. Lineage (GTDB taxonomy): Bacteria > Pseudomonadota > Alphaproteobacteria > Rhizobiales > Beijerinckiaceae > Methylobacterium > Methylobacterium goesingense. The sequence goes on from NZ_BPQL01000050.1 coordinate 16,927, forward strand.
GAGGACGGGCGCGATCCCGGTTCGCACGCCGCGCTCGCAGGCTTCGCGCGGGGACGGCGCCTCGATGCCCGCCTGCGCACCACGGCGGTGGACGCCCTGAACCGCTCGCTGCTCACCGGCCTCCTGCCGGTGGATGCCCTGCGCGGCCTCGGTCTCCTCGCCATGACGACGATCGGCCCCTTGCGCCGGGTCGTCATGCGCGAAGGTGTGCTCCCCCGCCTCGGGGCGCCAAGTCTGATGCGCTGACGCGCCGGTCAGCGCCCGGCGACGCTTCGGACCTCGGGCCGGGCCAGCGTCTCCGGCGCGGCCGGCACCTCACGGAGGGTGTGGCGGCTCACCGAGCCGGTGGCGACGTCATCCGGCCGCGTGTCGCTCCCCTGGAAGGCTGTGCCGTCGCGGCCGAGGGCGACGCCGTGGGCGTACAGCGCCTTCATGTAGCCCTGGTCGAAGGGCGCCGCGGAGGTCTTCCCGAAGCGGTCGTCGATCTGGGCCACCTCCAGGTCGAGGCCTGTGCGCTGGGCGAAGCTCCGGCTCAAGGCCAGGGCTGCGCGCGTCTGCGCCTTGATCGCCGCCGACATCGAGCGGCCGAGCACGCTCAGGGTCGTGCGCGTGGCCATCTGGAATTCGGGCGTCAGGCTGTTGTTGACGACGAGGTAGACCTGGCGCGTCGGCAGGGGCGCCGGATCCCTGGCCTGCAGCACCGATTCCGGGGCGAGGTAGTACGGTGCGGTCGTGCCGCCGTCGTCGTGCATCTCCTGAAAGTGCTTGGCGTCCGCCACCGTGTCGATCATCACCGGCGGGAACACGCCCGGCACGGCCGACGAGGCCAGGATGACCGACCGGAACAGCGCCAGTGCCTTCGGTCCGCCGGCCTGCGCGATGGCGCCCATGTCCCACAGGACCGGGCGCTCGCCGTCCACCGCCGTGGTCGCCACGAGCAGGCGCCGGCCCTTGGCGTGCTCGGCCGCCACCGCACGGAGCAGGTCCGGGGTCACCGCCCGCTCGATCCGGCGCTTGAGCGGCCAAGTGTCGGTGAGGGCCTCGTTCGTGCCGCCGAACTCGAACACATCGGCGGCGGAAATCTCGGTATAGTTCTGTCGCAACGCCGCGTCGCCGGGGGCGCCGATGAAGGCGAAGGGCGCGATCATCGCGCCGGTGCTGACGCCGGTGACGATGCCGAACTCCGGCCGGTTGCCCGCCTCGCTCCAGCCGTTGAGGAGCCCGGCCGCGAAAGCGCCGTTCTCGCCGCCGCCGGAGAGTACGAGCCAGGGCTGCGCGGCTGCGGAAGCCCCCTCGACGAGGGCCCGGAAGGCCGGGGCGTCGTCGCCCGCGATCCGCACCGTTGCGGGAAGTCCGTCGGGCCGGGCGGCGGCCGATTCGGCGGCGGTGAAGGCGGCGCGCTCGGTCCGGCGCGCTTCTCCGGGCTTGCCCCGCTCTGCGGCGAACGTCGCTTGCGGAAGGCTCAAGGCCATCACGGCCGCGCAGAGCAGAACCGGATGCCGGAGCGCGTTCCGCCTGATCGATGATCCGGACATGGGGTCCGTCCTTCGTGTCTGGTTGAGGTGCCCCCCTCGGACCTGAAAACGTGAGGGGACGACTCACGTTCCGATGAGACGCCTGTTCCGGTTTCTGCGCAAACGGTTTGGGTGCGCCCGCACACCTTTACGAGGTGGCAGGCCTTGAACTAACCGCTGAGGCGGAACCCCGACAGACGAGAAGAACAGGAGCCTGAGACGCCCATGAAACTGCCACGCCGCTTCTTCCAGCCCCTCGCCGCGGGTGCCCCGGCGCCGTTCCGCGAACTTCCCGTCAAGCTGGAGCGGATGATCCACTTCGTGCCGCCCCACAACGAGAAGGTGCGCGCCCGCGTGCCGGAGCTCGCCGCCACCGTGGACGTGGTGCTCGGCAACCTTGAGGACGCGGTGCCGATCGACCAGAAGGAGGCCGCCCGAAAGGGATTCGTGGCCATGGCCCGGGCCACCGACTTCGCCGCCTCCGGCACCGGCCTCTGGACCCGCATCAACGCCCTGAACTCGCCCTGGATTCTCGACGACCTGTTCGAGATCGTCGCCGAAGTGGGAGACAAGCTCGACGTCGTGATGGTGCCCAAGGTCGAGGGGCCGTGGGACATCCATTACATCGACCAGCTGCTGGCCCAGCTCGAGGCCCGGCACGGGGTGACCAAGCCGATCCTCGTCCACGCCATCCTGGAGACCGCCGAGGGCGTGGCCAACGTCGATGCCATCGCCTCGGCCTCGCCGCGCATGCACGGCATGAGCCTCGGCCCCGCCGATCTGGCGGCCTCCCGCGGCATGAAGACCACCCGCGTCGGCGGCGGCCACCCGGATTACCGGGTCATCGCCGACCCGACGAGCGACGGCGCCGCCCGCGCCTCGGCCCAGCAGGACCTCTGGCACTACACGATCGCCCGGATGGTCGATGCCTGCATGGCGAACGGGCTCAAGGCCTTCTACGGCCCGTTCGGCGATTTCTCCGACGGCGAGGCCTGCGAGGCCCAGTTCCGCAACGCCTTCCTGATGGGCTGCGCCGGGGCCTGGACCCTGCACCCGAATCAGGTCGCCATCGCCAAGCGGGTCTTCGCGCCCGATCCGGCCGAGGTCGCCTTCGCGGTGCGGATCGTCGAAGCGATGCCGGACGGCACCGGCGCGGTGATGCTCGACGGCAAGATGCAGGACGACGCCACCTGGAAGCAGGCCAAGGTCATCGTCGATCTCGCCAAGCTCGTCGCCGAGAAGGATCCGGAACTGGCCAAGACCTACGGTCTGGCCTGAGCGTTCCGCGCATGCCTCCCGTCATCGGCGGCGCGCCGCCGATGACAACCGGGTCGCGGCGTCTTATTTTGCAGGTCATGACCCGATCGATCGCACCCGATTCCCTGATGAGAACCGCCAAGTTCGGCCTCGGCGCCGTGGTGCGCCACCGCATCTATCCCTTCCGCGGCATCGTGTTCGACATCGATCCGGTTTTCGACAACACCGAGGAATGGTGGCTGGCGATCCCCGAGGAAGTCCGGCCGCGCAAGGACCAGCCCTTCTACCATCTGCTCGCCGAGAACGCGGAGAGCGAGTACGTGGCCTACGTGTCCGAGCAGAACCTCATGCCCGATACCTCCGGCGAGGCCCTGCGTCACACCGGCATCGCCGAGGTGTTCGAGCGAGGCGCCGACGGCAGTTACCGCATGCGCGGGGCGGCTCACGCCAACTGACCAAGCCTCCCCAACGAAGAAAGGCCA
>NZ_BPQL01000051.1 GCF_022179225.1 Methylobacterium goesingense
CTTCGGGCGGGGGACTTCGTGTTGGGGACTTCGTGCTGAGCCGCGAGGGATCAGACGAGGAGGAGGCCGGCCAGCGCGAGCAGGAGGGCGGGCGGCATGACGAGGAGCCCGAGCTTGAGGAAGCGCCAGAAGCCGACGTCCTGGCCCTCGCGGCGGATCGCGGTCAGCCACAAGATGGTGGCGAGTGAACCCGTCACCGACAGGTTCGGGCCGATATCGACGCCGATCAGCACGGCGCCCGCCACCTTGTCGGGCACGTGCGCGGTCTGGACCGCCGCACCCGCGATCAGGCCGGCCGGCAGGTTGTTGACGAGGTTGCACAGCACCGCGATCAGGGTGCCGGCGCCCCAGGCGGTCTCGACGGGCGAGGCGGCGGCCGCCTGCTTCAGCGCATCGGCGATCATCCGCAGCACGCCGGTCTTTTCCAGCGCCTCGACCAGCACGAACAGGCCGGCCACCAGGGGCAGCACGCTCCAGGAGACGTCCTTGGCGACCTCGACGAGGCCGCCGCGCTTCATCAGGAGGACAGCCGCCGTGGTGAGACCGCCGGCCACGAAGGTGGGCAGGCCGAGGTCGAGCCCCAGGGCGGAGGCGCCGATGAGCACGCCGCCGGTGGCCACGATGCCGAGCCCGGCAACGAGCCCCGTCCGGGACAGGCGCACGGCCTCGACGTCGGTGGCGACCTGCTGGCTCCGCAGGACGGAGTTCTGGGTCAGGCGCAGGGTCGCGTAGGTCGCGACGATGGCCAGTACGGAGGGGAGCGCGAACATCGCCAGCCACTGCGTGAGCGGTGGCATGTGCTCGGCGAAGACCACGAGATTGGCCGGGTTCGAGATCGGCAGAACGAAGCTCGCCGCATTGGCGATGAAAGCGCAAATCAGGAGGTAGGGCAGCGGGTTCTCGACCTTCGCGGCCTTGGTGGCGGCGTAGACCGCCGGGGTCAGCACCACCGCGCAGGCATCGTTGGAGAGAAAGACCGTCACCACCGTGCCGACGACGTAGATCAGGGTGAACAGGCGGGTAGGAGAACCCTTAGCCGCTCGCACCGCGATGCTGGCGAGCCAGTCGAACAGCCCCTCCTTCCGCGCCACCTCGGACATCAGCATCATGCCGACGAGGAATAGATAGACGTCCGTACCCTTGAGAACGCCCTCCCAGGCGGTCCCGGCCGGCATCAAGCCGAAGACCACGAGGGCGACGGCGCCCAGCACGGCCCAGATCGCCTCCGGCCAGGAGAAGGGCCGGGTGATCACCCCCAGTGTGGCGACGGCGGCGATCGCCCATGTGACGAGGTTCGGGGTCAGCGTCAGCGCACCCATCGGGCTCGGAATCCTTGGTCGGAAAGAAAGTCGGGTAAGGCGGATGCGCCCTACCAGTGGCGCCCATTGCGGTTCGGGCCGAGCTGGGTGCCGAGGATGCCCCGGTCCGGCCAGGCACCGACGGAATCGGCGTCGCTGCCGAGCCCCTTAGAATTGACAAGGGCACTGACGTCGCCGGCTGGCTCGATCCGGTCCTCGCCGACGCCGCCCTCGGAATCCTGCGCCCGGACGGCGAGCCGACGGCCTCCCACCGGCCAGTCGACCGTAGCGCGGAAGCGGCGCTCGCCCTCGGCGCGCCGCATGGGGCGCCAGGGACCGCCATCGATGCTGAACTCGCAGACCGCGATCCGGCCGGCACCGAGCACCAGGGCGCGAATCTCGGTGGCGCCCGAAACGATGTGGTCCTCGGCATGAGCGAGGCGCCGGTCGGCTGGCGCGGTGATCACCACGAAGGGCCAGCCCTGCGCCAGTTCCTTGAACCGCCAGCTCACCACGCCCCGGTCGATCGCCGCGATGGCGTAGCCGACCGGCCCCTCCTCGATCTGGCCCGTCGAGCGGGTCGCCGCGTAGATGGTCCGGCCGTCATTGGCGAGCTCGTTGTAATGGGTATGCCCCATCTCGACGAGGCGGATGCGCGAGCGGTGCACGATCTCGGCGACAGTCTCGGCCTCGCCCTCCCCCTTCAGGTCGGCGGGGTAGCTGTGCATGAACAGGGCGCAGTCGTGTCCCTCCGCCTCGGCGGCATCCACCTCCCGCCGGAGCCAGGCGATCTGCTCGGCGCCGAGGCGGAAATCCGGTCCGCCGGAGCCCGGCCCGCACATGTCGAGGAACAGGCAGCGGGTGCCCGATACCGTCACCCCATAGGGCAGCCGCAGCGCGCCGAGGCCGGCATAGAAGGCGTCGAGGCTCCCACCCTCCATGTCGTGGTCGCCGGTGATCACGTGGACCGGCCGGCGCAGGCGGTCGAGCCCGGCCCGGACCAGGGCGTACTGCTCCGGCGTGCCGTTGTCGGCGTTGTCGCCAGGCACGTAGACGAAATCGAGCCCGTCCACGGCGTTGATCTGGTCCACGATGGCGCGGAAATCGCGGGCGTTGTCGGCGTCCGCGGCGGTGAGGTGCAGGTCGCCGATATGGGCGAAGGCGAGGATGTCGTCGGCCGCACTCATGCCGGTCAGACCGCCGGCACGGGGACGGGCGTCAAGCCGCCGCCATCGGCGCCGGAGCGGTCGGGCTCATAGCCCCGCGTCTCCGGCATCGCGAAGAGGTAGAGAGCGAAGCCCAGGGCGGCGATCGCCGCCAGGGCCAGGAAGGCGGTGGAGTAGCCCGCCGACACGATGATGAGGCCGGCGAGCGTCGCACTCAGTGCCGCCCCCAGGCTCTGGGCGGTCGCGACCGCCCCTTGCGAGACGTTGAACCGGCCGGTCCCCCGGGTCAGGTCGGAGACGATGACGGGGAAGAGGGCGCCATAGATGCCGGCGCCGATGCCGTCGAGGAGCTGGACGCCCACGAGGTAGAACGGGTTGTCCGACAGGGTGTAGAGGACGCCGCGGATCGCCAGCACGCCGAAGGCGGCAAGAAAGATCGGCTTACGCCCGATCGCGTCAGTCTTGGCGCCGACGAAGACCGCCACCGGCACCATCACCAGCTGCGCCGCCACAATGCAGATCGCGATCAGCGAGGTGGCGTTGTCCTTGCCGGAGAGCTTCGTCAGCAGCTGCCCCACCGAGGTGAGCATGGCGGCGTTCGACAGGTGGAACAGGGCGGCCAGCACCGCGAAGAGCAGCAGGTACTTGTTCTTGAGGAGTGCGGTGAGCCCCGAAGGCTCCTCCTGGCCCTCGGTGCGCGCCTGGGTCTCGGTCTGATCGAGACCGCGGGCGAGGTCGTCGTCGATGGCATCGGCCGGCACCATCAGCATGGCGCCAATGCTGCAGAGGGCCAGCAGCGCCATCAGCCAGAAGACTACGATCGGCCCGAAGAAGTAGGCGGTTCCGCCCGCGATCGCCGCCGAAGCCGCGTTGCCGGCATGGTTGAAGCCTTCGTTGCGGCCGATGCGCTTGGCGAACATCTTGGGGCCGACGACGCCGAGGGTGATGGCGGCCAGCGCCGGAGGGAAGATCGCGCCCGCGATGCCGGCCACCGATTGCGTGGCGGCGACCACGTAGAAGTTCGAGATGAAGGGCAGGACGAGGCAGCTCAACGTCACCGCCACCGCCGCGGCGATGACGATGGCGCGCTTGTGGTTGGTGCGGTCGATCAATGCCCCGGCCGGCGTCTGCGCGATGAGGCCGGCGATGCCCGCGATGGTCATGATCAGGCCGGTGGTCGCCTCGTTCCAGCCCTGGTCGGGGCCGCGCACGGCGATCAGATAGATCGCGAGGTACGGACCGAGCCCGTCGCGGACATCGGCAAGGAAGAAATTAAGGGCATCGAGGCCGCGCAGGACGCGCGTCGACGGCGCACGCTCGACGGAGGACCGGGGGGCAAGTGTCTCGGCCATGGAAAGCTTCCGTTGAAAGGCAGGTTCGTGAACCGGAAACGATCGGCGCAACGGGACGCACGACCCTTTCAAGTGCTGCCTTAAGTGGAGGCGCGACGCTTTGTTCCAGGGGCGGGATTAACTTCGGCGTGATCACGTGGTGGGTGCGAGATCGGCCTGCGTCGAAGCACCGAACCGGCGCCGTCGATGAATTCGAAGGTCCGGGATCGATTGAGTGTGTGGAGGCCGGTGCCCCGAAACCGGGGCCCGGGGCGCAGGATCGTCTCGACGCGCTGCGCGTAGCCCAGTGCGTCGAGGCGTTCGATCCGCGCGAGCCCCAGCGCGCCGCCATAGGTTTCGGTGCAATCCTGGACGGGTCGGAACAGCGCACCGCCGCGTTCGACGATCCGTCCACCGGAACGCGCGGAGGCGATGTCGACGACGACCGGGTTCATCGGGTGCGGTTCCCAGGGTCCCCGGACATCGCGCGCCGACCAGAGGTGCAGGCTGTCCGAGAACGAGCCCCAGCCGGCGAAGGGGCCGCCATGCTCGCCGTCGTCCCGCACCGTGGCGAACAGCCACCACCGGTCGCCCTGCCTGAACAGGGTCGGGTCGCTGGCGTTGAGGCCGGACAGAAGCGTCGCCTCCTTGACCCACCCGCCCGGGAAGGCCGTGGCCCGGTAGAGATCCAGGGTGCCCGCCGATCCGCTCTCGGGCACCATCCAGTGGGTGCCCCCGTCGCGGAAGACGAACGGGTAGGACAGGTGATGGCCGGCTTCCAGCACGGGGACCGGCGTTCCGCGCGGACCCTCGGCGCCGAAGCGTACGGCCGAGATCACACCCTTCTCCTGCCCATAGACATAGTCTTCGACGAACAGCACCGTGCCTTCGTGATCGTCGATGGGGAACGGATCGGCGTAGAAGCGACGTCCGTCGTCCGGCAGGACGTTCCAGCCGGAGGCGGGATGCGCCCGCAGGTCGATGACATCCGGCCCCGACAGGCTGCGCCACCCCGTGCGCCAATGGGGCGCCCGGATGCAGAGGGCCCGGAGACGGCGGGACACCATGCGGGCCCCCAGGCGCGCGGCGCGGGCGCCGAGATCAAGCGCCGACAAGCCCTGCCTGTGTCGGCTCGGCAGGTGAGCGCCGTCGAGGCGCGGCCCGGTTCCGTCGAGGGCGGCGAGGACGAGGCTGCTCGTCCGCACCAGGGCATCCTCGAAGGCCGTGAGCATGATGCTGCGCGCCTCGGTCCCCACCCGTCCAGAGGCCAGGATTCGCTCGCCCTCGCGGATCGTGACCAAGGGTTGCCGCCCGGCCAGAAGGGCGGCGAGCAGGGCGGCCTCCCCGGGGGCGTCGTCGAAGGCCAGGCGCCAAACCGGTACGCGACCAGCTTCGACATCGCCGCAGAGGTCGAGGATGAGGTCGGGTGGGCCGGACGCCGCCGGACCGGCGAGATCGATCCGCGCGCGGTCGACGGGCGCCGAGGGACCGTCGCCGGGCAGTCGCCGGAGCATCGCCTCGAGCCGGAACAGCAGGGCGGCATTGCCCGGCAGGGCGCCGGGTCCCGGCCGGGCGTCCACACACACGGTCACACCGGGGCGGTGCGTCATGCGTTCGATGAGCCGGAGGTGCCAGCGGCGGGGCATACGCCCGTCGAGGCGAACGCTCAGGCGCATGAGGTGCAAGCCCCTTCGCACGAGGGATTAAAAGTCGGCGGCGTGGCGAAGCGTGCCGTCCGTTCGCATGGCGACTCGGGCGAGCGTCGTCAATCCGCGCCTCATGCGGAGCGCCGTTCCTCCTTCGGAAGCCGCCAGCACGGCCAGCCGAGCAGCCGCTGTGGCGCGAACGGCGCCAGCGGAATCGCGGGCGTGGCGCCCGTGGCGAGGTCCGCGACCAGACGCCCCGTGATCGCGCCGGTGGAGAGGCCGATATGCCCGTGACCGAAGGCGAAGATCAGCCCGCGATGGCGGGGCGCCGCGCCGATCACCGGCATGCCATCCGGCGTCGAAGGCCGCACACCCATCCAGGGCCGGTTGTCGAGGGGCGCGCCGAGGCGCAGCGTCCCGGCAGCTTCCCGGGAAGCCGCCTCGATCTGGTGATAGTCCGGCGCCGCCGTACGGGCATTCAGTTCCACGCCGGAGAGGACGCGCACCCGCCCGTCTCCCATTGGCGCCAGGATCGAGCCCGCGCCGGTATCGAGGACCGGGCGGGTGAGCGGCGGACTGTCGGGGTGGAGCGCAAAGTGGCGATGGTAACCGCGCTCCGCCGCGAAGGCGAAGCGGTAGCCGAGGCCCCGCGCGATCTCGGCGGAGGCCGCCCCCGCGGCCAGCACCACCTGACGCGCCCGCACCACGCCGGCCGCGTGATGGATCTGCCAGCCGTCCTCGACCGGCACCAACCGCAGGGCCGCCTGGCGGAGGATCTGCCCGCCAAGATCCAGAAACAGGCGCTCATAGGCCTCGACGAGGGCGCCGGGATCGCTGACGGCACCCGTCTCGGGCAGGAGCATGCCCCGCGCATAAGTCCGGACCAGCGCCGGCTCGACGTCGCGGATCGCGTCGGAATCGAGGATGTCGAGGGCGATGCCATGCCGCCGGAGGATCGCGCGCTCCAGCTCGGCCGACGCGAACGCATCGTCCGTGCGGTAGAGCTTGATCCAGCCGGGCCGGCTCAGCAGGTGCGCCGCGCCAGCGCGGTCCGCCAGTCGTGCATGCTCGGCCAGGGCCGCACTGGTCAGCGGGAGCAGCGCGGCGGCCGCCCGCTCCCAGGCCGAGGTGCGGGCGGCCGCCAGGAAATGCGCCGTCCACGGGATGACCCGGGCGACATGGGCGTGGCGCAGACGCAACCCGCGATCGGCATTGCGCAGGTAGGACGGCAGCTTAGCCCAGAGCGCCGGGCTCGACATAGGGAAGATCGAGCCCCGGCTGATCACGCCCGCATTGCCGTAGGACGTGCGGGCCCGGGCCTCGCCGGGATCGAGGAGCACGACGCGCACGTCCCGCTCCCGCAGCGCGAGGGCGGAGGCAAGGCCCACCATGCCGCCGCCGATCACCGCAACGTCCAACTCGGCCTCGGGCGCGACACTGCTCATCGGACTTCTTCTCCGGTTCGTCCCGCGCCGCCCCGGCGGTGCGATGTGCCGTTCGCGTATCAGGCATCATCCCGGGGATCGAGAGGAAGGCGCCGACACGCAGGCGCGGCGGCTTCAGCGGGCCTGGAGAAGTTTGTCCACGAGGGGCATCAGGGCATCGACGCAGGCTTTCGTGCTGTCATCGGCCGCGCACTTGAAGTCGATCCCGGTCTCGCCCTTGCGAAACCGCAGGTGGCCGCCCTTCATACCCAGCATGGGCGGATGGCGGCGCCAGCCGCCGTCGCGGTCCCCCTCCGGCGGCCCCCGGCGCGGGCCTTCGGGTCGGTTTCCGTCCGCCATTCCCGGATTCGGGCTGGGCGGACCGCCCGGCGCGGGCTCCGCCGCGCAGGTGGCGATGGCGGAGAGGCTGATGAGACAGGCGGCGACGATGCGTTTCATGGTTTCGCCCTCGTGGAACTGGGGGAGCGAAGGATCGTAGGCGGCCCATGTTTCCGCCGTGCGTGCGGATGTTACGCCCCTGATTCCAAACCGGGGAGCGGCGGACCGGCGTGCGCGACGGCACTCGGCAAATCGAGGCCTCGGGACTGCGTCAGGCCACGAGGCCAGCGACGAATCAGGCCACGAGGCCAGCGACGAACAGGTGTGCGACCACCCCGAGCAGCAAAGCGCCGCCGATGACGCTCTAAGGATGACGCGCTAAGCGAGAGGAAACACCACCAATCGTTGGGAGAGCCTGTTCGACCGAGGTTGAGGAACCCGGCCGCAACCCCAAATCGAGGCCAAACCGGCCTCACGACGGGTCTTTTTGAGGCGCCAGAGAGCAGCGGCACGGAGAGCGTGCGGGCGACCTGAACTTGAAATGAACAAATTTTCAGATTAACTGAACATGAACGAACGGTCGCCAGACTGGCCTGCCGCAACCGATCCAGGAGGATGGATATGTCGAGCGGACTATTCCAGAACCTACCCGGCGCCCATGAGATGGGTGGCGTTCACGCTCTACCGAGCGAGCCGTGGCTGCTCCCGATCTCGGATGGGCGCGCTCCCGGGAACACTGGCTCGGACGAGATCCTACGCTCCGTCCAGCAGGCGGCCAAACCCTTCCGGATCGCCGCACACGGGCTGATCGCCGCCCTCGTGCTGATGCTGTCCGCGCAGATCGCATCGGACTGGATGGTACCGGCCGCCGCTCAGCGCTCCTCCCATCAGGTGGCCGATGCGACGCCGCCGAGCCTCCCGGTAACGCGCGCCGCGCTCGCGGTGAGCAACTGAGCCGCGACCGAGTATAACGAAAGACGCCGGTTCGACGGAGCGGGACGATCATGTCCGCTCCCGTCGGGCCCGCGACCGTTCTGAGATCTCCCTCCCGTCACGACCGGTTGTGCGTCAGGGCTTCGTCGAGCACCCGCGCCACGTGGCGTGCCTCGAGACCCAGCCCATCGTGAATCTGATGGCGGCAGCTGGTGCCGTCGGCGACCACGATATCGTCGGGGCCGGCCTTGCGAAGAGCCGGAAACAGGGACAGTTCCGCCATCGCCAGGGACACGTCGATGGTCTCGGCGCCGTAGCCGAAGGCGCCTGCCATGCCGCAGCAGCTCGACTCGATGACGCGCAGATCGAGTCCCGGCACCGCGCGCAGCACCGTCTCCACCGCACCCATCGCGGCGAACGCCTTCTGGTGGCAATGGCCGTGCAGGTGGGCCACCCGCCCGTGCTGGTCGGATAGCGGCAGCGCGATGCGCCCCGCCTGCAGGTCCATGGCCAGAAGCTCCTCGAACAGGAAGCTTGCCTTGCCGAACTCGGCCGCCTCGGCGCCCGGCAGCAGCGACGCGAACTCGTCGCGGAAGGTCAGCAGGCAGGAGGGTTCGAGGCCGACGATGCGCGCACCCGCTCGCACGTAGGGCAACAGCGCCGTCATCGTCCGCCGGGCTTCCGCCCGGGCCCGATCGGTCTGGCCGGAAGCGAGGTAGGTGCGCCCGCAGCAGAGCGGGCGGCGCCCACGATGGGGGAAGACCCGGTGCAGGCGGTAGCCGGCCGCGACCAGCACCCGCTCGGCCGCCTCCAGGTTCTCGCGCTCGAAGGCCCGGTTGAAGGTATCGCCGAACAGGACGACGTCGCGGAAGTCGCCCGTCACGTCGCTCGGGTGCGCCGGCTCGCCGGTCTCGCGCCAGGGCCGGCGCCATTGCGGCAGTGTGCGGCGCGCCGAGAGGCCGGCGACGCGCTCGGAGAGGCGGGCGAGGGCCGGCAGCCGGTCACGCAGGTTGAGGAGAGGGGCCAGCCACGCCGCCGTACCGGCGTAGAGCGGCAGCGCCCCCACCAGCCGCTCCTTCAGGGGCAGGCCGTGCCGGGCATGGTAATGGTGCAGGAACTCGATCTTCATCTTGGCCATGTCGACGCCGGTGGGGCATTCGCGCCGGCAGGCCTTGCACGAGACGCAGAGATCCAGGGTCCGCTTCATCTCGGGGCTGGTGAAGGCGTCCGTCCCGAGCTGACCAGAGATCGCCAGCCGCAGGGAGTTCGCCCGGCCCCGGGTGAGGTGCTGCTCGTCCTTGGTGACGCGGTAGGAGGGGCACATGGCGCCGCCGGCGAGCTTTCGGCAGGTGCCGTTGCTGTTGCACATCTCCACAGCCGGGCCGAACCCACCCCAGTCCGACCAGTCGAGGGCCGTGGTGCCGGGCTGCGTCACCGCATAGCCGGGTTGGAAGCGCATCAGCGCGCGGTCGTCCATGCGCAGGGGCCGGACGATCTTGCCGGGGTTCAGGCGGTTGGCCGGGTCGAAGCCGTCCTTGACGGCCTCGAAGGCACGGGTAAGCCGGGCTCCGAACATCGGTGCGATGTATTCCGAGCGCGAGATGCCGTCGCCGTGTTCACCGGAATAGGAGCCCTTGAAGCGGCGGACGGCGGCGCTGGCCTCCTCGGCGATGGCCCGCATCTTGGCGACGTCGCCGCCCTGCTTCATGTCGAGGATCGGGCGCACGTGCAGGCAGCCCACCGAAGCGTGGGCGTACCAGGTGCCGCGGGTGCCGTGCCGGGTGAAGACCTCCGTGACGGTGTCGGTGTAGTCGGCGAGGTGCTCCAGGGGCACCGCGCAATCCTCGATGAAGGAGACCGGCTTGGCGTCGCCCTTCATGGACATCATGATATTGAGGCAGGCCTCCCGCACCTCCCAGACCGATTTCTGACGGACCGGCTCGGGCACCTCCACCACGGCGTTCCGGAAGCCGTGGTCGCTCATGCAGGCGTCGAGGCGCCTGAGGTCGGCCAGGAGCGCGTCCCGGTCGTCGCCGGCAAATTCCACCAGCAGCAGGCAGTTCGGTTTGCCGCGGGTGATGTCCGCCAGCGTGGTGCGGAACAGCGGGATGTCGGCGCCGAGCACCAGGACGTTGTTGTCGACGAGCTCGACGGCCACCGGACCGAGGTCGACCAGCGCCTTTGTGGTCTCCATGGCGGAGCGGAAGGACGGGAAGTGGCAGACGCCCATGACCCGATGGGCGGGCAGGCGCGACAGCTTCAGAGTAACGGCGGTTGTGGCCGCCAGCGTCCCCTCGGAGCCGACGAGGAGGTGGGCGAGGTTCGGCCGGGGTTCGATCAGGGCGTCGAGGTTGTAGCCGCCGACCCGCCGCTGCACCTGCGGATACCGAGCCAGGATCTCGTCGCGCTCCGACTCAGCCAGCGCCCGCATCGCGGCGGCGAGGTGCTCGGCCCGGCCGGAGCCCGTCACGCCCGTGCTGTCGTTGCCGGTCAGGCCGAAGCCGAAGGGAGCGCCATCGGGCAGCAGGGCCTGCATGGCCAGGACGTTGTCGCTCATCTTGCCGAAGCGCAGCGAGCGGGCCCCGCAGGAATTGTTGCCCGCCATGCCGCCGATGGTGCAGCGGGTGGCCGTCGAGGGCTCGACGGGGAAGAACCAGCCGTCCGCCTTCACCCGGGTGTTGAGGCGTTCCAGCACCATGCCGGGCTCGACCGTGACGGTGCCGCCCTCGGGGTCGTAGGCGGTGATGCCGTTGAAGTGGCGCGAGCAGTCGACCACGAGGCCGTGTCCGATCGGCTGGCCGTTTTGCGAGGTGCCGCCGCCGCGCATGATGACGGGCACGTCGTGCTCGGCCGCGATCTTCAGAGTCGCGGCGATGTCGGCCGCCGAGCGCGGCAGGACCACGCCGGCCGGCATGATCTGGTAGATCGAGGCGTCGGTGGCGTAACGTCCGCGGGTGAAGAGATCGAAGCGGGCCTCGCCCTGCAGAGCCTCGGCCAGCCTGCGGGCGAGGCCGGCGTTCTGACGGGTCGCCGCACGGGGCGTAGGGTTGGCCTCGCGGGGCGTGGTCGATGGCTCAGCCGTGGCGGTCATGCTTCATCGTCCTCGCATGGGATGCGGATTTGAGCCGGATAGGCTGGCAGGCAGGCCGACCGGGGCTAAGATGGCGCTGATATTTTGAATTCAGATGGGCTTGCAAGATGATCGACCTGTTCAGCGACACCCAGACGCGGCCCACGGCGGGGATGCGGGACGCCATGGCGCGGGCCGAGGTGGGGGATGAACAGTCGGATTCGGACCCCACGACCCTCGCGCTCTGCGCCCGGGTGGCGGACCTGCTCGGGCAGGAGGCCGGGGTTTTCATGCCGTCCGGCACGATGTGCAACCTGGTGGCGATCCTGGTCCAGACCCGGCCGGGCGACGAGATCATCGTCGACGACCAGTCCCACATCTACAACACCGAGGCCGCGGGCTCGGCCGCCATCGGGGGGGTCTCCGTCACGGCCCTGAAGACCCCGGCGGGCGTCTACACGCCGGAGGCCTTCGCGGACGCGATCCGCCCGTCCGCCCGCACGGCGCCCCGCTCGGCCCTGGTGTCGATCGAGCAGACGACGAGCTTCTCCGGCGGGTCGGTCTGGGCGCTTCCCGACATGCGGCAGATCCGCGACATCGCCCACGCGCGCGGCCTGCGGGCGCATATCGACGGGGCCCGGCTCCTCAACGCGGTGGCGGCCACCGGCATCGCCGCGTGGGACTACGCGGAGGGCTTCGACAGTGCCTGGATCGACCTCAGCAAGGGCCTCGGCTGCCCGGTCGGGGCCGTCCTGTGCGGGCGCCAGGATTTCATCACCGAGGCCTGGCGCTGGAAGTACCGCCTCGGCGGGGCCATGCGCCAATCCGGCATCCTGGCGGCGGCGGGGCTCTACGCCCTCGACCACCACATCGACCAGCTCGGTCGCGACAACGCCCACGCGGCCCTCCTGCGCGACCGGATCGCGGACGCACCCGGCCTCGCCATCCCGGCCGGCGCGGCCCAGTCCAACATCCTGTGCTTTTCGGTGGAGCCCCTCGGGGTAATGGCCTCCGCGTTCGCGAAAGCTTGCCTCGATCAAGGGGTTAGGGTCCGGGCGATCGGCTCGCACCAGATCCGCGCCACCACCCATCTCGAGGTGGACGAGGCCGACATCCTGCGGTCGGCGGAGGTGATCCGCGCCGAGGCGACGCGCCTGTCCGGACAGCGCTGAGACCGGGCTGCGCATGCGGCCGGCTCAGGCGCCGACCGCCGCGGTCTCCTGCGTGGCCGCGGCACGGCGCTTGTTGCGCAAGTGGCGGAACAGGATGTCGCTGAGCTCCGGGCCGGCCCGGCGGCGCAGGGCATCGAGGATCTCCTCGTGCTCGCGCATGGCCTCGCCCCAGCGGTCGCGGTCCGTGTCGAGGTTGGCCGCGTACCGGACCCGGCGCAGGCGCCCGGCGAAATTGGCATAGGTCGCCGCCAGCGGCGCGTTGTCGGCCGCCGAAACGATCCGGTCGTGGATGGCCTGGTTGGCTGTGAAGTAACCGTGCAGGTCGCGCCGGAGATACGACGCGTACATGGCATGGTGCAGGTGCTCGATCTCGGCGTAGGCGTCCTCGCTGATCTTCTCGCAGGCGAGGCGACCGGCCAGGGCCTCGAGGCCGCCCATCACGTCGAACAGCGCCACCATCTCGTCGGGGCCGAGCTGGCGGACCCGGGCCCCCCGGTTGGGTAGGAGGTCGATCAGCCCCTCCGAGGCCAGCACCTTGAGGGCCTCGCGCAGGGGCGTGCGGGAGATGCCGAAGCGCTCGCAGAGCAGGCGTTCCGGCACCCGGGCGCCGGGGGCGAGGTTGCCCTCGACGACGAAGTCGCGCAGCTGCGCCAGCAGGGCACCGTGCAGCGTTGAAGCGCCCGTTGCACCCGGCGGTGCATCATGCGGCGCGATCGCGGCGCCGGCGTCGATCGCGGATTCCATCCCGACATCAAGCATCATCGTTCCGCCTTTACCAGTCCGAACCGGTAGGGTCGAGGCCAATCGCGCGCAGAATAATGCTTGCGTCGACCAAAAATGAATGCAAATTTTTGGTCGACCAGCCCGATCGCGCATCGTATCGCCGACGATCGCAGCGTCGCCCGTCGGCGATGCATCCCATTCCGAATGCCCGCGAGGCCACGATGACGACACGCACCGGACGCCACTTCCTGCACATTCCGGGGCCGAGCCCAGTGCCCGAGCGCGTGCTGCGCGCCATGGACATGCCGGTGATCGACCATCGCGGGCCGGATTTCGCCAAGCTCGGGCGGGCGGTGCTGGAGGGCGCGCAGGCCGTGTTCCAGACCAAGGCGCCGGTGATCCTCTATCCGGGCTCCGGCACGGGGGCTTGGGAGGCAGCCATCGTCAACACGCTCTCGGCGGGTGACCGGGTGCTGATGTTCGAGACCGGGCACTTCGCCACCCTGTGGCGGAGCATGGCGGCGCGCTGGGGGATCGAGGTCGAGTTCGTGCCGGGCGACTGGCGCCGGGGCGTCGACCCGGCCCGGGTCGAGGCGATTCTCTCCGAGGACCGCGCCAAATCGATCAAAGCCGTGATGGTGGTCCACAACGAGACCTCGACGGGGGCCACGAGCCGGATCGCCGAGATCCGCCGGGCCATCGACCGGGCCAACCACCCGGCCCTGTTCCTCGTCGACACGATCTCGGGCCTCGGCTCGGCCGAGTACGCCCACGACGAATGGGGCGTCGACGTCTCGGTGAGCTGCTCGCAGAAGGGCCTGATGCTGCCCCCCGGCCTCGGCCTCGTCGCCCTCTCGGAGAAGGCGCTGGCCGCCACGAAGACCGCGACCCTGCCGCGCTCCTACTGGGACTGGCAGGACATGCTCAAGCCCAATGCTGCCGGTTACTTCCCCTATACGCCGGCGACCAACCTGCTCTACGGCCTGCGCGAAGCCATCGCCATGCTGCTGGAGGAGGGTCTGCCGCAGGTCTTCGCCCGCCACCAGCGCCTGGCCGCCGCCACCCGCGCCGCCGTCGAGGCCTGGGGGCTGGAGATCCTGTGCCAGGAGCCGTCCGAGTACTCGCCCGTGCTCACCGCCGTGGTGATGCCGGAGGGCCACGACGCCGACGCCCTGCGCAATCTCATCCTGGACAAGTACGACCTGTCGCTGGGTACCGGCCTCGCCAAGGTCGCCGGCAAGGTCTTCCGCATCGGCCATCTCGGCGAAACCAACGACCTCACCCTGATGGCCGCCCTGTCGGGCGTCGAGATGGGTCTGAAGGCCGGCGGCGTGCCGCATGCCCGCGGCGGCGTGCTGGCGGCCATGGACGCCCTGCGGTCCGGGCTGGACGATTGAGCAACAGCTTCCCCTCCCCCTTGCGGGGAGGGGTAGGGGTGGCGCCGCGAGTCTCCGCACGGGCCGGGTCACCCAATCACCCCCACCTCCAACTCCTCTCCGCAAGGGGGAGGAGAGCCGCGCCGATCACACCACCCGCGTGCCTCTCGTGAGAAACCCGGCGATCAGATCGGGCGAGGGGCAAGCGTTCAACCGGAGGAAACCCCGATGACGCCAGCCAAGAGACGCGTATCCGCGTCGAACATGGTTCTGTTCCTGCTCTGCCTGATGTATTTCGTCACCTATCTCGACCGGGTGAACATCGCGACGGCGGGCGGCGAGATCATGAAGGATCTCGGCATGTCGAACACGCAGTTCGGCCTGATCCTGTCCGCCTTCGCCTACCCCTACGCCATCTTCCAGGTCATCGGCGGCTCGGTAGGCGACAAGTTCGGGGCGCGCCGCACCCTCCTCGTCTGCGGCATCATCTGGGCCTCGGCGACGATCCTCACCGGGTTCGTGGGCGGGCTCGTCAGCCTGTTCCTCGCCCGCGTGCTCCTCGGCTTCGGCGAGGGCGCGACCTTCCCCACCGCCACCCGGGCCATGCAGAACTGGACGGCGCCGGGAAAGCGCGGCTTCGCGCAGGGGATCACCCACGCCTTCGCGCGTTTCGGCAACGCGGTGGCCCCGCCGATCGTCGCCTTCCTGATCTACCAGGTCGGCTGGCGCATGGGCTTCGTCATCCTGGGCGTGGCGAGCTTCGCCTGGGTCGTGGTCTGGTACGCCTATTTCCGCGATGATCCGAAGGATCACCCGGCGATCACGCCGGAGGAACTCGCGGTGCT
The DNA here is from genome assembly GCF_022179225.1 of Methylobacterium goesingense. Classification (GTDB taxonomy): domain Bacteria; phylum Pseudomonadota; class Alphaproteobacteria; order Rhizobiales; family Beijerinckiaceae; genus Methylobacterium; species Methylobacterium goesingense. The sequence continues at coordinate 15,324 of NZ_BPQL01000051.1, forward strand.
GCCCACGGCGAGCAAGGTTGGCGGCAAGCAGACCATTCCGTGGGGCCGCCTCACCCGCCGCATGCTCCCCGTGACGCTGACCTATTTCTGCTACGGCTGGACCCTGTGGCTGTTCCTCGGCTGGCTGCCGAGCTTCTTCAAGCTCAACTACGGGCTGGACCTGAAGAACTCGGCCCTGTTCGCCTCGGGCGTGTTCTTCGCCGGCGTCGTCGGCGACACGCTGGGCGGCGTCTTCAGCGACCGCATCTTGAAGGAGACCGGCAACCTCAAGCTCGCCCGGCTCAGCGTCATCGTGGTCGGCTTCCTCGGGGCGGCGGCGAGCCTCACGGGAGTGTTCTTCACCCGCGACTTGACGCTGGTGGCCCTGCTGCTCAGCTCAGGCTTCTTCTTCGCCGAACTGGTGATCGGCCCGATCTGGTCGGTGCCCATGGACATCGCGCCGAAATACTCGGGCACGGCCTCGGGCCTGATGAACACCGGCTCGGCGGTGGCGGCGATCATCTCGCCGATCGTCTTCGGCATCATCGTCGACGCCACGGGCTCGTGGACCCTGCCCTTCGTCGGCTCCATCGGCCTCTGCCTGCTCGGCGCCGGCCTCGCCTTCACCATGCACCCCGAGCGGCCCTTCGTGGAGGAGCCGGAAGTGCCGCTCGGCCGGGCCGTACCGGCGGAGTAGCGGACCTGCCTCCCCTCCCCCTTGCGGGGAGGGGCCGGGGGTGGGGGTGGTTGGGAGACCCTCGAATGGCCGAGTCTAGCGGCACCACCCCCACCTCCAACTCCTCCCCGCAAGGGGGAGGAGGGCCGCGTAGCGCAACACACAGGACCTGAGCACGATGGACGAACCCGTGCACGACACACCCCGTCCCCTCCCCCTGGCGGGCCTGCGCGTTCTCGACGTCACGCAGGTGATGGCGGGGCCGGTCTGCAGCATGCTGCTGGCCGATCTCGGGGCGGACGTGATCAAGATCGAGCCGCCCGGCACCGGCGACCAGACCCGGGGCGCCATGGGGTTCAAGATGAAGGGGCCCGACAGCATGGGCTTCCTCAACATGAACCGGAACAAGCGCAGTCTCGCCCTGAACCTGAAGAGCCCGGCCGGGCGCGACCTCCTCCTCGATATGGCCGAGACCGCCGACATCCTGGTGGAGAATTACCGCCCCGGCGTGATGGCGCGCCTCGGCCTCGGCTACGACGCGATGCGGGCGCGCAACCCGGGCCTGATCTACGCCAGCATCTCGGGCTTCGGCCAGACCGGCCCCTGGGCCAAGCGCCCGGGCTACGACCTCATGGCGCAAGCCATGTCCGGCGTGATGAGCGTCACCGGCCATCCCGGCGGGCCGCCGGTGAAGGCCGGAGTGCCGGTGGCCGATATCGGTTGCGCGCTGTTCGCGGTCTACGGCATCCTCAGCGCCTATATCGGCCGGCAGACCAGCGGCGCGGGTCAGTACATCGACGCCTCGCTGTTCGATTCGGCCCTGGCCTTCTCGATCTGGGACACGTGCGAGTACTGGGGTACCGGCCAGGTTCCGGAGCCCCTGGGAACCGCCAACCGGATGAGCGCGCCCTACCAGGCCGTGCGGGCGGCGGACGGCTACTTCGTCATGGGGGCGACGAACGCGAAGCTCTGGCGCCTGCTCTGCGAGGTGCTCGGCCGCGAGGACCTGTTTTCGGACCCGCGCTTCCGCGATATTGCCGGGCGGCTCGCGAACCGCGAAACGCTGATCGCCGAACTGGAGACGAGCTTCGCCGCCAAGGATGCGGAGACCTGGGTGAGCGAGTTGCTGGCCGCCGGCATTCCGGCCGGACGCATGAACACCTACCCGGAGGCCTTCGAGAGCCCGCATGGCCGCCACCGCGAGATGCGTATCGAGGTGCCCCACCCCATCGAGGGCAGCGTGCCGAATATCGGCTTTCCGGTGAAGCTCTCGGGCACGCCCGCCCGGGTGCGTCGGCACGCACCGCTGCTCGGCGAGCACGCCGACGAGATCCTCAGCGAACTCGGCCTCTCGGACGAGGCCGTGGAGCGCCTGCGCGCGGAGGGGGCCTTCGCCGCATGAGCGCCCCGATCGACGACGGCGCCGTCCGCTACCGCGTCGCGGGCGGCGTCGCCCACCTGACCTTCGACCGCCCGGCCGCCCGCAACGCGCTCACCTTCGCGATGTACGACGCCCTGGCGGACGCGCTGGCGCGGATCGAGGCCGACCCCGCCATACGGGTGGCCGTGCTGCGGGGCGCCGGCGGCAAGGCCTTCGTGGCGGGCACCGACATCGAGCAGTTCGTCGGCTTCACGGGGGCGGACGGCGTCGCCTACGAGGCCCGGATCGAAGGCTACGTCGCCGGGCTGGAGCGCTGCCGGGTACCGACCGTGGCGGTCATCGAGGGCTGGGCGGTGGGGGGCGGCCTCGCCATCGCCAATGCGTGCGACCTGCGCATCGCCGAGGCCGGGGCCCGCTTCGGCGTGCCCATCGCCCGCACCCTCGGCAATTGCCTCTCGCCGGCCAACCTGCGCCGGCTGACCGCGACCCTGGGCCAGGGCCTCGTCACCCGGATGATGCTGCTGGCCGAGATGCCCACCGCCGAGACCCTGGCGCCGCTGGGCTACCTCGCCGCCGTGGTGGAGACGGGGCGCCTCGACGCCGAGGTGGCGGCGATGTGCGAGCGCCTGCTAGGGCACGCCCCCGTGACCATGCGGGTGACCCGCGCGATGCTGCGCCGCCTGGAGCGCGATTCCGCCGCCGAGGCGACGGACCTCATTTCGGAATGCTATGGCAGCGACGACTTCGCCGAGGGGGTGGCGGCCTTCCTGGCCAAGCGCCCCGCCGCCTGGACCGGCACCTGAGCCCGCCGGGCCCCCGAATCCGCAAGGACGCGCCATGACCCTCTACGCCCTCGGGCCCCACGAACCGCAGATCGCCGATGCCGCCCGCCTCTGGATCGCCCCCGGCGCGCACGTGATCGGGCAGGTCCATCTCGACCTCGACGTCTCGGTCTGGTTCGGGGCCGTGATCCGGGGGGACAACGACACCATTCGGATCGGCGCGCGCACCAACGTCCAAGACGGGGCCGTGCTGCACGCCGACCCCGGGTTTCCCCTCGAGATCGGCGCGGACGTCACGATCGGCCACCGCGCCATCGTGCACGGCTGCACCATTGGGGACGGGAGTCTGGTGGGCATGGGCGCCACCATCCTCAACGGCGCCCGCATCGGACGCAATTGTCTGATCGGCGCCAACGCCCTGGTGACGGAAGGCAAGGAATTTCCCGACAACAGCCTGATCGTGGGCGCACCCGCCCGGGTGGCCCGCACCCTGGATCCGGAGGCCGCCGCCAGGCTCGCCCGCACGGCCGAGAGCTACGTCGGCAACGGCCGCCGCTTCGCCGCCGGCCTCCGGGCGCTCTGACGCGGGCACGTCGGGCCGCGATGCCGGCCTGCGGCTCCGTCGCCACCCCGGGCGACGCATCCGAATCCGGGGGTGCCGCGTTCTGTGACGGATCGGCCCCGTGCGGGCGCAGCGACGTGCGGGATGCGGTGGACGGAACGGCGCGCGACCTTCGACGGGAATCCTCCGGCACCCCGGAGCGCGGCGGCATCGTCATCGGCATCCACGGCCTGGCCAACAAGCCGCCGGCGGACGAGAAGACGCGCTGGTGGAAAGCGGCCATCGCCGAGGGCATGGCCCGCAACGCCGGCCTCGCCGACCCGGCGTTCCGATTCGAGTTCGTCTACTGGGCCGACCTGCGCTACGACGCCCCCCTCCCGGAGGACGGCAACCGCGAGCCCTACCGCCCCGAGGCCGGCACGGGCCCGCTCCCCGAGGGCGAGACGGCCCCGAGCCTGACCGCCAACGACGTGCTCGCCCCCGTCTATGCGGGGATCGACACCCTCGAGGAGGCGACCGGGGTCACCCTCGTGGACGACGCCATCCTGGAATACCGCTTCGACGACCTCTGGCACTACCATGCCGAGCAGGACTTCGCCCGCCGGGTCCGCGCCCGCTTGGCCGAGCGCCTGCGCGCGTTCCGGGACCACCGCATCCTGCTCGTCGCGCATTCCATGGGCGCGGTCATCGCCTACGACGTAATGCGCCTGCTGGAGCGGGAGGAGCCCGGCCTGCGGATCGACCACCTCGTCACGGCCGCCGCCCCCCTGGGCCTCGCCAAGGTGAAGTTGAAGTTCGAGGCCGAGCACGGCGCCCTGCGCGTGCCGGACAACGTCTTGGCCTGGACGAACCTCGCGGACGGCGAGGACGTGGTGGCGATCATGGGGGAACTCGGCGCGGACTACGTGGCGAGCGCCACCGGCATCGCCCTTACGGACTGTCGGGTGGCGAACGCCTACCGCCGCCCGGACGGCGAGCCGAACCACCACAAGTCCTACGGCTACCTGCGGACGCCCGAATTCTCGCGCATCGCGGCGGCCTACGCGCTCCCCGGACCGGACCCCGGCGCGCCCGCCGAATCCGGGACGGCGGCGAAGGTCGACGCCTGAACCCCCGACCCGTCGCTGCGGGTGAAGCCGATCTCGGCCGCGACCGCCTTCAGCCGCTCGGGTTCGCGCTCCTTGCGCTCGCTGTATCTGTCCACCAGCCGGTCGGCGCGCTCCCGGGTCAGCAGGGTGAACCGCATCAGCTCTTCGCACACGTCCACCACCCGGTCGTAGAGCGGCCCCGGCCGCATCCGTCCGTCCGCGTCGAACTCCTGGTAGGCCATCGGCACCGAGGACTGGTTCGGGATGGTGATCATCCGCATCCAGCGACCGAGCACCCGCAGGGCGTTGACCGCGTTGAAGCTCTGCGAGCCGCCGGAGACCTGCATCACCGCGAGGGTGCGCCCCTGGGTCGGGCGCACGCTGCCCTCGCTCAAGGGCAGCCAGTCGATCTGGGCCTTCATCACCCCCGTGAGGGTGCCGTGGCGCTCGGGCGAGACCCAGACCTGACCCTCCGACCAGATCGAGAGCTGCCGCAACGCCTGCACCTTCGGGTGCTCGGCCGGTGCGTCGTCGGGCAGGGGCAGGCCGTCGGCGTCGAAGATCCGCACCTCGCCGCCCATCGTGGTCAGGAGCCGCGCGGCCTCGTGGGCGAGGAACCGGCTGAACGAGCGCGGACGCAGGGAGCCGTACAGGATGAGGAAGCGCGGCGGGTGCGTGAACCCCGCGTCGAGACCGAGGTCCCGGCTCGTCGGCACCACGAAATGCGCCGGGCTCAGGTTCGGCAATCCGTCGGTGTAGGGCGGGAGCGGCTTGTCCACGGCGTCGAACTCCGATACATTTCAATAAGAGTTGAGATATTGCATCGATGATCGACGAACGGCAAGCCGTCGCGGCCTTCGCGGCCCTGGGCCAGGAGTACCGCCTGCGCATCGTGCGCGCCCTGGTCACCGCCGGGCCGGAGGGTCTGCCGGCCGGCGTGCTGGCGGGGTCGGTGGGTGTGTCCGGCACCAACCTGTCGTTCCACGCCAAGGAGCTCGCCCATGCCGGGCTGATCCAGTCCCGGCGGGACGGGCGCTCGATCCGCTACAGCGCCGCCTATCCGGCCCTGTCTGGCCTCATCGAATTCCTGATGCGCGATTGCTGCCAGGGGCGGCCCGAGGTCTGTGTCCCGGCAGTCGAGGCCCTGACGGCCTGCTGTTCCCCCGCCGGAGACGGAGACGGAGACCGAAGCCATGACTGAGCCGTCCCCGATCGCCCCCGAGGCGTTCGACGTGGTGATCTATCACAATCCCGCCTGCGGCACGTCCCGCAACGCCCTGGCGATGATCCGGAACGCCGGCCTCGAGCCGCACGTGATCGAGTACCTGAAGACCCCGCCCGCGCGGGCGCTGCTGATGTCCCTGCTCGACCGCGCCGGCCTCACGGTCCGCGACGTTCTGCGCGAGACGGGCACGCCCTACGCGGAGCTGAACCTGGGCGACCCGTCGCTGACGGATGCCGACAGGCTCGACGCGATCGCCGCGCACCCGATCCTGCTCAACCGGCCGCTGGTGGTCACGCCCAGGGGCGTGCGCCTGTGCCGCCCGTCCGAGGCCGTACTGGACCTGCTGCCGCCCCAGCGGGGCGCCTTCGCCAAGGAAGACGGTGAGCCCGTTGTGGACGCGCACGGGTACCGCGTCACCGGCCCCTGAACCTCCCCCGCCTTAAGAAGACGAAATCCGCCCGATGCTCGCCCTCGCGATCTTTCTCGTCACCCTCCTGTTCGTCATCTGGCAGCCGAGGGGGATCGGGATCGGGTGGAGCGCCCTGGCCGGAGCCGGGGTGGCCCTGGCCACGGGCGTGATCCAGCCCGCCGACGTGCCGGTGGTCTGGCACATCGTCTGGGACGCCACCCTCACCTTCGTGGCGCTGATCCTGATCTCGCTGCTCCTCGACGAGGCCGGGTTCTTCCACTGGGCGGCCCTCCACGTGGCCCGCTGGGGCGGCGGGCGCGGCCGCCGGTTATTTCCGCTGGTGATCCTGCTCGGGGCGGCGATCGCGGCCCTGTTCGCCAATGACGGGGCGGCCCTGCTGCTGACACCGATCGTCCTGGCGATCCTGCTGCGGCTGGAGTTCCGGCCCGAGGCCGCGATGGCCTTCATCGTCGCCTGTGGCTTCGTGGCGGATTCGGCCTCCCTGCCGCTCGTGATCTCCAACCTCGTCAACATCGTCTCGGCCAACCTCTTCGGGTTGAGCTTCGCGCGCTACGCCGCCGTGATGGGGCCGGTGAACCTCGCCTCCCTGGCGGCGACCCTGGCGGTACTGTGGCTGTTCTACCGGCGCGACCTGCCGGCGACCTATGCAGTGGAGACCCTGGAGGAGCCCCGCGCGGCGATCCGCGACGAGGCCGTGTTCCGGGCGGCGTTCCCGCTGCTGGGGGCCCTGCTGGCGGCCTACGTGCTCACCGCGCCCCTCGGGGTGCCGGTCTCGGTCGTCACGGGCGCGGGCGCGGTCCTGCTCCTCGGCCTCGCCCTGCGGGGCCAGGTCATCCCGGTCCGCCGGGTGCTGGCCGGAGCGCCCTGGCAGATCGTGCTGTTCAGCCTCGGCATGTACCTCGTGGTCTACGGCCTGCGGAACGCCGGCCTGACCGATTGGCTCGCCGGGGGGCTTGTCCAGCTCGGCCAGTTCGGGCCCTGGGCCGCCACCGTCGGCACGGGCTTTGCCGCCGCGCTCCTGTCCTCGGTGATGAACAACATGCCGAGCGTGCTGATCGGCGCCCTGGCGATCCAGCAGGCCCCGGACCTGCCGGCGCAGACCCGCGAACTCATGATCTACGCCAACGTGATCGGCTGCGACCTCGGCCCGAAATTCACGCCGATCGGCAGCCTCGCCACCCTGCTCTGGCTGCACGTGCTGGCGGCCAAGGGCCAGCGTATCACCTGGGGCCGTTACATGCGGGTCGGCCTCGTCCTCACGCCCCCGGTGCTTCTGGCGAGCCTGCTGGCCCTCGCCGCCTGGCTGCCGCGTCTCGGACCGGGCTGAAACCGGCGGAATTCGCGCGCCATCGCGGCGCAGGCGGTGGGAGGACGCTTCGGCGATGCCTATCTGAGGCGGACAGATCGGACGGGCTCGACCCGCGCGCCGGGTTTGCCCAAAGGAGACCGAAGACCATGAGCAACGAGAAGGCGATCCTCGCGGGCGGCTGCTTCTGGGGCATGCAGGACCTGATCCGGCGCCAGCCGGGCGTGGTCGCGACCCGCGTCGGCTACACCGGCGGCGACGTGCCCAACGCCACCTACCGCAACCACGGCACCCACGCGGAAGGTATCGAGATCCTGTTCGACCCAGCGCAGACGAGTTACCGGCGCATCCTGGAGTTCTTCTTCCAGATCCACGACCCGACCACGCCGAACCGGCAGGGCAACGACCGGGGCCTGAGCTACCGCTCGGCGATCTACTACACCGACGATACCCAGCGCCGGGTGGCGGAGGACACCATCGCAGACGTGAACGCCTCCGGCCTCTGGCCCGGCAAGGTCGTCACCGAAGTGGCGCCGGAGGGTCCGTTCTGGGAGGCCGAGCCCGAGCACCAGGATTACCTGGAGCGGCGCCCGGACGGATATACCTGCCACTACGTCCGTCCGAACTGGACCCTGCCGGTGCGCGAGACGGCCCGCCAAGAGGCGTGAGCGCGGGCGAACCGCCCCGCGCTCGCCCGGCGGGGGTCCCTACCGCAGGGTAGCGGATTCCCCCGCCGCGAGGGGACGGTCCTCGCCGTCGGGACCGCCCTGGGAGACGTGGGCGTTGAGGCGCTCGAGATGGGCGAAGACGTGCTCGAAGGCCCGGATCGTGGCCTGTTCGAAGGCGTCGCCGCCCTGCCCGGCCGCCGCCTTGAGCGCGGCCAGGAGGTCGCGGTGAGTGTCCGTATCGCTCGACATGGGGGGCTCCTCCGAGCCGGCAGATAGGCCGGCTTATCGGACCAAGTTCCGGCATCCGGCCCGGTTCCGGCGCCTCAGCTTGCGCCGGCGCCGCATTCGCGCGGGCAGAGCGCCCCGCAGGACGGGACGCCCGGCAGGCCGGAGCGCAGGCAGCAGACCCGGCGGCGCCGGCAGCCCCCCGCCCCCGGGCAGAGGGCGCGGGCCAGGGGCATCCCGCCCGACCCGCATGGCGGCGCGCCGCGACCGAGGCAAGCGGCGATCTCGGCGCAGGCCGAGACGTTCCGGCCGAGTTCCACCCCGAGTTCCCCCGCCACGTGGTCGAGGATCACGGCGGCGTTCCCCCACAGCACCCGGGGGGCGAGTCCGCACTGGCGGTGACACAGGGCGACGAAAGGGGCGAGGTGCGCTTCGACGAGGCCGCCGAGGCCAGGGGCGACGCCACAGGGCGCCTGCGCCGCGTTCGCCGCCACGAGCAGGCGGGCGGGGCGCCCGGCATCGTCGAGTTCCAGGCTGGTGGCCTCGAAGGCCAGCGGCAGCGCGCGGCCGAGGCACACCAGCGCGGTCAGCGCCGGGGTCGCCAGCGCGGCGAAGTAGAACTGGCTCCAGTACGAGACGAGGATGCGGCGGTCGACCGCCCCGAAGCCGGCGCCGAAGGCCGCGAGCGTGGCGTCGAACACGGCCGGGTCCTGCAGGGCGGTCAGGGGCCGCGCCCCGGGTCCGCCGGAGCCGGCCACGACGCTGCCCCGGTAGGCGCCGAGGGAGTCCGGCACGCGGGCAGCGACCTCGGCGATCAGGACGTCGGGCATCAACGAGTCGGGGATCATGGCGCCGCCCCCGATTCCGGCCCCGTCCGGGCGATCGTGACCGCGAGCCAGGCGACCGCGAGGGCGTAGACCGGCAAGACGGCGGCGAAGTAGCCCGGCCAGCCGAGCCCGCCAGCAATGGCCGGCGCGGCGACCCGCAAGGGCATCGCCGCGAAGAAGGCCGCCCCGAACAGCAGGGCGTAGTCCGTGGCCGGGCGCGGCCCCTGGGCCCAGGTGTAGATCATGCGGAAGACCGGCACCCCGAGGATGCCCCCGCAGAGGAAGTTCAGGACGGTGGCGGCGACGGCGAGCCATGCCGCCCCGGCGGCACAGGCCGCCGCCATCAGCCCGCCCGTCACAAGCACGCCGAGGCCGCCCGCCGCGATCAGCCGGAGCGTGCCGAAGCGCGCAGCGAGGCCGCCCGCCACCAGGGCCATGACGAAGTTCACGGCCGGCAGCACGGTGCCGGTGAGGAAGCCGACCTGCGGCAGGCTCACCCCGAGGTCGAGGAGCGCCAGGGTGTTGGGACCGGAGATGAGATAGGCCGCGGCGAAGTAGGCCCCGAGAGCCAGGATGCGGGGCACGAGGGTGCGCAGGCGGGACAGGGCCCCGGCGAGACGCTCCGGTGCCCGGTCGCTCAGACGCGAGCCCCGCAGGCGCGCCTCCGGGTAGCGCAGGATCGGCAGGAGGCAGGCGAGGTCGAGGGCCGCGCAGGCCAGCACGGCGTTGGCCCAGCCCAAGGTCTCGTAGGCGCCCACCAGCACCCCCACGCCGAGGATACCTCCCAGGGAGGCGCCGCAGAGCTTGGCCGAGGCCATGAAGGCGCGTCGGTCCGCCGGCACGGTCTCGACCACCAGGGCCTCCAGGGCGATATCCATGGTGGCGCTGCCCGCGCAAGCCGCGATGGCGAGCCCGAGCAGCGCCGCCAGAGGCCAGTGCTCGCCCAGCGACAGCAGGCAGAGCAACCCGATGGTCACGGCCTGGGCTGCTGCGATCCAGCCCGTCCGGTGCGGCAGGACCGGCAGGCGAACGCGGTCGAGGGCGAGCGCCCACAGGAAGGTGAGGCCGACCGGCAGGTTGATGAGCTGGAGCAGGCCGACTTCGGTCAGGTCCAGCCCCTGCGCCCGCAGGATCAGCGGCACGGCGCCGGACAGGAAGCCGAGAGTGGCGCCGAACGAGACGTAGAGGCAGAAGAACGGCACCAGGGGCCGGACTTCCATCAGGGCAGCGCCGGCCCGCATTGTCGCGGACGGGCCGGAACGAATTCGCGTGTGCGTGACTGGGCCCGGTCGCATCGGCGGCGACCATGGCGAAGGTTTATTCGCAGATCAACGATTCAATACTTTAACTGGACCGGTTAAAAACTGGCCATCGACCGGTCGGATGCCTACCGGCGCGGAGTCGCCTCAGGGCCTTTGCGCTTCCTCGGCGAAGATCGTGATCGCCGAGCCGAGGTTCAGGGCCGGCTCGCGCGGCGTGTTGACGAAGCGCAGCTGCACCAGGGTCTCACCCATGATCGCCTTGAAGTGCGGGGTCAGGGCGAAGGGCAGGCAGCGGTCGAGGGCCGCGTAGGCGGAGGCCTCGTAGGCCCGGCGCGCGGCCTCGTCGCCCTTGAGGATGCGCGCCATGACGCGCGGCGGACCGCGCAGGCCCCCATTCGGCGCCAGCAGGAACCGGAACGCCATGACGGAGCCCTCGGTCCCGGCCGGAACGGTCCAGCACCCGACCAAGGCGGCCCGCATCTGCGCCCAGGAATCGATAGGTGTGCGGGCGTCGGTCGCTTCCGCCGCGAAGGCCGGTCCGCAGACCAGGAGGGTCAGTCCCGCAATGGCCGAGATCCCGCGCATCGCGTCGCCCCCGTCGCTTCGAGGCCAGAGCCTGTCCGCTTGCGTGGCCCGGCGCAAGCGGCCGGGGTAGGCGCAAGCCCGCGGGCGACGAAATCCATCCGCGATGGGACCTTTCCGGCGCTCGGCCGTTGACCTGGCATGCCTACCCGGCCCGCCGGGTGTGACCGCACGAGATAAAGGAAGCTCCGACATGAAGAATATCATCATCGCCGCCGCTCTCATCCTCACCCCCGTCGCCCTCGCGGGCACCGCCCAGGCGCAGGGCACCCTGCGCGGCGCCGAGCGTGGCGCCGAGGACGGCAACCGCGCCGCCGGCCCCGTGGGCGGCATCGTCGGCGGTGCCGTGGGCGCCGCGACTGGCACGGTCGGTGGTGTGCTCGGCGTCGATCCCGACCGTCGCGAGGAGCGCATGGAGCGCCGCGAGGAGCGCATGGAGCGTCGCGAGCGCCGCGACCGCTAAGGCGGACCCGACACCCGGCCCCACGGGGCCGGGCACCCGCTCGCCACGCGCGGGACGACATCGTGCACGATCCCGACCACCTGCATCACCACGTTCTGGCCATCGCGGCGCGCGTTTCCCCGCCCCTGGCCGAAGCCATCGCGGCGGTCGGTCCCCTGACGATCGAGCCCCCGATCCACATCGAGGTCGCCGCGCGCCTCTGTGTCGAGGTCGTGAACCAGCAACTCTCCATCCGCGCCGCCAACGCGATCTGGGCCCGGATCGAGGCCGCCGCCGCCGGGCTCGGGCTTGTGCCGCGCGACCTCTTCGTTCCCGAACACACGGATCTGCTTCGGGCCTGCGGCCTCTCGGGCAACAAGGTCCGGGCGCTCCAGGCCATCCGCGCCGCCGAGGCGGCGGGTCACTTGGATGACAGTCTCGCCACGATGACCCATGCCGAGCGCTCGGCCATCCTGTGCCGGATCAAGGGTGTCGGGCCCTGGACCGCCGACATGATCGGCATCTTCCATTACGGCGACCCCGACATCTGGCCGGTGGGTGACGTCGCCGCGGTCGGGTCCCTGCGCCGGCTGACGGGCCGCGACGACACCGCAGCGTTCGCCGCCGTTTTCGCGCCCTACCGCTCCGGGCTGGCGCGCTACGCTTGGCGCATCAAGGACCTGAAGATCGGTCTGCCTGCACCCGGCCCGGCAGCGGCCTGAGCGCCGCCACGACACCGGACCGGGATCAGCGGTAATCCGTCGGCGTCAGACCGTGGCGGGCGATCTTGTCGTAGAGGGTCTTGCGCGGAGTGCCGAGGGATTCGGCGGCGAGTCGCACATCCCCGGCAGCCACGATGAGTTCCTCGCGGATCAGCCCACGCTCGAAGCGGTCGACCTGCTCGGCGAGCGTCCCGGCGGCCACGGGCTCCGGCGCCGAGAAGTCCGTCTGCCCGAGGCCGAACGCTACGCCCTCGGCCTCGGGCAGACGGA
>NZ_BPQL01000052.1 GCF_022179225.1 Methylobacterium goesingense
GCGCACGGCCTCGGGGCCGGACGCGATGATCGCCAATTCCCGCTATGTCGCCCGACGGATCCGGAAGATCTACGGGCGTGACGCCGCGGTGATCCATCCGCCGGTGACCCTCGCGGGCGAAAGTATCGACCGGCCCCGAGGCCGCCATTTCCTCGCCGCGAGCCGGCTCGTCCCCTACAAGAACATCGAGGCGATCGTCGACGCGTTCCGGCACCTGCCCGATCTCCAGCTCGTGGTCGCGGGAGACGGCCCGGAAGCCGATCGGCTGCGCCAGCGCGCGGGTCCGAATGTCACGTTCAGGGGGTTCGTCGGCGACGGGGAATTGCGTCGTCTGATGACGACGGCCCGGGCCTTCATCTTCGCAGCCCAGGAAGATTTCGGGATCGTCCCGGTGGAAGCGCAGGCCGAGGGAACCCCGGTGCTGGCGCTCGGGCGCGGCGGAGCGTGCGAGACGGTCGTCGCCTGGGGACTGGAACGGACCGGGTTGTTCTTCGACGAGCCGACCGCCCCGGCCATCGCCGCGTGCGTGCGTCGCTTCGTGGCCGACGAGGACAGCTTCTCGCGCGCGGCTTGCCGGGCACAGGCGGCCCACTTCTCGGCGGATCGCTTTCGGCGCGAGTTTACCACCTTCGTCGAAAAGCAAATGGTGAGCGACCGTCTGAACGTCAATTTTCAGGAAGATCGCATCTATACTCTCGAGGCGTATGGTTAGGCGGGGTTTAAGGCAGTGAGCATCGCGCTTGCCCAGAGAAATGTGGAGAACGAGGCGCCGGCGATGCCGCGCGTCGGTATCGCCACGCGGCTGTGGCGTCGGCGGCGCCTGTTCCTCGGCGTGTTCCTGACCGTCTTCGGCCTCTCGGTGGTCGCGCTGCTCGTGCTGCCCGTGCGGTACGCCGCGACGGGCTCGGTGATCGTGGCGGAGCCCGAACCCGGGACGGCCAACAGTTCCGCCGCCTGGGCGCAGCGAAGCGGCGATCCGGCCGATCTCGAAAGCCAGCTGTTGCAGGTCCGCTCGCCCCGCATCCTTCGCCTGGCCATGGCGCAGCCGGGAATCGCCGAGGCGGCCCGGCGCGAGTGCCGAGCGGTCGCGTCGAGCGGGTTCGCGCTGGCGCGGTTCGCCGGCGGCACGACGGATACGTGCGCGACGCTGCTTCCCGACAGCGGAGCGCTGGTCGAATACCTCGAGCCGCGCGTGCTCGTGGGAAACGTCGGCCGTTCGCGCGTGCTCAACATCACCTACCAGTCGTCGGTGCCCGAGGTGGCGCAGAGCATCACGAACGCGGTCATCACGGCCTTCATGGCGGATCAGCGTGCCAATCTCGCCAAGACCCGCGAGGCGGCCGCCGCGTGGATCTGGCAGGAGATCCATCAGCTCGAGAAGACGCTGCGCGAGGAAGAGGGGCGCATCCAGGCGTTCCGGCGCCGGCAGGGTCTCGTTCGCGGTTCGACGGCACCCATCGCCTCCGAACGCCTGACGAGCATCAGTCAGCAGCTCGCCTCCGCCGAAGCCACGCGCGCCGAGGCCGCCGCCCGCCTGCGCGAGATCAACGCGGACCAGGCGCGCGGGTCCGCCGATTCCCCCGCCGTTCTGGCGAGCCGCACGATCGGGGACCTCAAGCAGCAATCCGCGCTCGTCTCCAGTCAGATCGCCAACAGCGAGACCACGCTGGGACCGAACCATCCCACGATTCAGGGCCTGCAGCGGGAACGGAGCATGTATCAGGCCCGGATGCGCCAGGAGGTGGCCAGCGTCGCGGCCAGTGCCCGGCAGGTCTACGATGCGTCCGGAACCCTGGTGGCCTCGCTGCAGAAGCAGCTGAACGCGGCCAAGGCCGATGTCGGTTCCGCGACCGACGCCGAAGCGACGCTCGCCGACATGACCCGGAGCGTCGAGCTCAAGCGCGCCCAATATGCCGATCTCTTCCGGCGCGCGAGCGACCTCGAGACCGAGCAGCGGATTCTCACCGGCAGTACCCGCGTCGTCAGCCTGGCGGAGCTGCCCACGAAGCCGTTCTTCCCCAAGCGGCTGCCCTTTCTCGCGGCGGGGCTCACCCTCGCGACGCTCCTTGCCACCGCCGCGGCGCTGCTGCGCGACAAGACCGACGGCACCATCCGGGCGGCGGCATCGATCGGTCATGCCGCCGGCGCCATCGCGGTCGCGCTCGTCCCGCGCCTGAGCACCCGACGCCCCTTCGCCGGAGGCGAACTCATTCCGGGCCGCCGGGCCATCCCGCTGAAACTCGCCCTCGCCCAGGCGCGCGACGACGCGAAGCTGCAGGCCGCCCTGCGGTCGCTCTACGCACAGATCGCCCTGCGGCACGGAGGACGAGGCCTGCGCACCCTGCTGATGACCTCGGCCCTGCCCGAGGAGGGCAAGACGTTCACGACGCTCGCGCTCGCCTGCAGCGTCGCCGCCAGCGGCCGCCGCGTGCTCGTCGTCGAAGGTGACCTGTGCGCCCCGACCTTCACGGAGGCCCTCGGGCTGCCGCCCAGTCCGGGCCTCGTCGCGGTCCTGCGCGGCGAAGTCGCCGTGGGCGCCGCGGTCCGCCACACGCGCTTTCCCAATCTCGACGCGCTGCCGGCAGGCCGCGCGTTCGAGAGCTCAACCGAATTGCTGATGGGGGCCAGAGCCGCTCAGGTCGTCGCCCTGGCGGACGACTACGACCTTGTCCTCATCGATTCACCCCCCTTCGGGCTCCTGGCCGATGCCGCCGCGCTGGCCAGGCACGCGGACGGCGTGCTGGTCTGCGCCCGCTGGGGCCGGTCGCAGGTGGAGGCCACGGCGGCGACCATCGACGGCATCCGTGCCGCGGGCGGCACGATGGCGGGCGCCATCATCACCATGGTGCCGCCGCAGGATCAGGCGCTCTATAGAGAGCGGCCGGCCCCCGTCGCCGCGTTTCTCGGGCGCGTGTGATGACCGGCCCCCGAGTTCTGTTCATCAATCACACCAGCACCATGTCGGGTGCCGAACTGGTGCTGGCGGACGTCGTCCGGGCCTGGCGCGGCGCCACCGCCTTCCTGTTCGAGGACGGTCCGCTCAATGCCGCGATGGCCGGCTGCGGGCTGCGCGTCGAGCGCGCGCGCGCAGGGGGCGGCCTCACGGGTCTGCGGCGTTCGTCCTCGCCCCTGCGGGCACTCCCGATGGCGGGGCGTCTGGCCGCCCTCGTCCTCGAAATCGCCGGGCGCGCGCGGCGCGCGGACGTGATCTACGCCAATTCCCAGAAGGCTTTCGTGCTCGGCGCCCTCGCGACGGGGATCGTCCGCCGGCCCCTGATCTGGCACCTGCACGACATCATCGACCCCCTGCATTTCGGAACTGCCCAGCGCCGGCTTCAGGTGGGCCTGGCCAACGCCAGGGCGACCTGCGTCATCGCACCCTCGACGGCCGTGGCCGACGCCTTCGTCGCGGCGGGCGGGCGACGCGACCGGGTGGCGATCGTGCCGAACGGCCTCGATCTCGTCCCGGATCCGCGGTCGCGCGCCGAATTGCGCCGCGCCGCCGGCCTGCCGTCGGGCCTGCTGGTCGGCGTCTTCAGCCGGCTGGCGTCGTGGAAGGGGCAGCACGTCCTGCTGCACGCCCTGGCGGAGCTTCCGGGCGTCGGTGCCGTGGTGGCGGGCGCGCCCCTCTTCGGGGAGGACGCCTACGCGGCCGAGCTGGTGCGTCTGGCCGCCGAACTGGGCATCGCCGACCGCGTGCATTTTCTCGGGCAGAGATCCGACGTGGCTCTGCTGATGCAGGCCGTCGAGGTCGTCGTCCATCCGTCCATTCATCCCGAGCCGTTCGGGCGCACACTCGTCGAGGCCATGCTGGCCGGCGTGCCCCTCGTCGCCACGCGGACCGGCGCCGCCGCCGAGATTCTGGATGAGGGGGCGTTCGGTACCCTGGTGCCGCCGGGCGACGCGGCGGCGCTCGCCGAGGGCATCCGGCGGATCCTCGCCGGTAATGCGGGCGGTGCCACGCAGGTCGCCGCTGCGTCCGAGCGGGCGCGGACCCGTTACGGGGCCGACGGGATGCGCGATGCGATCGCCGGGATCATCCGCCGGGTCGCCGAAGGGGGGCGGGCATGAGGTCGAGCCTCGCCGCCGCGCCGGCCTGGCATCGGCTGAACCTGCCCGGCTGGCTCGCCGCGGCCCTGCTCCTCGGCGGCACGGCCCTCGCCGGCCCCGTGCTCGGAGGGGCGACGCGGTTCGCCTTCATCGCCGGCTGTGCGGTGGTCGGCTGGTATGCCTGGAGGCGCTCGCCCGCCTCCCATCTCCAGGCGATCCTCCTGATCTTCTCGTTCGCGCCGTTCCTGCGCCGCCTCGTCGATCTCTCCGCCGGCTACGAGGCGAGCGGCGTGATGCTGGTCGGTCCGCTTCTGGCGATCCTGATGCCGCTTCCGAGCCTGCGCGCCGCCATCGAGGAAGACCGGCCGATGCCGCCCACCCTGGCCGCGGTGATCGTGGTCGGCGCCTGCGTCACCTACGGCACCGCCCTGTCGTTGTTCCAGGGGGATTGGGCCACCGCCGCGACGGGATCGCTCAAGTGGTTCGCGCCGCTTCTCTATTGCGCGGTTCTCGCCTTCCGGTCGGACGCGGAGCGGCGCGAGATGGTGGACGCCGCCGCCTCGGTGTTCCTCGCGATCCTGCCGCTGACCGGCCTGTACGGGCTCTATCAGTACATCGATCCCCCCACCTGGGATCGCTACTGGATGCAACTCACCACGATCATGTCGATCGGACAGCCGGTGCCCTTCGGCGTTCGCACGTTCAGCACGATGAACGGACCGGCGAGCTTCGCGACCTTCACGGCGGCGGGCCTGCTGCTGGTGGGGTTCCTGCGCTCGGGCTGGATCACGATCGTCCTGGCGACGCCCGCCGCCTTCGCGCTGCTCCTGTCGATGTACCGGACGGCGTGGCTGTCCCTCGCGCTCGGCGTCGCGTTCTGCCTGCTGTTCGCCGCGACCCGCGGCCGGGCTGCCGGCATGATGGTGGTGACCGTGCTAGCCGTCGCTGGCGCGTCGGTGACGCCGTTCGGGGGCGTCATTGGCGAACGGCTGGCCTCGATCGGCTCAGGCGCTCAGGACGACAGCGCCCGCGAGCGGCTGGAGCAATACGTTCACCTGTGGAACCTGCCCGACAGCGAGATCTTCGGCCGGGGCTTCACGGTCACCGACGTCGGCAGCGCCGGCGCCATGGCCATCGACGGGATGATCGTCTCCTGTTGGGTCACGATGGGGCTGGTCGTCGGCCTGTGCTGTCTCGCCGGCCTGCTCCTGGCGATCGGGCGGGCCATCGACGGGGCGCGGCGCGACGGCGGCCCGGAGGCGGTGGTGGTCGGCGCCCTGGCGTGTGGCGCCCTGGTGCAGATGATGCTCGCCAACATCGCATCGGGTGAACTCGGCGTGCTGTTCTGGACCTTCGTGGTCCTGGCACCGGTAGCGGGCAGGGCCGGGCGATGAGGCGCGGGACTGAGCCATCCCCGCGTGGCCGTCCCTGCGATGGGGTCGAAGCCTGACATGAACATGCGGACGCAGGAGCGGGGAATGCACACGATGCCGGGCGCGCGAGCCGGGGGGGGATCGCTGGGGAGCACGCTCGCGGGGCTGGCGCATGCGGCCCTCGGGTCGCGGGGCTGCCTTTTCACCTTCCACCGGGCGGTCAGGACCGAGGATTGGCCGGCGATGCCGAACCAAGGCTTCCACCTCGACCTCGGCTTCCTGAACCGGCTCCTCACGCACCTGCGCGAAACCGGCTGGGACATCGTCACCCTCGACGAGGCGCAGCGGCGCGCCGAGGATCCGCGCGGGGGCCGCTACGTCAACTTCTCCGTCGACGATTGCTATCGCGACACGGCGGAGGCGATCGTTCCGCTCTTTGCCCGCCACGGCGTTCCCGTCACCCTCTTCCTCACCACCGGAATCCCGGACGGAACCCTTCCCCTCTGGGGGGCCGGCCTCGAGGAGGTGCTGCGGACGCGAGACGTCGTCCACCTGCCGGAGGGACGGCTCGCCCTGTCGAGTCCGGAGGAGCGCCGGGCGGCCTACCTGCGCATCGCCACCGCCTGGGACGGCTCTGAGGCCGGCCCCCGCTACAGCGATTTCTGCCGCCGGAACGGTATCGACGAGGAGGCGATGCACTGGCGACATGCGATCACCTGGGACATGCTGGCCGCCCTCGGTGACGATCCCCTGGTGGAGATCGGCGGGCATACCGTCAGCCATCCCCGCATCTCCGCCCTCGATCCCGAGGCGGCTTTCGGCGAGATCGCCGGGTGCCGTGAGCGGATCGGCGCGCGTCTCGGGCGCGAGGCCCGGCACTTCGCCTTCCCCTACGGACGCCGGGGCGATTGCGGCGCCCGCGACTTCGCGCTCACCCGGCGGGCGGGTTTTTCCAGCGCCGCCACGACCCGCAAGGGCCTGGTGCGCCGGGGGCAGGACGCATGGAGCCTGCCCCGCAACACGTTGAGCGGCACCCACCGCCACATCGCCGCCGCCGAGGCCCACCTCACGGGGGCGACGGGGCTCGCCGCCAGGATGCTCAATCGTGTCTAGACCGCTACGCGTCCTGTCGATCGCCCACGCGGCGGTGAGCCGGGAGGCCGGCCGCCTGCGTTATGCGCCGTTCGGCGGCCGCACCGACCTCGACGTTCATCTCGTCGTGCCGCGGCGCTGGCATCAGTTCGGCCGTGCGATCGATGCCGATCCCCCCGACGATCCCGGCATCCGCGTGCACGTGCTGCCGACCTGGCTGCCCAAGGCCGGGCCGATGGGATGGTATCTGCACATCTATCCCGGCCTGCGCGGCCTGATCCGGACGTTGCGCCCCGACGTGGTGCATCTCTGGGAGGAGCCCTGGAGTTTCGTCGCCCTGCAGGCGAGCCTCCTGCGCGGCCCGGCCGGCATGGTGCTGGAGGTCGATCAGAACATCCTCAAGCGGCTGCCGCCGCCCTTCGAGGCGATCCGGCGCTTCACCCTGGCCCGTACGGCGCACGTGCTCGCCCGCAGCCCGGATGCCACGGCGGTCGTCCGGGCGGGCGGCTATGCCGGCGCCGTGACCCCGATCGGCTACGGGGTCGATACGCGGACGTTCCGGCCCCGGACGGAGTCCGGTCCGTCCGATGTCCTGCGTCTCGGTTACGTCGGTCGCCTCGTGGTCGAGAAGGGGCTGGACGACGTGCTCGACGCGATGGCCCGCAGTCGGGTGCCGACCCGCCTCGCGATCATGGGGGAAGGACCGCACGCGCCCCATCTGCGACGGCGGATCGCCGAACTCGGCCTCGAACGGTCCGTCACCTTCGCGCCGTGGGCGGCCCCGGCCGAGGTCGCACGCTTCTTTCACGCCTGCGACGCCGTCGTCCTCGCCACCCGGACCACGGGCGCGGTGCGCGAGCAGTTCGGACGCGTGATCATCGAGGCGCAGGCCTGCGGCGTGCCGGTGATCGGCTCGACCTGCGGGGCGATTCCCTCCGTCGTCGGGCCGGGCGGCTGGATCGTTCCCGAGAGCGATCCCGAGGCGATGGCACGGCTCTTGGAAAGGATCGCGGCCGACCCCGGTGAGCGGTCGGCCCGAGGCCGCGCCGGCCTTCGTAACGTCGCCGAGCGGTTCACCTACGAGGCTGTCGCCGACGCACTCGCACAGGCCTGGCTGGCCGCGGCCTCAGCCGTCTCCCCATCGAACGAGAGGCTGACACCGGGGGCGTTTTGCGCCGGCAATCAGGATTGAGATCGATCCGGCGCTGACGGACCCTGTCGCGCGGGCTGCCACTCACCGGGTGAAGGCGACAGTTTCATCCGTGACGTCGGCGCTGTCTCGCCCCTGTTCGCCGCGCGGAATCGGGAAAACGCGGACCGATCGTGCTGCTACGGGCGCCAGAGATCGCCGACCACGATGAGGGCGAAGCGGTACAGGATGTACGCCCGCCTGCACGCTGCCCGTATTCCCGTCGAGTCCACGTCGTCGATCAGATCCATTGCCCCACCCAGCTCGTCCGGAATCTCCAAGGAGACCAAACCTTTAGAAGAAACGTAACCATGAAAAACACGATGGTAAATCGTTTATTGCAAAGCTTGGGCCATTGCGTATTGATCCACACGCGCGAGCGCAGGCGCGCAGTCCGATGGACATGATGTGTTGGCTTGCCGGTGATCCGGTTCCGAACCGAGTCCGGCAGGTGCCGGCGCACCACCCTGTGCGCGGTTGGCATCGGATCCTGTCCGACCGGACCTCCATCCGTGCGCCTCGGCCATCGACGAACCTGTCCGACCCGTCGGTGAAGGCGGCGGCGCGATCCCGAATGGTCCACGGCCCAACACCGCTCAGCGCGGCACCGAGGGCCCGCACGATGTCAGATCCGTTTCCCCATCCAGGCCCATCCCGTCGCGGCGCGATCGAAAGGTCTGAGCCCACCGGCAGAGAATGCCCGGAATTTGGATCGCCGGCCCGGCGTGTTATCCGGTGCCGCCGCATTTCCGTATCCGCTGGACGGTCGTCTCGACTGGCGACACCGACGGCGCGCGGCCGCGAGGGCCGGATCGCGTGATGGAACGGTCGAGATGCAAGCGAGCACGGTTGCGAAAGAGACGGCGCAAGCGATTGTGATGACGAGAAGAACTGACGATATCAGTCCGTGGCGCTTCTCCGTTGCGCCCATGATGGATTGGACTGACCGTTACTGTCGGGCCTTCCACAGAACCTTGTCGCGACGCGCTCGCCTCTACACCGAGATGGTCACCACCGGGGCGGTCATTCATGGCCCCCGCGATCGTCTGCTGGGCTTTGCCGACATCGAGCATCCGGTGGCGGTGCAGCTCGGCGGCTCCAACCCGTCCGACCTAGCCGAGGCCGCGCGGATCGCTGAGGCCTATGGCTACGACGAGGTCAATCTCAATGTCGGCTGCCCCTCCGATCGGGTACAGGACGGGCGCTTCGGTGCCTGCCTGATGCGCGAGCCCGCCGTCGTGGCCGCATGCGTCGGCGCCATGAAGGCGGCGGTGTCTGTGCCGGTCACGGTGAAGTGCCGGATCGGCGTCGACGACCAGGACACCGAGCAGGCCCTCGACGCTCTGACGCATGCGGTGGTGGCGGCCGGCGTCGACGGCCTCGTGGTGCATGCCCGCAAGGCCTGGCTCCAGGGTCTGTCGCCCAAGGAGAACCGCGACGTGCCGCCCCTGGACTACCCGCGGGTGGCACGACTGAAGCGGTCCCATCCCGGCCTGCCCATCGCCATCAACGGCGGCATCGCCACCATCGCGGAGGCGGCGGCCCATCTCGCGGACGTCGATGGTGTGATGATCGGCCGGGCCGCCTACAGCGATCCGGCGATCCTCCTCGCGGTCGATCCGGTCCTGTTCGGCGAGTCTGCCCCGGCCGTCGACCCGTTCGCGGCCCTGGAGGCGTTCGAGCCGGTGCTCGCCGGCTTCCTGCAGGAGGGCGTGCGCCTTCACGCGGTGACGCGGCACATGCTCGGCCTGTTGAACGGTCGCCCGGGCGCCCGCGCCTATCGCCGTCATCTCTCGACGGCCGGGACTCAGGCGGATGCCGGCCTCGCAACCCTGCGCGCGGCGATCGCCCAGGTGTCCCGCCACGGGTCCGTCTCGGAGCAGAGCGCCCGAGATGACGCCGCTCCGCAGGATGCCGCGTAACTTCGAGGCGCGGCGACAATTACCTGGGTTCTACTTCGCTGGCAAAATACTTTACGGGCAGAGCGAAGTTGTTGCCGATTCAGCACGCCGATATTCAGTGTATAATATGACAGGATTATGAACAAGCGCGAAACGTAAGCCTCGCTATTCAGTCCCTCCGTCCGGTGGACGGAAGCAGGGGGCGAATCATGCGGTTCCAATACGGGGTTTCGACGGCGGCTATCATACTCTCGGCGACGGGCTTAGCCTCGGCGCAGGCGCAGACGGCCAACATCACGCCGGCCAACGCGAATGTCCTGAACCTGCTCGGACCGTTCCTCGCCCTGAATGCGAACCCGGTCGGCCAAGCGACGCTGCAGCTCAACCTCTCCCAGGCCATCGCCACCAACAACCAGTCGACGCCGCAGCAGCGGGCGCTCGCCATCAGCGACAAGGCTCTGCCGGGCAGCACGCCCTTCCTCGGCACGGTCACCCTCGTCAACGGCTCGGTGGTTAATCTGGGCCCGGCGGACAACCTGGCCGGCGGCCTGCCGCTCCAGGCGATCCAGAGCAATCCAGGAACGTCGGGCACCATCAACCCGGTCCAGCCGGTGGGCGGTTACGGTACGGTCCTGGGCCGGCTCTACCAGCAGGGAATCCGCGCCAGCACGGCGACGACGGGGCCGCTCGCCCGGACCTTCGACCTCCTCAACCGGGCCTATACCTTCACGAGCTCTGATCTCGGCGTGGCGAAGAACTACTTCGCCAACGGGGCCGCCACCAACCCGAGCGTGACGCCGGCCGGCTACGTCGCGGTCCCGGCCGTGGCGCCCGCCGGCTACACGCTGCCGCGCTTCAACGGGCTCCCCAATACGACGACCAGCGTCCTCGACATCGCCGCCGGCGTCACCAACACGCAAGCGGGTCAGGACGTCTACGGCAGCTCGCGCCCGGTCCAGGCGAGGCCGAACGCCATCAACGCGTTCGACCCGACCTCGATCAACGGGCTGACCACCAACCCCTCGTTCCCGAGCGGGCACACCAACTACGCGATCACCGATTCGATCCTGCTCGGCATGCTGACGCCGTCGCTCTACCAGAGCATGCTCCTGCGCGGGTCGGAATACGCCGACAGCCGCATCGTGCTCGGCGTTCACTACCCCCTCGACATCATCGCCAGCCGCGCCTTCGCGGCCTACGACCTCGCTCAGGCCTTCACCAACCCGGCCTACATCAACAACGCCACCACCACCGGCACAGCGATCAACCTGACGTCGCTCTTCACCCAGGCGCAGGGCGAGCTCCAGGGCTACCTCTCGGCCGGCTGCGGGGCCGCCGTCGCCACCTGCGCCACTGGCGCGGCCAACACGGCGAACAACCCCTACGTCCCCTCCGCCGCCAACCAGGCTCTCTACCAGTCGCGCCTCACCTATGGCCTGCCGATCCTGACCTTCGCCCAGGCACCCCGGGAAGCCGCGCCCACCGGCGGGCCGGATGCCGCGATCCTGCTCGCGCCCCTCTATGGCGGCAGCAGTGACGCGGCGGCGCAGATCGCGCCGAGGGGCGGCCTCTACGGCTCGCTCCAGACCGCCACGATCAATCAGATCATCGTCAACACCGAGACGAATGCGCTGAGCGCCTTCTACGGCACACCGCTGAGCTACTGGTCGCGCATCGACCTCTACAGTGCGGCCGGCTACTTCCAGAACGTCATCGGCACCCTGTCGCTGGCCGCGAGCGACCGCGTCGCCACCGACGTCACCATCGGCCAGACCGGCGCGCTCTACGCCAACGGCACGATCGCCGGAACCGTGACGGTGGGCGCGGGCGGACTTCTGGGCGGCACCGGCACGGTGGGCGGCCTGGCGGCCCGGTCCGGCGCCGTGGTGGCGCCGGGCAACGGCATCGGCACCCTCGCGGTGGCGGGCAATGCGAGCTTCGCCCCCGGCTCCACCCTCCAGGTCGAGGCGGACGCCGCAGGCCAAGCCGACCGCCTCGCGGTGGCCGGCACCGCCACCCTCAACGGCGGCACCGTCCAGGTGCAGGCCGCCGCCGGCACCTACGATCCGCGCACCGCCTACACCGTGCTCACCGCCGGCGGCGGCGTGCAGGGCCGGTTCGACGGGGTCAGTGCCAACTTCGCCTTCCTCACCCCCACCCTGCGCTACCAGCCCGGGGCCGTCGACCTGACGCTGACGCGCAACGACATCGCCTTCTCCAGCATCGCCCAGACCCGCAACCAGGCCGGCGTCGCCGACGCCATCCAGGCCGCCGGGCCGGGGGCCGCCCTCTACGGCCGCACCGTCGGGCTGACCACGCCCGAGGCGCGCGCCGCCTTCGGTGCGCTCACCGGCGACATCCACGCGAGCATGGCGGGCGCGCAGTTCGAGACCGCCTTCTTCGTGCGCGAGGCCATCCTCGACCGCCTGCGCTGGGGCGCCACCCCTGGTGCGGCCGAGTTCAGCGATTACGGTGCCCTGCCGGCGGCCTACACGGCCGATCTGCCGGGCCGCGCCGCTCCGGTCGCACCGGTGCCGGTGCGCGTCCTCGACCCACGGGTGTTCGGGCTCTGGGGCCAGGGCTTCGGCAGCTTCGGCGAGGCCCGGACCGACGGCAACGCCGCCGGCCTGGCCCGCCAGACCTCCGGCTTCGTGCTCGGCGCGGATGCCCGCCTGAAGACGGGCTTCCGCCTCGGCGTGGCAGGCGGCTACACCGCGACTAGCCTCGACAGCGCGGGGCGGCTCTCCTCCGGCACCATCGAGAGCGGCTTCGGCGGCGTCTACGGCGGCTTCGAGCGCGGACCCGTCGCCCTGCGCCTCGGCGCGGTCTACGCCGACCAGTCGAGCCGCCTGCGCCGGGCCGTGAGCTTTGCCGGCTTCACCGACAGCGACACGGCTCGCTATGGCGGCGCCACCGTGCAGGGCTTCGGCGAGCTCGGCTACAGGTTCTTCCTGGGCGCGCCCCAGGTCGGCCTCCTCACCAAGGGGGAGGGGCCGGTCGCGACGATCCAGCCGGCCTATCTCGAGCCTTTCGTGGGCGGCGCCTACGTCTCGATCGGGCGGGATCGTTTCACCGAGACGGGGGGGCTGGCGGCCCTGACGGGCGCGGCGCAGACCACCGAGGTGGCGACTTCGACGGTGGGCGTTCGCGGCCAGACCAGCCTCGATCTCGGGTTCGGCGCGCCGGTCTCGCTGCACGGGCTGGTGGGTTACCGCCGGGCCTATGGCGACGTGGTGCCCAAGGCCCTCCTGAGCTTCGGCACGGGGCCGGGCTTCCTCACGGCGGGCACCCCGATCAGCCGGGACGCGCTGGTGGCCGAGGCTGGACTCGACGTAAGGGTGGCGCGCGACGCCACGCTGGGCGTGGCCTATACGGGCCAGGTCGGCGAGCGGGCGCAGGACCATGCCGTCAAGGGCAACTTCACCTATCGGTTCTGAGCGCACGCGCGACGCCGTCCTCCGGGACGGCGTCGCGCTTCTCAGCGGTCCCGCAGGATGAGCCGGTCGCCGCGGACTTCGAAGGAGGCCAGCCGATCGAGGAAGGTCATGCCGAGCAGATTCTCGCGCAGGGCTCCGGGGCGGCTGACCAGGGCGGGCACGCGCCGCTCCACGATCGAGCCGACCTGCAGGCTATCCAGGAAGGCGGGGGCCGCCACGGTGACGCCGTTGGCGGTGGAGACGCGCACGCTGAACTCGGATTCCGCCGGGCGGATACCGAGTTCGGCAGCACTCTCGGCGGTGAGGACCACGGAACTCGCCCCGGTGTCGAACTGGAAGCCCTGCGGCCGGCCGTTCACCTGGGCCCGGACGTGAAAATTGCCGTCCGCGCGCCGGGTGATCGTCACCGTTCCGTCCGCGCCCGTGACGGCGCTGCCGGGCCGCACCGCGCCGAGCATCCGGTCGCCGAGGGTCCGGGCCTCGTCGCGATAGGCGTAGCCCGCCACCAGGGCCGCGCCGAGGGCGCCCCAGACCAGGAGCGCGGTGACGTTCGCACTCATCCGGCTGCGGAACTGGTGCCAGAACCCCGCCACGATCACGGTGAGCAGACCCGTGGTCATGGCCACCTGCGCGAACTGGTCGGGCTCGAGACCCGCGATGCGCTGGTTGTCCCCCGACAGCAGGAGGAGCGCGAGGGCACCTCCGACAATCAGCAGCCCGATCAGCCACATGGCGTCGCTCCCGCCAGGGTCCGCTCCGGATAGGCCGCGCGCAGGCGGCCCTCCAGTGTGGCCATCACGGCGCGGCGCTGAGGCTCCGACATCGAACCCCACAGGGCGATCTCGTCGCGGGTGCGGCCGCAGCCCTCGCACAGGCCGGTGGCCGCATCGAGGAGGCAGAGCTTCGTGCAGGGGCTGGATGGCTTGGGGCGGATCTGGCTCATCGCCCCGATCCATGACAGGGCGGCGGCCCCCGGATCAAGTCCGGTCGGCGTCGCGGAACCGGATCAGGCCGGGATCGCCGCGACGAGCCCGAGCAGGGCGGCGATCTCCGCGCCCTGCTGCGCGGCGCCCACCACGTCCCCGGTCTGGCCCCCGATGGCGCGGCGCGCGAGCGCCGTGACGGCGAGCGCCGCCGACGCGCTCAGGACCAGCATCAGACAGCCGCCCAGCGGCGGAAGCCCCAGGGGCAGACCAAGAAGGGTCAGGACCACGCTCATGGCGCCGGCGGTGATCAGCGTCGCCCGGCTCGGGCGCCCGACGCTGGCGCCGGCCCCGTCCGCACGGGCGGGCGGCAGGAGCGCCAGCGGCGCGAGCGCGACACCCCGTGACAGGGCGGCGGCGAGCACCAGGGCGAGGGCCGCCACGGCCCCCGAGCGGTCGAGCAGCGTCGCCAGCGCGCCGATGCGCAGGGCCAGCGACAGCATCAGGGCGACCCCGCCATAGGCCCCGATCCGGCTGTCGCGCATGATCTCCAGGCGCCGGGCCGGCGTCGCGCCGCCGCCGAACCCGTCGGCCACGTCCGCCAACCCGTCCTCGTGCAGGGCTCCGGTGATCAGCACGCCTACCGTCACCGCCAGGGTCGCGGCGAGGAAGGGCCCGAGGCCTAGGCCCCAGGCGCCGAGCAGCATTCCGGCGCCGGGCAGGCCGAGGATCAGGCCGGCCAGCGGCAGCATCCGGGGCAGGGTGCGGAAATCCGGCACGCCGTGCGGGTCGCCCTCGCCGGGGAGCCGTGGCACCGGCAGGCGCGAGAAGAAGCGCAGGCAGCCGGCCAGATCGTAGGCGAGGGCAGCGCCCGGAAAGGCGGGCTCGACCGTCTCATGCATCGCGAACCGGCCCGCCTTCACCACCCGTGCCCGGCCCGTTATAGCTCCCGCAACGGGCGGCCCGCCATCCTGGCGCCGGGGCCGGCCACCGGATTTGCCCCATGACCGACGTTGACCAGACCGCCGCCACGCCGTTCGACGATATCCGCCGCCTCGTCGCGTCCCTGCCGGGGCCGGACCGGGACGCGGTGGCGATGGTGGCCGAGCGCGACGCGACCCTGACGAAGCCGGCCGGGTCCCTCGGACGCCTGGAGCACCTCGTCTCCTGGCTCGCCGCCTGGCAGGGCAAGGGCCAGCCGACCCTCGACCGCCCGCTGGTCTGCGTCTTCGCCGGCAGCCACGGCGTCACGGCGCGCGGCGTTTCCGCCTTTCCGGATGCGGTGAACCGCCAGATGCTCGACAACTTCGCGGCCGGCGGCGGGGCGATCAACCAGATCTGTGCCGCCTACGGCCTCGGCTTCAAGGTGTTCGACCTCGCCATCGATATGCCAACCGGCGACATCACGGTGGGACCGGCCTTCGACGAGAAGGCCTGCGTGGCCACCATGGCGTTCGGCATGGAGGCGGTGGCTGCCGGCACCGACTGCCTGGCGCTGGGCGAGATGGGCATCGGCAACACCACCGTCGCGGCGGCGATCTACGCGGCCCTCTACGGGGGCGAGGCCGCCCACTGGGTCGGGCGCGGCACCGGGGTCGACACCGCGGGGCTCGCCCGCAAGGTCGCGGCGGTGGAAGCCGCGCTCGCCCATCATGCCGGGCATCTCGACGATCCCCTGGAGGTGCTGGCGCGCCTCGGCGGCCGCGAGATCGCCGCCATGGTGGGCGCGATCCTGGCGGCCCGTCTCCAGCGGGTGCCCGTGGTGCTCGACGGCTACGTGGCGACGGCGGCCGCCGCTATCCTGCACCGCCTCGCTGCCGGCCTTCTCGACCATTGCCTGGCCGGGCACGTCTCGGCGGAGGGCGCGCACGCGGACGTGCTGGAGCGCCTCGGCCTCGTGCCGCTGCTGGCGCTCGGCATGCGCCTCGGCGAGGCTTCCGGCGCCGCCCTGGCGCTCGGCCTTCTCAAGGGCGCGCTGGCCTGCCACCGCGACATGGCGACCTTCGCGCAGGCCGGGGTCTCGGAGCGCAGCGCGGGCTGATGCCCGCCGGGCAGGTCCCGGACCGACGGGCGCCGGCTCTGCGGCAGGGATCTGCGACAGGTCGGCCTAGGCGGCGCGGGCGCGGCGTTCCTGGGACGGCGCGGCCTCGCCCGGCACCTCGATGGCGGGCAGCGTGTCCATCACCCGGCTCGCGGGGAGGATCACCACGACCTCGGTGCCCTCGCGTGGCCGCGACTTCAGCTGGAAGTTTCCGCCGTGCAGGTCCACGAGGCCCTTCACGATGGGCAGGCCGAGGCCCGAGCCCTGCTCGGCCGTCTTGATCGCCAGAGACCCGCGCCCGAAGGACGACATCACGGTGCCGATCTCGTCCTCGGGAATGCCGGGGCCGCTGTCCTTCACGCTGACATACTGGCCGCCCGACGAGGTCCAGCCGACCTTGATGGTGATCTCGCCGCCTGGGGGCGTGAACTTCACGGCATTGGAGAGCAGGTTCAGGACGATCTGGCGCAGCGCCCGCTCGTCCGCCCAAAGGCGGGGCAGGGTGGCGTCGATGAACTCGTGGATCGTCTGATTCTTGCCCCGGGCCCGGAGGCCCATCATGTGCCGGCAATCCTCCACGACGTGGCCGAGCTGCATGGCCTCCTCGTTGAGTTCGTAGCGCCCGGCCTCGATTCGCGACAGGTCGAGGATCTCGTTGATGAGGTTCAAGAGGTGCAGGCCGCTGTCGTGGATGTCGGCGGCGTATTCCTTGTACGAGGCCGCCACGTGGGCGCCGAATACCTCGTTCTTCATCACCTCCGAGAAGCCCAGGATCGCGTTGAGCGGCGTGCGCAACTCGTGGCTCATGGTGGCGAGGAAGCGCGATTTCGCGAGGTTGGCTTCCTCCGCGCGCCGGCGCGCCTCGTCGGAATTGGCCTTGGCCTGCTCGAGCTCGCCGAAGATCGCGTCCTTCTCGGCCTGGGATTGCAGGGCCTCGACGGTGGCGGCGTAGACGCGGCGGGCGAGCCCCATGAAGAAGACCTGCGCGCCCACCACCATCGTCACCAGCATCATCGTGTTCACGTCCTGCGACACGGCCAGGAGCGAGAGGGCCGCGACGCAGAGGGGAACGAGGGCCGCCACGGCCGCCGCCGGCAGGGTGGCGGCCAGCATGGTAGCCACGGCCGCCACGATGACGAGGCCGAACAGCACGAAGGTGAGCGCCCCGGAGGCGCCGACGAGCACCATCATGGCCCAGGCGGTGCTCTGCAGGAATTCAGCCGCCATGAAGGTCCGGCGCCAGCGCCAGACCGAGACCTGCGCGGGGTCCTGCGCCAGGAAGCGGCGCGTCAGCAGCGTCGACAGCGTCACCGTGGCGAGCAGGCAGACGCCCCAGGCCATCGCGATCACGGGAAGAGTCCACACGGACGCGATGCCCGCGACCGCGAGGCCGAGCAGCCCCAGGGGGATCACCGCCCCCGCGCGGTGCTGCGCGTAGGCGCGGATGAGTTCGTAGTCGAAGGCGCGTTCGAGGCCGCTCGTCGAGGTGAGCTTCTCGCGGGCCGAGCGCATGTCGCGCGCGACCTCACGGCGGCGGGCCGCCTCTTGGACGGAGGGGCCGCGGCCACGCTGTATCATTTCCGCAGTCAGGTCGGTCATCACCGTCTTGAGGCTTCGGGGAGGCGTCGCGATCCCGATCAGGGGACCGCCGACAGGCCGGAATACGACCACCCCGAGAGTGCGGGGGATGTGTTAAGAACCGCCTGCCTGGATGCGTGGCATTGTCCGTGTTTCCTCAGGTTTTCGTCCGCCTCGCTCCCGCGCACGTCTTTGCGAAGTTCCGCTTTCGCGGGCGGGGATTGGGTTCCGGGGGCACAGGTGCGCTGGCGCACACGGATGGGGCCGCGCAAGGTTTAGCTCTATTCCAAACTACGCCCCTGGAGGCCGGGATGCTGAAACTCACCGTCAACGGAGTCGCCCACGAGGTCGACGCCGACCCGGAGATGCCGCTCCTCTGGGCCCTGCGCGACCACCTCAACCAGACCGGCACGAAGTACGGCTGCGGCATCGCCCAGTGCGGCGCCTGTACGGTCCATCTCGACGGCCAGCCGGTCCGCGCCTGCCAGACCCGGATCGGCGACGTCGGCGAGGCCAAGATCACCACCATCGAGGGCGTCTCCGGCAAGGTCGCGGAGGCGGTACGCACCGCCTGGCGCGGCCTCGACGTGGTTCAGTGCGGCTATTGCCAATCCGGCCAGATCATGTCCGCGATCGGGCTCCTGTCCGAGAACCGCAAGCCGACCGACGCGGACATCGACGGTGCCATGGACGGCAATGTCTGCCGCTGCGGCACCTACCAGCGTATTCGCGCGGCGATCCACGAGGCGGCGCGAACCCTCGCCTGAGCCCCGCCGAAGACGTCCGCCATCTCCCGAACCTTGCGTCTGAACTGGAGCCACCCATGCTGAAGGTCCGTCAGGCCGCCCCGCCCGTGCCGTCCCGCCGCGCCTTCCTCGGCGGCGCCACCGTGGCCGCCGGGGCCCTCGTCATCGGCTTCACTCTCGACCCGGCGAAGTTCGCCCAGGCCGCCGCCGGCCCCGACCTCTCGGGCCTGCCGCCGATGCCGAACGCCTTCGTGCGGATCGCCGCCGACGACACCGTGACGGTGGTGATCAAGCACCTCGACATGGGCCAGGGCAACACGACGGGGCTGGCCACCATCCTGGCCGACGAACTCGATGCGGACTGGGCCACCATCCGCACCACCTTCGCGCCGGCCGACGCCACGCTCTACAACAACTTCGCCTTCGGCCCGGTTCAGGGCACCGGCGGCTCCACCGCCATCGCCAATTCCTGGGTCCAGCTGCGCAAGGCGGGTGCTGCCGCCCGCGCCATGCTGGTGACCGCCGCCGCCGAGCGCTGGAAGGTCCCGGCCTCCGAGATCACGGTCGCGTCCGGCACGGTGCGCCACGCGGCCTCGAACCGGCAGGCCCGGTTCGGCGAACTCGCCGAAGCCGCCGCTGCCCAGCCGGTGCCGAAGGAGCCGCGCCTCAAGGAGGCGAGCGAGTTCACTCTGATCGGTAAGAAGGTTCCCCGCCTCGATTCCGTGGCCAAGACCGACGGTACGGCGATCTACTCCCTCGACGTCCGCCGTCCCGGGCAGCTGACGGCGGTGGTCGCCCATTCGCCGCGCTTCGGCGGCACCGTGAAAAGCGTCGACGACAAGGCCGCCCGCGCGGTGGCCGGCGTGGTCGACGTGGTCACGATCCCCACCGGTGTCGCGGTGCTGGCGAAGGACACCTGGTCGGCCATGAAGGGCCGCGACGCGCTCAAGGTCACCTGGGACGACAGCGCGGCCGAGACCCGCTCGTCCGACGCGATCCTGGCCGGTTTCCGCAAACGCCTCGACAGCCCCGGCCTCGTCGCCTCGAAGAAGGGCGACGCTGCCGGTGCCATCGCCGGTTCGGCCAAGGTGCTGGAGGCCGAGTTCACCTTCCCCTACCTCGCCCACGCGGCGATGGAGCCCCTGAACGCCACCATCGAGAAGGCCTCGGACGGAACCTACGACGTCTTCGCCGGCTGCCAGCTCCAGACGATCGAGCAGGCGGTGGTGGCCGCCAATCTCGGCGTGACCACCGACAAGGTCCGCCTCCACACGCAGTGGGCCGGCGGTTCGTTCGGCCGACGCGCGACGCCAAGCGCCGACTACTTCGCCGAGACCGCCTCGATCGTGCGGGCGACCGGCGGCAAGGCCCCGGTTCACCTCGTCTGGACCCGAGAGGACGACATGGCCGGCGGCTTTTACCGGCCGATGGTGGTCCACCGTCTGCGCGCCGGCCTCGATGCCAAGGGCGGGATCACGGGATGGGAGCACCGGACCATCGGCAAGTCGATCATGATCGGCACCGCCTTCGAGACCATGATCGTCAAGGACGGCGTCGACGCGACCACGGTGGAGGGCGCGTCCGATACGCCCTACGCGCTGCCCGCCTACCGCTTCGAGGTTCACAACGCCCGCGAGGGCGTGCCCGTCCTGTGGTGGCGCTCGGTGGGCCACACCCACACCGCCCAGGCGATGGAGGTGTTCATCGACGAGCTCGCTCATGCGGCCGGCGCCGATCCCGTCGCCTACCGCCTCGGGCTGCTCGGCGGCGCCCCGCGCCTCTCCGCGACCCTGAGGCTCGCCGCCGAGAAGGCCGGTTGGGACCCGAAGAAGGCAACCGATAAGAACCGGGGCCTCGGTGTCGCGGCGCACGAATCCTTCGGCTCCTACGTCGCCATGGTGGCGGACGTGACGGCCGAGGACGCCAAGGTGAAGGTGAACCGCATCGTGGCGGCGGTGGATGTCGGCGTCGCGGTCAACCCGGACGTGATCCGCGCCCAGGTCGAGGGCGCCGTTGGCTTCGCCCTGTCCTCTGTCCTGCGCAACAAGATCACGCTCAAGGACGGCGTGGTGCAGGAGCGGAACTTCGATTCCTACGAGCCGACCCGCATGAGCGAGATGCCGGTGGTCGAGGTCCATATCGTGCCCTCCACCGCCGCGCCCACCGGCATCGGCGAGCCCGGCGTGCCCGTGATCGCCCCTGCGATCTCGAACGCGATCTTCGCCGCCACCGGCCAGCGCCTGCGCTCGCTGCCCCTCGACCTCAGCGGCCTGAAGGGCGCCTGACCGGAAGCGACGACGCGGCCCCTCGTCCACGGGCGAGGGCCGCCTATCTCGGAGGGCATCATGCTTTCCGAGATCGACGCCGAGACCGCCTTCGACGCCACCGTGGCGCGCCTGCGCGCCTGCCGGATCTGCCGGGACGCGCCGCTCTACGGCGCGCCCCTGCCGCAGGAGCCGCGCCCCATCGTCCAGGGGCTCGCCTCGGCCCGGCTCTGCGTGGCGAGCCAGGCGCCGGGCAACCGGGCCGACAAGAGCGGCGTCCCGTTCATGGACCCCTCGGGCACGCGGCTGCGGGACTGGCTCGGCCTCGACGAGGCGGCGTTCTACGATGCGAGTCGCCTCGCCATCGTGCCGATGGGGGCCTGCTTTCCCGGCTACGACGCCAAGGGCGGCGACAAACCCCCGCGCCGGGAATGCGCCGAGCGCTGGCGAGTGGAGCTGTTCGCCGGGCTTCCCAACCTCGAACTCATCCTGGTGATCGGCCAATACGCTCAAGGATGGCATCTCGGGCGCCAGAAGGCCGGGCTCACCGACACGGTGCGGCGCTGGCGCGAGATCCTGGCAAGCCCCGGCACGCCGCGGGTGCTGCCGCTGCCCCATCCCTCCTGGCGCAACAGCGGCTGGCTCAAGGCCAATCCCTGGTACGAGGCCGAATTGCTGCCTGTCCTCAAGACGGAGGTGGCGCACGCGATGGCGCCCCGTTGACAGGAGCGGCCATGCGCGGGATCGCTCGCCCGCGAAACCGGAGAGAGCCATGACCGCCTTGCAGGACCCGCGCGACCGCCTGATCGTCGCCCTCGACGTGGGAACCGTGGCGGAGGCGGAAGGCCTCGTCGACCGGATCGGCGACGCCGCGACCTTCTACAAGATCGGCTACAGGCTCGCCTACGCGGGCGGGCTCGCCCTGGTGCCGCGCCTCGCCGCGTCCGGCCGCAAGGTCTTCCTCGACCTCAAGCTGCACGACATCGGCAACACCGTCGAGGAGGGGGTGCGCGCGCTGACCGACCTCGGCGCCACCTTCCTCACCGTCCATGCCTATCCGCAGACCATGCGGGCGGCGATCCGCGGCCGGGGCGCGAACGGCCCGAAGATCCTCGCCGTGACGGTCCTGACTTCCTACGACGATGCGGATGCCGCCGAGGCGGGCTATGCCCTGCCGGTGGCCGAACTCGTGGCTCGGCGCGCCGGTCAGGCGGCCGAGGCCGGGATCGACGGAATCGTGTGCAGTGCCGCCGAGGCTGAGGCGGTGCGCGCCCGGATCGGGACGGACCGCGCCATCGTCACCCCGGGTATCCGACCGGCCGGTGCCGAGGCCGGCGACCAGAAGCGCGTGATGACGCCCGGCGCGGCGCGGCGGATCGGAATCGACTACGTCGTGGTCGGCCGTCCCATCACCCAGGCGGCAGATCCACGCGCGGTGGCGCAGGGCATCGTCGCGGAGATGCTCTGAGCGTTCGGCGCGTCAGGCCCTGCGGCGCAGGCTTTCGAGCAGAAAGGCGATCATCGCGGCAAGCGGCGGGGCGCCCGCGTCCGGGTAGTGGCTGACCAGGGCGGGATGGCAGTAGCGGATGATGGCGGTGTGGATACAGGCCGCCGCGATCGCGGGATCGGCGACGTCGAACTCGCCGGCCACCGCGCCTTCCTGGACGAGCCCGCGCAGGGCCGAGCCGATCGCGTCGATATGGGCGCGGCAGACGTCCCAGCTCTCGGTGACCGCTGCCTCGATCATCTCGTGCAGGCGGGGATTGGCTTCGCAGCGCTCGACGCAGGCCTGATGCATGACCGTGACCACGTCGGCGATGCGCTCGGCCGCGTTCCGACCCGGCGCGACGGCGGCCAGGGCCACGCGGCGCTCGGTGTCGTCCATCAGGCGCTTGATCACCGCCTCGTGGATCGCCTTCTTCGATTCGAAGAAACGGTACACGTTGGCGGGGCTCATCCGCAGGGTCTTGGCGATGTCGGCGACGGTCGTCTTCTGGTAGCCGACGACGCGGAACGCCTCTTCCGCCGTCGCGAGAATGCGGCAGCGGGTGGTGGGCGC
The DNA here is from genome assembly GCF_022179225.1 of Methylobacterium goesingense. GTDB lineage: Bacteria > Pseudomonadota > Alphaproteobacteria > Rhizobiales > Beijerinckiaceae > Methylobacterium > Methylobacterium goesingense. The sequence continues at coordinate 22,654 of NZ_BPQL01000052.1, forward strand.
GGATTCTTCGGGGATGTCGCGGACAATGGCCGCCGTGCGGGTCATGACGCTAAACTAGGCTGTCGCCGCAGCGGCGTCAAAACCGCATCCGGGGAGCGGCTTCGACGAGTTGATCAGAAGGATCAGGAACCGAATTGGGAGCCCAGTTGCTCCAAGTATTCGGCGAGATCGACGCCGCCGACGCGTTTGCCGTAGTCGAAGCGCATACCCTGGCGGATATCGACGCTGCTGCTCTTGGTCGTCAGCGTGAATGGCCTGACGCAGATCCAGGCACCGTCGCGGCGATGTTCGAAGAAGTTCAAGATCTCATGCTTGGCCATGGCGCGCTCCGGGCTGTCTTGCCATACAACGAGGCAGGACCGGAACGGTTCACCAATGGTCGCGCTTTCGGGACATCAGTCCAAGCGTGGCCGTGAGGTCGCTCTAGTGTTGCGATGCGGGGTCGTGTTGTTGCGCCGCATGAATCTGGATTGAATTTGGTTCCCGGCATCCGTCGAAATCGCGCCCGCCGAGGTGTACCCCGGCGGGCGCTGGCGGTGCATCAGGCGGCGCTTTTCAGCGCACCGGTTGCATCGTGGAAGTCGGGGCCGTTGATCGTCCGGGTAACGTAGCCGTCGCGGATCAGGTAGTCGCCGAAACGCTCGCCGGCCTGCTTGTTGCGGGCATAGGCCGCGAAGAGCGGGTCGAGGTGCGTCTTGATCTCCGCGGCGGTGACGTCCTCGGCGTAGAGCTTGCCGAGCCGCGAACCGTCGAAGGCCGCACCGAGATAGAGGTGGTAGCGCTCGGGGCCGCGGCCGACGAGGCCGATCTCGGCGATGAAGGGCCGGGCGCAGCCGTTGGGGCAGCCGGTCATCCGGATGGTGATCTCGTCGTCCTGCAGGCCGTGGGAGGCGAGGCTCGCCTCCAGTTCGTCCATCAGGCTCGGGAGGTAGCGCTCGCTCTCGGCCAGCGCGAGGCCGCAGGTCGGCAGGGCGACGCAGGCCATGGAGTTGCGGCGCAGCGCGCTCGCCCCCTTCATCATGCCGTGCTGGTCGACCAGGGCCTCGATCTCGGCGCGCTTCTCGGCCGGCACGTTGGCGATGATGACGTTCTGGTTGCCGGTCAGGCGGAAGTCGCCCTGGTGGATCTCGGCGATCCGGCGCAGGCCCGTGAGCAATTGCGGGCCGCCGTCCGGATAGTCCTTGATGCGGCCGGAGGCGACGTAGAGCGTCAGATGGTGGCGGCCGTCGTCGCCCTCGGTCCAGCCGTAGCGGTCACCGTTGCCCGTGAAGGTGAAGGGCTTCGGATCGGCCAGCGGCTTGCCGACGCGCTTCTCGACCTCGGCCCGGAAGGCGGCCAGGCCGTAGCGCTCGATGGTGTACTTCAGGCGGGCGTTCTTGCGGACCTTGCGGTTGCCCCAGTCGCGCTGCACCGTCATCACGGCCTCGGCCGCCTTCAGGGCGTCCTCGGGCTTCACGAAGCACATCACGTCGGCGGTGCGCGGGAAGGTATCGGTCTCGCCATGGGTCATGCCCATGCCGCCGCCGACCGTGACGTTCCAGCCCGTCACCTTACCCTTCTTGTCCAGGATGGCGATGAAGCCAAGGTCGTGGGCGAAGATGTCGACCTCGTTCGAGGGCGGCACCGCCACTACGGTCTTGAATTTCCGGGGCAGGTAGGTCTTTCCGTAGACGGGCTCGACCTCGGCCACCTCCTCGCCGCCCACCACGCGCTCGCCGTCGAGCCAGATCTCGCGCCAGGCGCTGGTCTTGGGCAGGAGCGAATCCGAGATGTCCTTGGCGAGTTCATAGGCGGCTTTGTGGGCGCCGGTCTGGGCCGGGTTCGTGGCCGCCATCACGTTGCGGTTGACGTCGCCGCAGGCCGCGATGGTGTCCAGCAGCGTCGCGTCGATGGCCGCCATCGTGCGCTTGAGGTTCGACTTGATCACGCCGTGGTACTGGAAGGTCTGGCGCGTGGTCGCGCGCAGGGCGCCGCCCGCATAGGTCGTGGCGATCTCGTCGAGCGCCAGCCACTGCTTCGGGGTCACGACGCCGCCGGCGATGCGCAGGCGGATCATGAAGCTGTAGGCCTTCTCGAGCTTCTTCTTGGTGCGCTCGGCCCGAATGTCGCGGTCGTCCTGCAGGTACATCCCGTGGAACTTCACGAGCTGCCCGTCATCCTCCGAGATCGCCCCGGTGGCGTGCTTCAGGAGGCCGTCGGCCAGGGTACCGCGCAGATAGCCGCTGGCGATCTTGATGTGTTCGTTGGCGGCGAGACCCGCCGCGCGCGCCGCTTCCGCGTCCGAGATCGGGCGGTCGGTGGGCGGGGTCTCGTAGGTGCGGGTGGTGGTCTTGTCGGCCATGGCGGGCATCCGGTTCGGGAGCTCTCCTCCCCCCTGTGGGGAGGAGTTGGAGGTGGGGGTGGTGCAGAAGGCACCGCGAGCGCTCGATCCTGCACCACCCCCACCCTCGGTCCCTCCCCACAAGGGGGAGGGAGGGGGTCTCAGTAGACGTCCTGCTGGTAGCGGTGCGCCCGCTCCAGCGCGGCCACCGCCGCCTCGGCATCCGCCGGGCTGAGGGCCTTCACGTCCTGGTAGGCCTTGACCACGGCGCCCCGCACGTCCTTGGCCATCCGGGTGGCGTCGCCGCAGACGTAGAAGCTGGCGCCGCCGTCGAGCCAGGCCACCAGTTCCTTGGCATGCTGGGCGATGCGGTCCTGCACGTAGATCTTCTCGGGCTGGTCGCGGGAGAACGCCACGTCGATCTGCGTGAGCGAGCCGTCCTCCAGGGCCTCCTGCCATTCGAGCTGGTACAGGAAGTCGTGGGTGAAGTGCCGGTCGCCGAAGAACAGCCAGGAACGGCCGGCGGCCTCGACGGCGCGGCGCTCCTGCACGAAGGCGCGGAACGGGGCGACGCCGGTGCCGGGGCCGACCATGATGATGTCGGTGGCCGGGTCCTGCGGCAAGCGGAAGTGCCGGTTGGGCTTCAGCTTCACCCGTAGCTTGGCGCCGTTCTTGATCCGGTCGGCCACATGGGTGGAGGCGACGCCGGAACGGGCCCGGCCGTGGGTCTCGTAGCGCACCGCCGCGATCACGAGGTGGACCTCGTCGCCCACTTCCTTGCGCGAGGAGGCGATGGAATAGGCGCGGGGCGGCAGCGGCCGGGTGATGGTGTTAAGGTGCTCGGCGGTGATCGTGGCCGGGAAGCTCTGGATGAGGTCGATGAGGTGGCGGCCCTCGATCCAGGCCTTGGCCTCGCCGCTGTCAATGAGCTTCTGGGCCTCCGCATGGCCCGTCGCCTTGACGAAGCGCTCCACGGTGGTGGCCGACAGCGTGGTGATGTCGCGCTCGGCCAGCAGGGCCTTGCGCAAAGCTGCGTCGCCGGCGAGGCCGGTGGCGGCGAGGATCTCATCGACCAGGGCCGGGTCGTTCTCTGGATAGATCTCCAGAGAATCGCCGGGCTCGTAGGCCGGGGCGCCGTCCTCGAATTCGAGAGCGATGTGGATCGTCTCCTTGTCGGAGCGCGACGAGTTCAGGTTCACGTGGTCGATGACCTCGACGACCCGGGGCTCGCGGCTCGGCTCGGCCTCCTCGTCCTCGTCGCCGGCGGCGCGGGCGGCGAAATCCACCGCCACGACGTTGTCGGCGCTCGGCGGGGGGGTGAGGGCCTTGAGGGTGTCCTTGATCCAGGCTGCGGCCGGCGTCTCGAAATCGAGGTCGAGATCGGCGCGTTCGTGGGCCCGGGTGCCGCCCAGCGCCTCGAAGCGGGCGTCCAGCGCCTTCCCGATGGCACAGAACTCCGCGTAGGAGGTGTCGCCCAGCGACAGCACGCCGAAGGACACGCCGTCGAGGCGTGGCGCGCCGTCGCCCATCAGCTCGTTGTAGGCGCGCACGGCCCGGGCCGGCGGCTCGCCCTCACCCCAGGTCGCCGCGATGGCGACGATGCGCTTCTCCTTGGCGAGGCTGGCGATCTCGAGGTCGGCGAAGTCGACGACCTTCGGCTTGAAGCCGTTCTTGCGGGCGAGCTTGGCCATGTCGTTGGCCAGCGTCTCGGAATTTCCGGATTCGCTCGCGAACAGGATGGTCAGCGGCTCGGCGGCCTTCGGCGGAGCTGCCGGAACGGCGGCGGCCTGCGGCGTGCCGCTGGCGTCGAGGCCGGCGAGGAAACCCGCGAGCCAGGCGCGCTGGATCGGGGAGGCTGCGCCGAGGACGGCGTCGAGGCTGGCGCGTTCGGTGTCGCCGAAGGGAGCCGTGCGGGGAATGATCGCGTGTCGTGCCATGTGGAAAGCCATGTCGTCCTGAGAGGCCGGCTGTCAACGGGGTGTCCGTTTTACAGAACGACGTCACGGTAGAAGGAGCTGCCTGCGCGTGCAGTGCAAAAGAGAATTTTATTCTCCGGCGACCACCGCCAGCGTCGGCGTGAAGCGTCCGTTGGCGGGTGGGGCCGGAAGGGGTAGGGCCGTGGTGGACTTGACCTTCTCCATCGCGAACCGAGAGGTCACGTTCTTGAGGGGCAGAGTCGCGATGAGGTGCTTATAGAACGTATCGTAAGCGCGCATATCGGCGACGACGACGCGGAGCATGTAATCCACGTCGCCGGCCATGCGGTAGAACTCGAGCACCTCCGGCATCGCCGAAACAGTCTCGGCGAAGCGCTCCAACCATTCGCGGGAGTGATCTGCAGTCTCGATGGAGACGAATACGGTGAGGCCAAGGCCGAGCTTCACCGGATCGAGCACAGCGACGCGCCGGTCGATGACGCCGTCCGCCTCCAGGCGCTGGATACGCTTCCAGCACGGGGTCTGCGACAGTCCGACCTTCTCGCCGATGGTGGCGATGGACAGGGTGGCGTCGTGCTGCAGCAACGCCAGGATCTTCAGGTCGATCGAATCCAAGCTGGCCTCGCGGGTTCGTGAGACGGACGGACGGGCGGCGCGCCCTATCGTGGTGGCCCGATGAGAAGGAAATTTCTCCACCGGGTGACAGGATGGGGTCGCGGCCCGCTGCGGCAAGGCCGCCGCCGCGCTTCGGGGTTGACCCGTGCGGATGGCCGCCATGCCTTGACAGCGTTCGTTATAGCGAACATTTCAGGGATCAGACAAGCCACATCGCCACGCCCGCCCGGCAAAACCGTCACCGTAAGAAGTCGCTCATGACCTCTCCCCTGGAAAACGCGGCGCTGGACCTCGCCTCCGCGATGGCCGGCCTGGACCTGAAGGGCCGGATCGCGCTGATCGAGGCGACGGTGCCGGGCCGGCTGGTGTTCACCACCAGCCTCGGCATCGAGGATCAGGCGCTGACCCACGCGGTCGCGATGCAGAAGGGCCGGACCGAGATCGTCACCCTCGATACCGGCCGGCTCTACCCCGAGACCTACGACACCTGGAGCGAGACCGAATCGGCCTATGGCATCCGCATCCGCGCCTACGCGCCCGAGCGCGAGGCCGAGGAGCGGTTCGTGGCCGAATCCGGTATCAATGGATTCCGCCATTCCGTCGCCGCCCGGCAGGCCTGCTGCGGCTTCCGCAAGGTCGAGCCGCTCGGCCGCGCACTGGACGGGGCCGCCGGCTGGCTCACCGGCCTGCGGGCCGGCCAATCGGCCAACCGCGCCGACACGCCGCTGGCGGAGGCCGACGCGGCGCGCGGCCTGATCAAGATCAATCCGCTGGCGGACTGGTCCCGCGCCGACGTGGAGCGCTTCGTCTCCGACAATTACGTGCCCTACAACGTGCTGCACGATCGCGGCTTCCCCTCGATCGGCTGCGCGCCCTGCACCCGGGCGATCCGCATCGGCGAAGACGAGCGCGCCGGCCGCTGGTGGTGGGAGCAGACCTCCAAGAAGGAATGCGGCCTGCACGTCCACGCCGCCGAAGAGAGCGTCGCGCCCGGCCAGGAAGCGGCCGCCTTCGAAACAACCCCACCCTCGAATGCCCTGGAGATGGCCCGATGAGCGGCGCCCCCCTCACCACCCAAGCGGCCACTACCCAAGCGGCCACCACCCAAGCGGCGAGCCGGTCCGCGCGGCTCACCCATCTCCAGCGCCTGGAAGCCGAGAGCATCCACATCATGCGGGAGACGGTCGCCGAGACCGAGAACCCGGTGATGCTCTATTCCATCGGCAAGGATTCGTCGGTGCTGCTGCACCTGGCCCTGAAGGCGTTCGCCCCCGGGCGGCTGCCGTTCCCCCTGATGCACATCGATACCACCTGGAAGTTCAAGGAGATGATCGCCTTCCGCGACCAGCGCGCGAAGGAACTCGGTCTCGACCTGATCGTCCACACCAACCAGGACGGTCTGGCCCGCGGCATCGGCCCCGTGAGCCACGGCTCCGAGGTCCACACCGACGTGATGAAGACCCAGGCCCTGCGCCAGGCCCTCGACAAGCACCGGTTCGACGCGGCCTTCGGCGGCGCCCGGCGCGACGAGGAGGCGAGCCGCGCCAAGGAGCGCATCGTCTCCCTGCGCACGGCCCAGCACCGCTGGGACCCGAAGCGCCAGCGCGCCGAGCCCTGGCACCTCTACAACATGCGCAAGAAGCGCGGCGAGTCGCTGCGCGTGTTCCCGCTCTCGAACTGGACCGAACTCGACGTCTGGCTCTACATCGAGCAGGAGCGGATCCCGATCGTGCCGCTCTACTTCGCCAAGCCCCGTCCGGTGGTGGAGCGCGAGGGCCAGCTCATCATGGTCGACGACGACCGCCTGCCCCTGAACCCGGGCGAGACCCCGAAGGACGTGTCGGTCCGCTTCCGCACCCTCGGTGACTATCCGCTGACCGGCGCCGTGGAGAGCAGTGCCGCGACCCTGCCGGAGATCATCGGCGAGACCCTGGCCGCCCGGACCTCGGAGCGCCAGGGCCGCGTCATCGACAAGGACGGCGCCGGCGCCATGGAGCGCAAGAAGCAGGAGGGCTATTTCTAAGATGACGATCCATCAGTCACCCGAAGCCTTCGGCTACGACGCCTTCCTGTCGGCCCACCAGAACAAGGAGGTGCTCCGCTTCATCACCTGTGGCTCCGTCGACGACGGCAAGTCGACGCTGATCGGCCGACTCCTGCACGACACCAAGCAGATCTTCGACGACCAGGTGACGGCCCTGCAGCGCGATTCGCGCAAGCACGGCACGCAGGGCGCCGAGATCGACCTGGCGCTCCTCGTGGACGGCCTCCAGGCCGAGCGCGAGCAGGGCATCACCATCGACGTCGCCTACCGCTTCTTCTCCACGGACAAGCGCTCCTTCATCGTCGCCGACACCCCCGGCCACGAGCAATACACCCGCAACATGGCCACCGGCGCCTCCACGGCGGACGTGGCGGTGATCCTGGTGGATGCCCGCCAGGGGCTGACCCGGCAGACCCGGCGCCACGCGCTCCTGGTCTCGCTGCTGGGCATCAAGCGCGTGGCGCTCGCGGTGAACAAGATGGACCTCGTCGGCTGGTCGCAGACCCGGTTCGAGGAGCTTCTGGCCGCGTTCAAGGACTTCGCGGCGCCCCTCGGCTTCACCGAGATCCGGGCGATTCCGCTCTCGGCCAAGAACGGCGACAACGTCGTGCTGCCGGGCACCGCCGCGCCCTGGTACACCGGCACCCCGCTGCTCCAGTACCTCGAGACCGTCCCGGTCCGCGTCGAGGAGCAGGCCGCCCCGTTCCGCATGGCGGTGCAGTGGGTCAACCGGCCGAACTCCGATTTCCGGGGCTTTGCCGGCCTCATCGCCAGCGGGCGCGTCGCCCCCGGGGACGCCGTGATCGTGGAGCCCTCGGGCCGCACCTCGACCATCGCCCGCATCGTCACCGCCGACGGCGATCTGCCCCACGCGGTGGAGGGCCAGTCCGTCACCCTGGTGCTGGCCGACGAGATCGACGCCTCGCGCGGTTCGGTCATCGTCACGGCCGACGCGCCGATGCGGGTAACCGACAGCCTCGAGGCCCGCCTGTTCTGGGCGGCCGAGACCGAGCTCCTGCCCGGCGCCACCCTGCTCGCCAAGATCGGGACCGTGACAGTGAACGCCGTCGTCACGACGATCCGGACCCGGATCGATCCCGAGACCGGCAACCCCGAGCCGGCCGCGCGCCTCACCGCCAACGACATCGCCGATGTCACCCTGACCCTCGACCGGGCGGTGGCGGTCGATGCCTACGCGGCCAATCGCGATACCGGCGGCTTCATCCTGATCGACCGCGAGACCACCGACACGGCGGCTCTCGGCCTGATCCAGGCCGATGCGGCGGCGGCTCCGGTCAAGGAAGAGCCCGCGGCTGTCCGCGAAAAGCGCTCCGGCGGCGGCTTCCTGTCGAAGCTGCGCTGGGTCTTCGGCGGGATCTGACCGCACCCGGATTTCGGGCCGTCCGGCCCGGCATCCGCCCGTTTGGAACGTAAGAACGCCGGCCCGCCTGTCGCGGGCCGGCGTTCTTGCGTTCCGGCCTCAGGCGCCGAGCCCGAGTTCGGCCCCGAACCGCTCGGCGCAGTACGCGTCGAGATCGAAGCCGTCGTCTGGCACCTGGAACATGAAGCGCTCGGCGATCTGCGTGACGAGGATGTCCGGCATCGTGCGCTCCACGTAGCGCCAGTCGATCGAGGTCGACCAGATGAAGTGCACCTCGCGGAAGGTCTCCGCGAGCATGATGGTCAGCATCGACGGCGCGAAATGCGCGTAGGAATCGCCGAACAGGACGAGGCGGCGCGGATCGGCAGCGGGGGACGCGTTCCGGTAGATCACGTGCGCGCCGACATGCAGCGTGTTGATGGCGCCGTCCGCCTCCCGCTTTTCGACGATGGGGCTCGCGTAGTGCCGCACGGCGTCGCGCTGGAGGTCGTAGAAGCGGGCGGGCTCCGATTGGGGCGGTTCGAGCTGGCCGCCGAGGTCGCCCTGGAACTGCTGCACCACGAAGGGCCGTTCCGGCAGGTCCTCCTGCGGCACGGCCCCGAGGGACTGGCAGAGGGCGCGATAGGCCACCATGCGCCCGGCGAAGGACCAGTGGCTGTCGGTCCGGAAGTAGAGATCCTCGTCCCGGCAGCGCTGGCGGAAGGCGGTGACGAGGTCGAGGCAGGAGCGGCGCACGAGGGGATGCCAGATCAGGCTCTGGCGCAGGCGCAGGGCCGGGGACAGGCGCTGGTCGATCTCGAGACCCTGCAGGAGGTGGTCGTAGACCGTCAGCTTCTCGGGCACGATCAGGTGCTGGTAGGTGGTGCCGAGGCTCTCGCAGCGCCGGCTCCGGGCGATGAGCAGCCCCCTCCAGTCCGCCAGCCGCTGTTTCATGAGGGGCGTATCGCTGAACTGGCCGATCACGTTGTTGCTGCCCGCCGTGAGAAACAGCCAGCCGTCGCGTCCCTCGTGAATGAAGGCCGCCAGCGCGTCGGGCATCCGTGATCCTTTCCGGCCTGATCTCACCTCTCGGGGCAGCGCTTAACGCGCGGCCGGTTCACCGGCAACCGAGGTGCGGATCACGGTGTGCGATCCGGCTCCGCCCGGCGGCGGGGAATCGCCGTCCGGGGGGCACGCGGACGGCGTGCGTTCCCGAGGCCCCGAACGGGTCTGGATCTTGCTCCGATGGGTCGGCATCACTACGGTCCGCGCGCCGCCGGGCCTGGCGTCCGACGCCCCTTCGCCCCGCGCGGCGCGAACACGAGATCAGCAGGAGCACCCCGCCATGGGCTTTTTGGCCGACGCCTTGTCCCGCGTGAAGCCGTCCGCGACGATCGCGATGACGCAGAAGGCGCGCGAGCTGAAAGCGCAGGGCATGGACGTGATCAGCCTCTCCGTGGGTGAGCCTGATTTCGACACGCCCCAACACATCAAGGATGCCGCCATCGAGGCGATCCGCCGGGGCGAGACCAAGTATCCGCCGGTCTCCGGCATCGTCCCCCTGCGGGAGGCCATCGCGAAGAAGTTCAAGCGGGAGAACGGGCTCGACTACAAGCCCGCGCAGACCATCGTGGGAACCGGCGGCAAGCAGGTCATCTACAACGCCCTGCTGGCCACCCTGAACCCCGGCGACGAGGTGGTGATCCCGCGTCCCTACTGGGTGTCCTACCCCGAGATGGTGGTGCTGTGCGGCGGCACCCCGGTCTTCGCCGAGACCGACATGGCCCACGACTTCAAGCTCCAGCCCGAGGAGCTGGAGCGGGTGATCACGCCCAAGACCAAGTGGATCATCCTGAATTCGCCCTCCAACCCGTCGGGGGCCGCCTACGCGCATGCCGAACTCAAGAAGATCACCGACGTCCTGATGCGCCACCCGCACGTCTGGGTGCTCACCGACGACATGTACGAGCACCTGACCTACGGCGACTTCGCCTTCGTGACCCCGGCCCAGATCGAGCCCGGCCTCTACGAGCGTACGCTGACCATGAACGGCGTCTCCAAGGCCTACGCCATGACGGGCTGGCGCATCGGCTACGCCGCCGGCCCCGAGCACCTGATCAAGGCAATGGACTTCGTCCAGGGCCAGCAGACCTCGGGCGCCACCACGATCTCGCAATGGGCCGCCGTGGCCGCGCTGGAAGGCACGCAGGAACACCTCGCGCAGTTCCGTGACGCTTTCCAGGTCCGGCGCGACCTCGTGGTCTCGATGCTCAACCAGACCAAGGGCCTCAAGTGTCCGACGCCTGAGGGGGCGTTCTACGTCTATCCCTCCTGCGCCGAGACGATCGGGCGCCGGACGCCCTCGGGCAAGGTCATCGAGACCGACGCGGATTTCGTGGGCGAACTCCTCCAGGCCGAGGGCGTCGCGGCCGTGCCCGGCTCGGCCTTCGGTCTCGGCCCGAACCTGCGCATCTCCTACGCGACCTCCAACGCCGCCCTCGAGGAGGCCTGCACGCGGATCCAGCGCTTCTGCGGCTCGCTGAACTGATCCGCAAGGACCGGGAAAAGCCGGTCCGGCGGCCCCGCATGGCGGCCGGCCCGGTCGTTCCAGCTCTGGACGAAGTGTCGAACGATGCCGCGCGCCTGCGCGCCCTCAGCGAGGCGTGCGGATCGTCGCAGCCGGGATGAACCGCGCGATGTCGGTTGCCGGCTTCGCGCGGGCCCCCTACATCGGGCGTCCCTGCCGCCGAGGCGTCCGATGGTTTCGCGAACCCTCTCGGGCTTGGCATGGTAGCGGGGCTTGTCGTGACGGGGCGGCGCGGACCAGTTCTCTGCGCGGTTTCTGTGAGGCCTAGTGGGCCGGGTTGCGACAGGCGTGTCACGGGCGCGGGGAACAGGAACCGCCGCCGTGGCGCATGGCCCACCTCGATCCCGGCTTCCGTGGCCTATTCATCGAATCCGCGTCGCCATCCGGGTCCATCTCGAAATCGTGCCGAAGCGGAACAGGCCGCCCCTGCGGGAGGGCGCCGATCGTTAAGGATCCTCGGCAACAGTGGGGGATGACCGGGGAACCGGTCGCGTCCCACCGCGTAGCTTCGGGCCCGACTATCATGAGACGCCTCCTGACGGGTGGCATCAAGGCGATCCTCGCCATTGCCGCGCTTGCCACCGCCACCCACTGGGTCCTGCGCCTTCAGCGCGAACCCACGCCCTCGTCCCGTGTCCTGGCTGAAATCGCCGATCCGGTGACCACCGGCTCGATCATTCCGCGCAAGGGGGAGGCAGCCGAGCCCGCCGTCGTGCATCCGGACGTGACGAAGGGCCTCGACCAGCGCGGCCTTTTAGCCCTGTTCGAGGGCGCGAAGCTCCAGAAAGCCGCCGCCAAGCGCTGAAGCGCGCGCGGCCGTTCGCCGGGCGGCGCAACGCCGCGGCGCCGATGGTCGCACGCCGCATGATCTGGTCTCGTGTGGGGCCGGACAGCGCTGGCGCACCGTGCGACGATCCGGCCGATACCGGAACCGGCTTCTGCCTCGGGGGGTTGGTGAGCATCTCCCACAACCCGACAGGAGGCTTCGCATGGCCACACTCGGCATGGCCAATCCCGGCCTACCCATCCCCGAGCCGCTGCCCGGCGGCATCCCTGGCGACCTGCCGACACCGCCGATTCCGGAGGAGCAGCCGGATATCGGCCCGACCGGACCGCGCACCCCTTATCCGGTTAACGATCCGGGCATCGACGAGCCGACCGGGCCGGGCTCCGAGCCCGATTATCTCCCCGGCGGGCCGACCGACCCCGGCGTGCGCATGTAGCGTCTCGCGATCCGGGCTCAGTGATCGCCGTGCGACGCCCGCACGTCGCGCGGCGCGCTGAGAATCTCCGAGAGGCTCGTCACCACGTGGCGGGCCTCTTCGTCCGTCAGGCGCAACTGGAACGGCGGCAGGGCGCCCGCCTGCAGGGCGACCACGGCCTGCCCCTGCTCGTCGGTGCCGACCTCGATGGCGGAGGAGGTCACATCGAGCATCGCGATGTCCTCGTCGCTCAGATCGTCGGGCAGATCGGCGTCGTCCGGCTCGTCGATAGCGGTGAGGAGCTGGCTCACGGCACGCACGAGGGCGCGCGCCGCGCGGGCATCCATGACCACCGCCGTCGCCTGATCGTCTTTCTGGAACGAGAGCTGGATGTTCGCGCCTTCGAGGGAAACCGAGATGCCTGCCATGAATCGCCTAAATGCTTGGTCACGAACTCTTATATGCGGTCGGAGCGGCGAAGAACACCGGGTCCGGCGGGCCCTGCGCGCGGGGCGGCGACGGTTCGGTCGGGTTGAATGCCTTGTTGCCGCCGCATGATCGGACTACATGTAGGGACAGCGGGCATCGGTGAGCTGAGCGTTTGCACCAAGAAGCGTCTCACGTCCTGCTGATTCCGTCAGGTCTACCGAAGAGGATCCGCCGCTTGCGTCGCGTAGACGCGGGCTGTTGATCGACGAACGATACGAGGATCTATTTCGTGAATACCGGCACTGTTAAGTGGTTCAACGAGACCAAGGGCTACGGCTTCATTCAGCCTGACGACGGCGGCAAGGATGTGTTCGTTCACATCTCCGCAGTCGAGCGCGCTGGCATGCGCAACCTCATCGAGGGTCAGAAGATCTCCTACGAGATTCAGACCGACAAGCGCAGCGGCAAGGACTCGGCTGGTAACCTCCAGGCGGCCTGACGCTTCCGGCGCCAGCCTTCGGGCTGGCGTCCCCCCCCAAAGCGGCCTCTTGCGAGGTCGCGAGAGAGCTTCATATGAAGCTTGAGAGCCGCCGGCGATCGGAACCCTTCCGGGGAGAAGGGAACGCGAGACCCGGCATTCCCCCAACACCAACGATTTGAGCCCCCTGGGGCCTGCACATCCAAGTTTCTGAAAGTACACAAGAAAAATATGTTGTTTGAATACACTCGGCGCCGCGGCGTCCGTTCGCCCGTCACGGACGCGGCGACATTCAAGGTTGGTCGTCTCAAGCAGACCCTGTCGCACGATGCCCAGGTTCAGGATGCCAAGAGCCACGACATCGACCTCAGCCACCTGATCGACACCTCCTACAATTATCATTCGCCGCGCGAGCTGCGCTGGCATCTGGCCGAGCGCTTCGGCATGGCCCCCGAGGCCGTCGCCCTTCTCGAGCACGCCTGAGAAAGCTGCCGAGCCGCCGTACGCGGATGCTCGGCACACGGCGTTCCGCGTCGGGTCTAATAAGCTCCCGGTCCGGGCGTGCCGGGTTTCACACGCCCCCACCCATCAAATCGAGCCGGAGCCCGGACCCGCGTCAGCGGGTCCCCACGGCTGCGACGACCGCGTCGCGTAGTCCGTGCGACACGGCGGCGAGTTCGCCGTGGACCGGGTCCGGCCGGTTGTAGGTGGTCGGCTGGCCCTGCAGGTCGCAGACAGATCCGCCGGCCTCCCGCAGGATCAGGTCGGCCCCGGCCAGATCCCAGTCGCGCGCGTTCGGTGAAACCAGTCCGACATCGACGGAGCCCTCGGCCACCCGCACCACACGCAGGGCCAGGGAGGGAATGCGTTCGACCGTGACGAGGTCGGGCTGCACGCCGTCGCGGGCAGCCCCGCGCGCGAGACGCTCCAGCATCGGCTTCGGTCCGGTAACCCGGGCGCCCTCAATCTCCCGCTGTCCCGACACCCCGATGGGCTGCCCGTTCCGGGTAGCGCCCGCCCCGGCGGCGGCCTCGTAGAACGTGTCCGTCACGGGCGCGTGGACGAAGCCGAGCACCGGCTGGCCAGCCGCCAGCAGCGCCACCGCGATCGACCAGTCCGGATGCCCGGACATGAAGGCGCGGGTGCCGTCGATGGGATCGACGATCCAGACAAGGTCGGCCTTCAGGCGTAGCGCATCGTCGCTGGTCTCCTCAGAGAGCCAGGCGGCGCGGGGCAGCAACGCGCTCAGGCGCACCTTCAGGAAGGTGTCCACCGCGACGTCGGCCTCGGTGACGGGGGAGCCCCCCGACTTGGACCAGACCCGCGCGCCGGTCTGCCGGCCCGCCTGATAGAAGGGCAGGGCGAGGGTGGCCGCTTCGCGGATCGTGGCGCGCAGGGCCGGAACGAGGGCCTGCGCGGCCTCCGGGGACATCGAGTCGGACATGCGTCTCCGTACGGCGCTGGAGGTCGGTCTCTTGTCGCGTGAGACGCCGCTCGTTCCACACCTTTAGGGCGAGACGCGGCGCCACCGTTGTAGGCGGCACACGGACTTGTCACAAGCCGACGACCCGCTGCGCGGCGGGGACGCGCCATGCGCGTCGAGCCGGGTCGGGCCGAACCTGCGCAGATGTCGATACGTGCGAATGTGCCTGATCTCGGCAAGGAAGCGTTGAGCATTCCACGCACTTGAGCCTCGTCCACACTCGCTTAACGCTCACTCTTAAGGTGGTCTGAGGAGGTTAGACGCAAATCTGCTTGCCATAGACGGGTGGCCCACAGAGGTTGCCGGCGCCAACAAGGTGTACGAGCCATGAGCACTTTCGCGAACACGAACGGCCCCTCCGGAGATGTCGCCTCCGCCGTGACGCACGCGCCCTGCGCCGTCGCCTCGCCCCTGCCGGTGTTCGGCCGGAGCACCGCGCGCCGCCCCGCCGGGATCGCCCTGGCCTTCGCCGAGGACGATTCGGATGCCTGCGGCGAGGACCGCTTCGACCTGCTCCTCGTCGATGCGGGCGAGGCCGTGATCACCCGCCTCGGCCCGTTCTGCGAGGAGGAGGTCGTTGCGATCTGGCGGGATTGCGCCGCGAAGTCCGGCCTGCCCCGCATGATCGTCAAGGAGGACGGCGCGCTTTCGATCGTGTCGGCTCAGCTCGGTCCGGTGGCCCTGGGCCGCACCCGGATGCGCCGCCGCGTCGGGCTGCTGAACGGCCGTCGCCCGCGCTTCCTGGTGCGCCGTAAGACCGGCACCCTGCCGGTCCGTCCCCTGATCCACCGCGGCGAGAGCGAGATCTCCGGCGCGCGCTGCTGAAGCCCGTCCCTCAGGGGCCGGTGAGGTGCCGCAGGACGGCGTCCGCCGCGAGGCCCAGGAACAGGATCAGTCCCGCATCCCGGTTCGAGCGGAACAGCCGGAGCGCCCCGCGCCCGTCCCCTGTGTCCAGCCGCAAGACCTGGCCGCCGAGATGGCCGGCGAACAGCGCCACGCCGAGGAGGCCCGGCCAGCCAGCCCCCGCCCGCCACGCCGCCGCCGCGATGCAGGCCACGCTGACCCCGTAGCAGAGGCCGATCGCCCCCCGCATCCGGCGCCCGAAAAAGCGGGCCGAGGAGCGGATGCCGGCGATCTCATCGTCCTCGATGTCCTGCACGGCATAGATCGTGTCGTAGCCGATCACCCACGCGATCGTGCCCGCGTAGAGCAGCAGGGCCGGCGCATCGAGGCGCCCGAACACCGCCACCCAGCCCATCAGCGCGCCCCACGCGAAGGCGAGGCCCAGCACCGCCTGCGGCACCGGCATCACGCGCTTCATGAACGGGTAGATCGCCACCGGCACCAGGGAGGCGATGCCGACCAGGATGGCGGTGGCGTTGAACTGCAGCAGCACCGCGAGACCGACCAGCGCCTGGGCCACCAGGAACACGGCGGCCTGGCGCGCCCGGATCTGGCCCGACGGCAGGGGGCGCGAGCGCGTGCGTTCGACCTGGGCGTCGAGGTCCCGGTCGGCGATGTCGTTGTAGGTCGAGCCCGCCCCGCGCATGGCTACCGCGCCGACGAAGAACAACCCGAGATGGACCGGATCGGGATAGGCCGCGCCGGACGCGATGGCGGCCAGCGCCGAGGACCACCAGCAGGGCAGGAGCAGGAGCCACCAGCCGATGGGCCGGTCGATGCGGGCGAGGCGCAGGTAGGGGCGCGCCCGCCGCGGCGCGAGCCGGTCGACCCAGTGGCCCGCCACCGCATCGGCGACGCGCCGGTCGGCCGGCGGGGCGTTCACGCCGTCCACGGACGACGGGTCAGAGCGCACCCTGGGGCATCTTCAGGCTGCCGGTGAGGCCGGGGCCGCCGAGCAGGCCGCCTCCGCCGCCGTTCTGGGCCTGGGCCTTGGCCTGGGCTTCCATCTTGGAGGCCTGGGCAGCGATGCCGCAGATCTTCGTCTTGATGCCCGAGACCTTGTTGTGGTCGGCCTTGAAGCCTTCCGCGAACGAATCCGGGATCGAGCACCATTCCTTGTTGGCGGTGATCCACTTGATGCCGGCGGTGCCGTTCGCCTGGAGCTTGCCGAACAGGGCGCAGGCCTCGGCCGGCGTCATCTTCTTCTTCGAGTTCGAGGCGGAATTCGCCTTCGCCACGAGGTCCTTGCGGGCCTGGAGCGTCTGCTGGATCGCGCCGCATTCGGCGGCGGCCCCCTGCGCGAAGGCCTGGCTGCTGGCGAGGGCCGTGCCGAGCACGGCGAGGGCCGCGATGGTCTTGAAAGACATGCGTTGAGATCCTTTCTCCCCCAATCCGCACGCTCGGTGGGCCCGGGCCCGTGATCCATGGCGGACTTGCTGATTCGTGTCGGGCCGCACGCGATGGTTCCGTGCCGCCCGTCCTTGGTCTCGTTTCGGCATAGGAATGTGGCGTCTTTCGAGCCGCAAACGCCCGGCCGCGATTGGGCGGGGATCGGCGGCGTAATCTGTGCGCGTGTTGCCGGCCTGCATCACCCCGGGCCGGGCACGCGTTGACAGGGCGCGGGCGGCGCGCGACCACCCCGGCCATGGCTGCCTACGACTTCACCGCCCCCCGCCTCCACGTCGCGGCCGATCTCGGTCCCGGCGCCGTGCTGCCCCTCGACCGGGCGCAGGCGAACTACCTTCTGAACGTGCTCCGGCGCGGGCCCGCCGACCCGGTGCTGCTGTTCAACGGCCGAGACGGCGAGTGGCGGGCAGAGATCGCGCCGACGGGCCGCAAGAGCGCCGACCTCGTCGTGCGCGAGCGCACACGCGAGCAGCCGCCGCGCGCCGGCCTGCAATACCTGTTCGCGCCCTTGAAGACCGCGCGGCTCGATTACATGGCCCAGAAGGCGGTGGAGATGGGGGCCGGCACCCTGCGGCCCGTGATCACGCGCTACACGCAGGGCGAGCGCCTGAACCTCGACCGCCTGCGCGCGAACGCCGTGGAGGCGGCCGAGCAGTGCGGCGTCCTCAGCCTGCCGGACGTGCCCGATCCGGTGAAGCTCCCGGCGGCGCTCGCCGACCTCAACCCGTTGTGCTTGCTGGTGTTTTGCGACGAGGACGCGGCCGTCTCCGATCCCGTCGAGGCCCTACGGCGCGGGGTGGCCGACCCCGCCGAGCCGCCGCCGCTGGCGGTGCTGGTGGGGCCCGAAGGGGGCTTTGCCTCGGAGGAGCGGGCGCTGATCCTCGCCCGGCCGAACACCGTGGCGCTGTCCCTCGGGCCGCGCATCCTGCGGGCCGACACGGCGGCGGTGGCGGTGCTCGCTTTGGTGCAGGCCGTGCTCGGGGACGCCCGCTGAGAGGCGGTGTGGCGCGTTGTTCGCGCCGGTTCCCTAGCCTATGAGGCACGATATCCCGACAGGGGCCACGCCGCTGCGGTCCGGTGCGCCTCTCCTCCGTACGACCTTCTGCACGAGGCAGCGCATGGCGCGCGATACGTCCGACACGACGCCCCTGACCACCCGGGACGAGCTCATCGCGTGGTTCGCCGAGGGCGAGAAGCCGCGCGCGCGCTTCGCCATCGGCACCGAGCACGAGAAGGTGCCGTTCTACCGCGAGGGCCACCGTCCGGTGCCGTATGCGGGTCCGAACGGCATCCGCGCCCTCCTCGAAGGGCTGGCCCGCGACACCGGCTGGGAGGCCATTGAGGATGCAGGGCACCTGATCGGCCTCGCCGGTGCCGAGGGGGGCGCGATCTCCCTGGAGCCCGGCGGCCAGTTCGAGCTCTCGGGCGCGCCCCTGTCCGACATCCACGCGACGGCGGCCGAGTTGCGCACGCATCTCGACGCCACCGCCCGCGTCGCCGACCCCCTCGGTATCGGCTTCCTCGACCTCGGCATGAGCCCGAAATGGACCCGGGAAGAGACGCCGGTGATGCCGAAGAGCCGCTACAAGATCATGGCGGGCTACATGCCGAAGGTCGGCACCCTCGGCCTCGACATGATGCTGCGCACCGCCACCGTGCAGGTGAACCTCGACTTCGCCTCGGAGGCCGACATGGTCGCCAAGATGCGCGTCGCCCTGGCGCTCCAGCCCGTGGCCACGGCGCTCTTCGCCAACTCGCCCTTTACCGATGGGCGCCCCAACGGTTTTCTCTCGCGCCGCTCCGAGATCTGGCGCGACACCGACCCGGACCGCACCGGCATGCTGCCGCGCGCCTTCGAGCCCGGCTTCGGCTACGAGGCCTATGTCGACTGGCTGCTCGACATGCCGATGTATTTCGTCAAGCGCGGCGAGACCTATCACGACGTGTCCGGCGCCTCCTTCCGTGACCTGATGGACGGGCGCCTCGCCGCCCTGCCGGGCGAGCGCGCCACGGTGTCGGACTGGGCCAACCACGCCTCCACCGCGTTTCCGGAAGTGCGCCTCAAGCGCTTCCTCGAGATGCGCGGGGCCGATGTGGGTGGCCCCGCGATGATCGCCGCGCAGGCCGCGTTCTGGGTCGGCCTGCTCTACGAGCCCTCGGCCCTCGCGGCCGCCTGGGACATCGCCAAGGGCTGGAACGCCTGCGACCGGGAGAACTTGCGCGCCACGGTCCCGCGCCTCGGCCTCGCCGCCCGCATCGCCGGGCGCCCCCTCGGTGCCGTGGCGGCCGAGGCCCTGGCCATCGCCCGCACCGGGCTCGCCGCCCGCGGCCGCCGGGACCCGCAGGGGCGCGACGAGACGCAGTACCTTCAGCCCCTCGAAGCCATCGTGGCCGCCGGCCGCTCCCTCGCGGAGGAGCGCCTCGCGGATTACGAAGGTCCCTGGCAGCGCTCGGTGGAGCCTGCCTTCACCCAGTGCGTATTCTGACCGGGCCGCCGCCCTGGCATGTGTCTAGCCACACGGGAGCGAATGGCTTGACGGTGGCATTCCTGGAACGGATCGCCAACTCTGCCGTTTCCAGGGTGATTCAATCCTGTGACGGAGAACGCTCGCATGTCGCGCATCTTGTCCCTCGCTCTCGCCGGAACCACCGCCGTCGGTCTGTCGGCCGGGTCCTTCACCGCCGCTCAGGCCGCGCCGATGCCCGCCCTGACCGCGGCCCAGGTCGCCGGCGGTAACGCCAGCGTCGAGAACGTCCGCTATCGCGGATACGGGTACGGCTATGGCCGCGGTTACGGTCGTGGCTATTACGGCGGCTACCGCCGCGGTCCCGGCATCGGCGGCGCCCTCGCGGCCGGCGCGGCCCTCGGCATCATCGGCGGTGCCATCGCGGCCAGCCAGGCGCCGCGCTACGGCTACTACGACGGCGGCTATGCCGGCGTCGGGTACGGCGGTGGCTACGGCTACGGTGCCCCGGCCTACGGCTATTACAGCGCCCCGGCCTATGGATACGGCTACCCCACCTACGGCTACGGATATTGACAACCCTGCGGCGGGTGTCCCCCGACACCCGCGAGCCTCGTTCGAATCCCGCTCCCGGCCTCGCCCGGGGGCGGGATTTTTTTGGTCGGGCCCTGTAGACCCTTCGGCTGCGACACGCAGGCGGCCTGTCGGCGACACGCGGACGGAGATGCCCGGTGCAGGATGAAGGCGAGATCACCCATCTCGATCTCAGCGGCCTGAAGTGCCCGCTGCCCGTCCTGCGCACCGCCAAGGCGCTGCGCGGAATGGCTCCGGGCAGCCTCCTCACCGTGATCTGCACCGATCCGATGGCCGCCATCGACATTCCCAACCTCGTGCGCGAGGCGGGTGACGCGCTGGTGCGCCAGGAGCGCGGACCGGACGGCCTGTCCTTCACAATCCGCAAGGGCACAATCCGTAAGGGCGTGGCCGAAATCCCGCAGGTGCCGCCTCATTGATGCGACAAGCCGCTGCTAGATCGCCCTCGACCTGGCCGCTCCCCGCGAGCGGCCCGCCGAGGGGAGAACAGCATGGCGCCCATCATCCGGGGCACCCGGATCGTGCATGACGGCTGGAGCCGGTTCCTCGTCGCGGAAGTGACGATGGCGGACGGCACCCGGCTCGCGCGCGAGATCGAGGATCACGGACGCGCCGTGGCGGTCCTGCCCTACGACCCGGACCGCCGGGTCGCGCTCCTCGTCGAGCAGTTCCGGGCTCCGGCCCTCTACGCGGCGGGCGTCGCCAGCGTCCTTGAAGTGCCGGCGGGCCTCCTCGACGAATCCGAGCCGGAGGAGGGCGCACGCCGCGAGGCCTTCGAGGAGACCGGCCTGCGCCTCGGCGTCCTGGAGCCCGTCACCTGTGGCTGGAGCATGCCCGGGATCTCGACGGAGCAGATGGACCTGTTCCTTGCCGCCTACGCGGCGACCGACCGGATCGGCACCGGCGGCGGCCTCGCGAGCGAGAGCGAGGACATCACCGTGCACGAGATGCCGCTGGCGGATCTCGCCGCCATGAGCGACCGGGGTGAGGTCACCGATCTGAAGACCCTGGTGCTCCTGCTCACCCTCCGGCTGCGCCGGCCTGAGCTGTTTTCCGGAGGGTAAGGCGCCGCGCGGTTCAGCAGGAATCCGGATTGCGCCGGACCCGGGCACCGACCGAGCCGAGGGGCGCGGCGTCCGCGGGTTTACTCGCGCCCTTCCGGAATGCCCGGATGCCGATCCCGACCAGCCGCCAGGAACGCACGAAGTAGCGCCGGAACAGGCGCCGCGGGGCGTGCAGGAAACGGAAGAACCATTCCAGCCCCGCCCGCTGCAGCAAGGCCGGCGCGCGTGGCACGAGGCCGGCGGCCACGTTCATGGCCTCGCCGACGGCGAGCACCACGGGTGCGCCGAGTGCAGCCCCCTGACGGTCGACCCAGATCTCCGAGCGCGGCGCACCGACGCCCAGGACGAGGAGCGTGGTGCCGTGCGCCCGCACGGCCTCGGACAGAGCGCGGCTGTAGGCCTCGTCGGTCTCGAAACCGTAGGGCGGCACCGTCGTGGCGATAGCCTCGCGGCCGATGCCCGCCGCGACGAGGCGCTCGGTCAGGTGGCGGCCCACGGCCTCGGTGGCGCAGACGAGGTAGAGCCGCTGCCCGGCGGGCCAGGGCGGCGCGAGGGCCGCCGCGATGAGATCGTGCCCCGTGACGCGCCCGGCCGAGCGCGCGCCCCGTAGGCGGGCGAGCCAGACCAGGGGCATGCCGTCGAGGGTACGGGCGACGGCGCCGTCATAGGCCGCCCGGAAGGCCGCGTTCTCCGTGAGGGTGACGACGTGGTCGAGATTCGCCGTGACGATGAGGCGGGGCCGGGTCGCCGGCTGGGCGGCGGCGAAGCGCAGGATGTCGGCGGCGCTCCCCGGCGTGAAGGCGATGTCGAACAAGCGAACGTTCATGCGGGTCTCGCCTGCCGGCTGGGGCGTGTCGCCGAGGGGGCCGGATGCGGATCCGATCCCGGCGCGGGGCTCGCTTCGGGAACGACTCGCCTCGCGCAGGCGCGGTTCCGAGGGCGGCGTCGATATGTGCAAGAGGGCGGTCCCTACCTCAGGCATCGACGGCACGGAAGCTGCGCGCGCCCGCCATGGGCTTGGCGCCCGGGGGGACGGCTGGGCGGCGGTCGCGCCGGGCGCCGCGCGCCAGGGCGATGGCGGCCCCGAGTCCAAGCCCCAGCAGCAGCGCGACCGGCAGGACCACCTTCGGCGAGGGCGGCCAGGTGCGCAGCCGCGGCGGCGTCGCCGAGGAGATCACGCGCACGTTCGAGCTGTTCAGGCGCTCCTGCTCGTTGGTCTCGCGCGAGCGGCGCAGGAAGGTCTCGTAGACGGAGCGGCGGGACTCTACCTCGCGCTCCAGTTCGCGCAGGCCGACATTGGCGCGGTCGTTGCCGGCTGTCTCGGTCTTGGCCCGCTCCAGGCTCTTGCTGACGGCGGCCTCGCTCGCCACCGCGCGGTCATAATCCTTCTGCGAGGTGTCGATGATCCGCTCCTTCTCGCGCTGGATCAGGCGCTGGAGGTCGCGCTGCTGGGCGTACTGCTCGGCCATGGCGGGATGGCGCTCGCCGAGGCGGGTGGCGAGTTCGGCGGTGTTGCGGGAGAGCGCGGCGTATTGCTGCCGCAGGTTCTGCATCTCCAGGGATTGCAGCATCTCGGGCAGGGCCGTGCCGGCCTCGCCGGTCCGCATGCGCCGGGCCTGTTCGAGGCGGGACCTTGCATCGGCGGTGCGCAGGTTGGCGGTGACGAGCTGCTGGTTGAGGTCGCTGAGCTGCTGGTCGCTGAGGAGGCGCCCGCTCGTGGTCACGAGCTTGTTCGCCTCCCGGTACTGCTGCACCTTGCGCTCTGCCTGCTCCACCGCCTGGCGCAGGCCGGCGAGGCGGCCGGAGAGGCCCTCCGAGGCGCGCCGCGCCGTCTCGGCCCGCGCGCCCGCTTCCTCGGCGAGGTAGGCCTCCGCGATGGCGTTCGCGATCCGGGCGGATTTCTCCGGGTCCCAGGTCTGGACGAAGATGTCGATGACGAAGGTGCGCTCGGCCCGGCGCACGCCGAGCTTCAGGCGCAGGGTGTCGAGGGCGAGATTGACGGGATCGCGGCTCGCCGCCGGGGGCTCCATGCCGAGGAGGGCCTTGAGCCGGACGATCAGCGGATTGGTCGAGGGGGGGACGACGAACTCCTCGTCGTCGGCGAGGTCGAGGCGTTCCACGACGCGGCGCAGGACGTTGTCGGACTGGACGACGCGCGCCTGGCTCTCCGCGATGGAGACGCCGCTATCGGCCTGCGGCTGTCGGTTGCTGAGGTCGTTGGCGATCACCGGCAGGTCGGCCGGGTCGACCAGGATCTGCGTGTTCGCGGTGTAGTTCGGGCGCGCGAGGTTGAGCAGCACCACCGCCAGGGCCACCGTGACGAGGCCGCCGAGCAGGATGTACGCGCTGCCGCGCCACAGGCGCCGCAGGATCGCCCCGCCGTCGAGGGGAGCCTCGCGTTTCCCCATCAGGACCGGTTCGCCGCCGACGGGGCTTCCGAAGTCGAACATCTGTGTCGTCTCCCGCCTCGACCACCCGCCACCGGCGAGGACCGAGTACCACCCTGAATGCACCTGTCCCGTTCCGCAGCGCCATCCGTATCAAACCGGGACCGGAACGGCAGGGATCGTTACCGATGTGTTAAAGGTCGCACCTGGCATGCCAAGTCGGCGGATTGGCGCGTCCACCGGTGATCGCGGTCCGCCCCCGGCTTGATGTTTGGGCTCTCACGCCGGCCCGGCGGGGTGAGACGCGGCGACGGTCGCGTCGGCCTCTGCATAGGCCCCTCGGCCGATCGCCAGGAAACGGGCGAAGCGCTCCGCATCGGCGCCGGCCAGGGCGTTCCAGCGCGCGACGTTCGCCCGCGCCGCGGCCGGGGCCTCCGCGAAGGCGCTCCGCGCGACCCAGTCCCGGATCGCCGCGGCCGCGCGCGCGGGCTCCGCCGGATCGATGGACAGGCCGGATGTGCCGAGCACCTCGGCGAAGACGGGCCCGTGCGGGGCGGCGACGGGCAGGCCGCCGTGCTGGACCTCCAGCAGGGGCAGGCCGAGGCCTTCCGCCTTCGAGGTCGAGATGAGGAGGTGGCAGCGCTCGACGAGCCGGCGCAGTGCCGCGTCCGCGAGGTAGCCGTGCAGGGTGAGGAAGGGCGGCGGCGCCGACAGGAAGGCGTGGCGTCCCCATCCGACCCGCCCGACCACATGCAGCTCCGCGGGCACGCCCGCCGCATTGAGGGCGGCCACGATGGCGATGGCGGCCGGATAATCCTTGCGCGGCTCGATCGTGCCGATGGCCAGGAGCCGCAGCGGTTCGCCCGGGCGGGGCGTCGACGGGGACAGGTCGCCGAGGCCGAAGACGTCGCGCACCCCCGGCCGGAGCAGGGCCACCAGGGCGTCGGGCGCGCAGAGCGCGCGCAGGGCCGTGCCGGTGGTGCGGGAGTTGACGAGGAAGCAGCGGCCGAACCGCATCGCGAAGGCGAAGCTCGGCACCATGTACAGCCGGCTCTTCCAGTTCAGGTCCTGCGGGCGGTCGAGGAGGAAGGTGTCGTGGATGTAGGCGATGCAGCGTGTCCCCAGCAGCGTCGCGATCGGGCCGGGCGGAAACCCGGGGAAGATCGCCAGCGCCCGGCGGTCGCCGAGCAGTCGCAGGGGCAGGCCGATCTGCTGGGCCAGGATCATGCGCGCCACGCTCGGCGAGCGGACGGGCACGACGGCGTGGGGGCTCAGGCGTTCCGGCCCGAACAGGTCGATCGCCACCCGCTCGATGCCCGTGACGGGGCCGTGCAGATGGGTGTGGTCGACGTAGATCCGGCGCGGGTCCGGAGGGCTGGCCGCCGTCATGGCGCGCTTCCCCGAAAACCTGCCCGCAGACCACCGCGCAGGCGGGCCGCGCCGTAGAGCCCCCGGCGCAACCAGAGCGGCATGCCGCGCCCGAGGAGCGCCTGCTTGAGCCGGCGCGCGGCACGGATCCCCGGACCGGAGGGGCCCGGGACCGTGCCGCTACGCCCGGGCGCGCGCTCCCGCGCCATGGCGAACTGGGCGAGCATCTCGGGGCGGAAGCGGATGCGCCCGGTCCCGGCGCTCGCCGGCCGAAGGCCGTGCGCCACCAGGACGTCGTTGATCTGCATCGCCGCCGACGCGTGGGAATGGCGGCTCTCGACGGCGATCCGCCCGAGGGCGCCGAGGCGGTGCCGCGCCGGCGCGTCGGCGATCAGGGTCCGCAGGGCGGTCTCGAGGGAGCCCGGCACCGGCTCGACCAGATGGCCCGAGACGCCGTCGATCACCGCCGTGGTCAGGCCCGTCGAGCGATAGGCCAGGGTGGGGGTGCCACAGAGGGCGGCCTCCACGGGGGTCTGGCCGAGGGTCTCGTCGCGGCTCGCCGTGACGTAGAGGTCGCAGGCGCCGTACCAGCGCGCCAGGGTGTCCTCGTCGCCGATCGGCCCCGCCGCGACGAGCCCGGGCAGGCCGAACGCCCCCGGATCGTCGAGTCGCCCCACGGCGACGAACCCGATCCCGGGCTTGGCGATCCGCCGCAGGATCGCGGCGAGTTCGGGCGCGCCCTTGCCGGGTGCATCGGCGATCACGGAGGCGAACATCACAAGGATGTCGTCCGCCGGCAGGCCGAGGCCCCGCCGCAGGGCCGCCCGGTCGCCGGGCCGGAACACGCTCGCCGGGAAGGCGAGGCCGATGCGCCCGACGCGGGTGCCGGCTGGCGCGAGGCGGCGCGCGACCGTCTCGGTCCAGTGGGAATTGGCCAGGAGCAGTGGCGCGTGGGCGCCAGACAGCACCGCGCGCTTGTCCGCGTAGGCGCGCGCGATCCGGTTCGGCGCGAGCTGCGGATAGGCGTCCGGCGTGGGGCAGCGCGCGTCGCATCCCGCGTCGATCAGTGGGCAGGCGCCCGGGAAGGCGCAGCGTCCGGTCAGCGGAAAGAGGTCGTGGAGCACGGCGGCCACCGGCACGCGCCGCCCGAGATCCTCCAGGATCGCGGGGCTGCGGGTCGCGCCGTGAAGGTTTCCGGCCAGCACCAGGTCGAACCCGCCGCCTTCGATTGCCGACACCGTGCGGGGGAAGGCCTTGGTCCATTCCGCGGCGGCGGGGGGCGATTCCGCCGCCAGGGTGAGGTGGGCGACGGCGTGGCCCGCCAGCGCCAGGGCATCGGTGAGGCGGCGGTGCCCGATGCCGGCACCGCCGGCATAGCCCCGGTCGGTCAGGCTGGCGATGCGCAGGCCCGCCGGCATCGGCGCGACAGTGTCCCCGGACGCGTGCTGCAGCAGCACCGGACGCCCGACGCGGGAGAGCCGCGCGCTCTGTTCGGCGAGGCGCGGCCAGAGCGCGGCGACCGGATGGGCCGCGCACGGATCGAGCCCTCCGGCGCGCGCCACGCAGGCGCGGGACAGAAGGATTTCGCCCCCGGTGAAGGGGGCGAGGTCGCCCTCGGGCGGCGCGGGGTCGCGTAGGGGACCGGCGGGGGCCGCGCAGGCGTCGAGGCCGAGGGGCTTCGAGGCGAAGACGAGGCGCAGGCCCGCCACGAGGTCGGCCCCGCTCAGGGTCATCTCCAGGCAGAGCGCCGCCAGGGCGCCCGGCGCCAGCAGGTCCCCCGGCCGCAGGACCATCAGGGCGTCGAAATCGGCGTCGGCGCCCCACGTCGCCGGTTCCGGATCACCGGGGGGCACCACCGCGTGCCGCAGGTTCGGATAGGCCTGTCCGTGGACGGAGGCGCGGGTCGCGGCGAGGCCCGGCGCATCCGGGCAGGCAATGGTAAGGATGCGCACGCGCGGCCAAGGGGCACCCCCGGGCAGGACGGGCCACGGCGTCGCGGAGGCGGGCATGCCGAAGGGCCAGTCCGCGACGCCGTGGGCGGCCGGCCCGTAGGCCGAGCCGTCCGCGTCCGGCGCCGTCGTCACCGGAGAGGTTTCCCGCGGGTTCGTCACGTGACGTCGATCGTCCCTCGTTTCCGGCCCGCGCGGATCGCGCTGCCGGCCGGTTGCCCGGACCATGGCGGCGAAGGACTGAATCTTCCGTGAGTCGCGCCGCGTCCCCGTTCAGTAGCCGAGGGCGCAGCCGTCCTTGCGCGGATCTGAGCCGGCGGCGCGCATGCCGGTGGCCGGGTCGATCCAGATGATCTGGCCGCCGCCGATCGGGACCGGTGCCGGCACCGTGAGGTGGCCGCGCGCGGCCAGCCCCTCGGCGAGGCCGGGCTCGAAGCCGCTTTCCATCTCGATGCCGCCGCCATAGGCGAAGCTGCGCGGTGCATCGAGGGCTTCCTGCACGTCGAGGCCCCGGTCGATGATGCCGGTGAGCAGCTCGACATGGCCCATGGCCTGGTAGTGCCCGCCCATCACGCCGAAGGGCGCTACCACCGCGCCGTCGCGCATCAGCATGCCGGGGATGATGGTGTGCATCGGGCGCTTGGACGGCGCGATGGTGTTGGGGTGGCCGGGCTCGACCCGGAACGAGAAACCGCGATTGTGTAGCAGCACGCCGCTCTCCGGCGCGGTGATGCCGCTGCCGAAGCCCTGGAAGATCGAGTTGATCAGCGAGATCGCGTTGCCGTCGCGGTCGACCACGCAGAGATAGACCGTGTCGGTGTGGCGGATCTCCGGCCACAGCACGGGCTCCTGCGCGCGGGCCATGTCGATGGCCCCGTGCGCCCGCGCCTGCCAGGCCTGGGACAGGAGGTGCTCGACCGGCACGGCGTTCACCACCGGATCGGCGAAGAGCGCGTCGCGGTGGTGGTAGGCCTGCTTGCAGGCCTCGGCGAAGAGGTGGACCCGGTCGAGCTCGGACAGCGCGCCGACGTCGTATTGCGA
This sequence comes from Methylobacterium goesingense, assembly GCF_022179225.1. Taxonomy (GTDB): domain Bacteria; phylum Pseudomonadota; class Alphaproteobacteria; order Rhizobiales; family Beijerinckiaceae; genus Methylobacterium; species Methylobacterium goesingense. Next base: position 50,287 of record NZ_BPQL01000052.1, read on the forward strand.
GAGCACGTTGAGCATCATCAGGGCGGCGAGGCCCTGGCCGCTCGGGGGGCACTCGTAGACGTCGTAGCCGCGATAGCGGGTCGAGATCGGCGTGACGTATTCGGGCGCGGCCGCCGCGAAGTCCTCCAGCGTGTGCAGGCCGCCGCGTTCGCGCAAGGTGCGCACCATGTCCTCGGCCACCGGGCCTTCGTAGAAGCCGGGGGCGCCGTGCTCTGCGATGCGCCGCAGGGTGGCGGCGAGCGTCGGGTGGCGCATCGTGGTGCCGACCTTCGGCGCCTCGCCGTCGACGAGGTAGGCGGCGGCCGAGCCCGGATCGGCCCGCAGCTTGTCGCGGTTGCGCGCCCAGTCGTAGGCGACGCGCGGCTGCACCGCGTAGCCCTCCTCCGCATAGCGGATCGCGGGCTGGAGAAGCTCACCGAGACTGCGGGTGCCGTGGTCGGCCAGCAGCCGCCCCCAGGCCGCGACGGCGCCCGGCACGGTGACGGCGTGCGGCGAGGTCGGCCCGATGGCCACGTCGTTCGCGACGTACCAGGAATCGTGCGCGGCCGCCGGGCTGCGGCCGGAGCCGTTCATGGTGACGGGGATGGAGGCGCCCTTCGGCGCGTAGAGGGCGAAGCAGTCGCCGCCGATGCCGGTCATGGCCGGCTCGACCACACCCTGCACCGCCACCGCCGCGATGGCCGCGTCGACGGCGTTGCCGCCTGCTTTCAGGACCTCGATGGCCGCCAGCGAGGCGAGGGGATGCGAGGTCGCGACCGCGGCCTCGGGGGCATAGACGGGCGAGCGGCCCGGTTTCGAGAAATCTCTCACGATGTCGGGTCCTCGAAGGGTCAGGAATAGCGGGTGTCGGCGACCCAATGGCCGGGGGCGACCTCGACCAGACCGCCGATGGCATCCGGGTCGGCGGGGGGCAGGAGGGAGGCGGCGCGCAGACGGGCGCGCTCCTCCACCGGGTTCGGCACCGGCACCGCGCTGAGGAGGCGCCGGGTGTAGGGGTGGCGCGGGTCCTCGTAGAGGGCGTCCGCCTCGGCGAGTTCCACCACCCGGCCGTGCCACAGCACGGCGACGCGCTGGCAGAGATAGCGCACCATGCGCAGGTCGTGGGAGATGAACAGGTACGAGATGCCGAGTTCGTCCTGCAGGTCCTGCAGCAGGTTCACGACCTGGGCCTGGATCGAGACGTCGAGGGCGGCGATGGGCTCGTCGGCGACGATGAAGCTCGGTTTGAGGGCGATGGCGCGGGCGATGCAGATGCGCTGGCGCTGGCCGCCGGAGAACTGATGCGGGTAGCGGCGGGCGAAGCGCGGATCGAGCCCGACCCGGGCCAGCAGGCCCTCGACCTCGTCGCGCCGCTCCGCCCGCGCCATGCCCGGACGGTGCAGCCGGAACGGCTCGGCCACGTAGTCGCCGATGCTCATGCGCGGGTTGAGGGCGGCGTAGGGGTCCTGGAACACCATCTGGATGCGGGCGCGCATCCGGCGCATCTCCCAGGCGGAGAGCTTGGCCAGATCCGTGCCCTCGAAGGCGACGGTGCCTGCGCTCGGCGGGTTGAGCATGGTGACGGCGCGGCCGATGGTGGACTTGCCCGACCCGGATTCGCCGACCAGCCCCAGGGTCTCGCCGGGCCGGATGTCGAAGCTGACATCCTGCACCGCCCGGAACACCGAGCCCTTGCCGCCCCACCAGCTGCGCAGGGGATAGTGCTTGCTGAGATTCCGCACCGAGAGCAGCGGATAGCGGTCGGCGGGCTCTGGCCTCATCGCGCGGCCTCCTCGGCGGCGAGCCGCGCCGGCAGATCGTACCAGGCGGCCACGAGATGACCCGGCGCGGCCCCGGGGGCCTGCGCCAGGGGCGGCGCCTCGGTCAGGCAGCGCGGGGTCGCGTAGATGTTGCGCGCCGCGAAGGGGTCGCCCGCCGGCGGATGGCGCATGTCGGGGGGCGCGCCCTCGATCTGGTGCAGGCGCCGGCGCCCGGCCCGGCCCCGGCTGAGGTCGGGCAGCGAGCGCAGCAGGCCGAGCGTATACGCACTCCGTGGATCGCGAAAAATGTCGTCCACGGGGCCGCGCTCGAGGATGCGGCCGGCATACATGACCTGGACGGTGTCGGCGATGCCCGCCACCACCCCGAGATCGTGGGTGATCCAGACGATCGCCATGCCGATCTCGCGCTTCAACTCCTGCACCAGACCGATGATCTCGGCCTGCACGGTGACGTCGAGGGCCGTTGTCGCCTCGTCGGCGATGAGGAGCTTCGGGCGGCAGGACAATCCGATGGCGATCATCACGCGCTGGCGTTGTCCGCCGGAGAACTCGTGCGGATACTGGTCGAGGCGGGCACCCGCGTTCGGGATGCGCACGAGGTCGAGGAGGTCCTTGGCGCGGGCGCGGGCCGCGCGTCCGTCGAGGCCGAGATGGATGCGCAGAGGCTCGATGATCTGCGCCGCCACCGTCATGCCGGGGTTGAGCGAGCTCATCGGGTCCTGGAACACGAAGCCGATCTGCCCGCCCCGGATGTTTCGGAGTTCGCGTTCCGGCAGGCCGAGGAGGTCGCGGCCCTGAAAGAGCACCTGTCCCCCGGTGATGCGGCCGGGCGGACGCGGGATCAGGCCCAGCATCGCCAGCACGTGCACGCTCTTGCCGGAGCCGGATTCGCCCACGATGCCGAGGGTCTCGCCCTCGGCGAGCGTGTAGGACACGCCGTTGACCGCGTGGACCGCGCCGCCCTCGCTGTCGAAGGCGACGGCGAGGTCGCGGACGTCGAGCAGGGTCTGTCTCGCCTGCGCCATCGTCAGGTCCTCTGCCGGGGGTCGAGGGCGTCGCGCAGGCCGTCGCCCAGGAGGTTGAAGGCCAGCACCGCGAGGAAGATCGAGGCCCCGGGCCAGATCGCCATCCAGGGCGCCTGCTCGAGGAAGTTCTTGGCGACGTTGAGCATCGAGCCCCAAGAGGGCTCGGGCGGCTGCTGCCCGAGACCGAGGAAGGACAGGCTGGCCTCGGCGATGATCGCGGCCGCGATGGTGAGCGTCGCCTGGACCAGGATCGCCGGCACGATGTTGGGCACGATGTGGCGGATCGCGATGCGCCAGGGCGGGTTGCCGACGGCGCGCGCCGCCTCCACGAACTCCTCCGCCGCCACCGCCTGTACCTGCGCCCGGGTCAGGCGCACGAAGGTCGAGGTCGCCGAGAGGCCGATCGCCACCATGGCGTTGGTGAGACTCGGGCCGAGGAAGGCCGCGAGCGCGATGGCGAGGATGAGGAACGGGATCGCCAGGAGCGCGTCGGTCAGGCGCATGATCAACAGGTCGACCACGCCGCCCGCGTAGCCCGCCAGCAGCCCGAACGGCAGGCCCAGCGCCACCGCGAGGGCGACCGAGGTCAGGCCCGCCCCCAGCGAGGCCCTCGCGCCGAAGACGATGCGCGAGAGCACGTCGTGCCCGACCTCGTCGGTGCCGAACGGGTGCGCCCAGCTCGGCGCGGTCCGGATCGCGCTCCAGTCCGTGGCGATGGGATCGTAGGGCGCGATCCAGTCGGCGAAGACCGCCATCAGGATCAGCGCCACCACGATGACGAGGCCGAGCATGGCGCTGCGCCGCGCTTTCAGGCGGGTCCAGAATTCGCGGATCGGGCCCGGCTCGGCGCGGGGCACGGGCTCGGCGGCCGGCAGGGCGACGCCGGCCGGGGCGATGGCGGCCTTGGTCATCGGGGGCCGTTTCCGTTGATCATGTCATCCCCGAAAAGGGCGGGCCTCCCTCCCGCTTGCGGGGAGGGATCGAGGGTGGGGGTGGTTGGGTGGCCCTCGGGGCGCGGAGGCCAGCGGAGCCACCCCCACCTCCAACTCCTCCCCGCAAGGGGGAGGAGAG